>NZ_CALUXO010000078.1 GCF_944324745.1 uncultured Thomasclavelia sp. | reverse complement strand
TTCAGGTTTCAAAGATTTATGATTTTTCAAAACTGGATTTCATCTTTCTTTTTTTTGCGGATTCGTGTAAAAAAGTGCAGAAAATTTTTGGTTCGATATTAATTTTTCATAAACTCTTTACACTACCAAAATATTACAGTTAACTATCAATATAACATCATTAGTACTTTCCCATTAGTTTATATCCTGCCAATTTAATTGATCTTACTATTTTCCCTTTTATAAAACCAATATTGCAAATATTTTTTAAAGTATTTTCTTACTTTAATTTTATCTAGATAATGAGATTGGGTCAATAAGTATAAAAATAGAGCCATTATTTAAATGATTCATTTAAATAACAGCTCCTTTTTTATCGACGTAAATTTCGAGGAATAAATGCCCTAATCTCCTCTTCGTTATATCCAACTTGAAAACGATGTTCGTCCATAATAATTGGTCGTCTTAGTATTGATGGATTAGCCTTGATAAAAGCAATTAACTCATCCATTTTCATACTATCTAAATCAATATCAGTTGATTTAATAATTTTACTTTTTTTAGAAATAATGTCATCGGTTCCGTTTTCACAACGCTCTAAGATTTCACGAATTTCACTTGTATGTAGATCTGATGAAAAAATATTCTTTTCAATAAAACTTAGATTATGTTCTTTCAACCAGGCAATGACTTTTCGACATGATTGACTTGCCGGTGTCGTATAAACTCTAATCATCATATTCCCCCATCTATGTTTGTAAATTATTTTTTTACATGTAGAATGATAACATATTCGTCGTCTTTTTCTTCAGTTTCACTAACTACTTCTACTCCGGATTTTTGAATCAGTGCCGTTGCCTGATTAATAGTATTAATAGCTATCTTAAAGTTTCGAGAAACTTTTACTGGATTTGCTTTTCGTGGCTTTACTTTTGGAACTTGATTGATCAATGCTTCAGTTTGTTTAACATTTAAAGATTTATCAACAACTTCTTGTAAAACTTTTTGTTGCTTTTGCTCATCGAGACTTAACATTGCTCGAGCATGACGTTCAGTAATCTGTTTTGATTTTAAAGCCTCTTTTACATTATCAGATAGTTTTAATAACCGTAACTTATTGGCAATCGTTGATTGTTTTTTACCAACTTTATTTGCTAGTTCTGTCTGATTCATGCCATAAGTATCGATCAACGTTTTATAAGCATTAGCTTCTTCAATTGGGGTGAGATCTTCCCGCTGAATATTTTCGATAATGGCATATGTATCCATCTGTTTATCATCAATATCTTTAATAATACATGGAATTGATTTTAAACCGGCCAGCTTACAGGCACGATAGCGTCTTTCACCAGCAATAATTTGATAATTACGGTTTTGTTTACGAACGATTAAAGGCTGAATCAATCCATTTTCTTTAATTGACATTGCCAGCTCTTCAATCTTTTCATCGTCAAAAACTGTTCGAGGCTGATTTTCATTAGCTTGTATTTTATCAATATCAATTTGTTTATATACTTTCTCTAACATACTTTCTCCTATAAAGGTTGTTTTTTTATCTTACTAAACATTCGTGGATATTTAGCTGGTGTATTTTTGATTTTCTTAATAATAATGTTACTGCGATGATCGTTATTAGTCAAAGTAAAGTCGGTTACTTTTTCAATTTGGCCTCCCAAGATAGTAATTCCCCGTTTGGCTTCTTGTAATTCCTCAGCTGCTTTTAAACCTTTAAGCGCTAAAAAATAACCTCCAGTTTTTACTAATGGTAAACATAATTCATCTAAAATATTTAATCTGGCAACTGCACGGGCCATTACAACATCCACTTCCTGACGATGATTTTTCGCATATTCTTCCGCCCGAGCACTGATAGCCTGACAGTTTTCTAATTCTAACTGTTTAAACAGATGATTTAAGAAAGTTATTCTTTTTGTTAAGGAATCAACAATGGTAACTTGTAATTCTGGAAAAACAATTTTTAAGGGGATACTAGGGAATCCGGCTCCCGCTCCAACATCAATAATTTTTTGATGATCAAATTTAAAATCAAAAGCAATTGTCAAAGAATCATAAAAATGCTTTAAATAAACATCTTCTTTTTCCGTAATTGCTGTTAAATTCATTTTTTGATTCCATTCAACTAAGATTTGATAATACAAGGCAAATTGTTCTTGTTGCCGCGATGATAAAACAATTCCTTGTTCTTGTAACTTCTTAACAAACTCTAATTCATCCATACTTATCCCTCATTGTATTTTTGTTTTAAATATATCAATAAAACGGAAATATCAGCTGGATTAATTCCTGATATCCTTGATGCCTGTCCAATCGTTAATGGCCGAATGTTATTTAGTTTTTGTTTGGCTTCTAAAGCAAGGTTAGTAACTTGACTATAGTCAATATCACCAGGAATTTTCTTTTCTTCCATCTTACTTTGTTTTATCGCCTGGCGTTTAGCCTTATCAATATATCCCTTATATTTTATCAAGATCGTAATTCTGCGCCGTTGTTCTGGTGATAAATCAGGCGCATCAAGATAAGGCAATAACACTTCATAACTCAATTCAGGTCGTTTAATTAATTCTTTGGCAGAAATTCCTTCAGTTAAACGGGTTGAATGACATTGTTCTAATAAATCATTTATTTCATGTTTAGGCGTAAAACGAATAGTATCTAACCGTTCAATTTCATCAAATATTCCTTGCATCTTAGTTTCATATTGTTGATACACTTCATCACTAACTAATCCAACATCATGACCATATTTCATCAAACGTTCATCAGCATTGTCATGACGAATCAATAAACGATATTCAGCTCGACTTGTAAGCATCCGATATGGCTCGTCAGTTCCTTTAGTAACCAAATCATCAATCATAACCCCAATATAAGCTTCATCTCGTTTTAAAACTAGTGGCTCTTTATTTTCAAGTTTCAAACTAGCATTAATTCCAGCAATCAATCCTTGCCCCGCTGCTTCTTCATAACCACTTGTTCCATTAATTTGACCAGCTGTAAACAGATTTTCGATTACTTTAGTTTCTAGTGATGGCCATAATTGCAATGGGTCAATTGCATCATATTCAATCGCATAAGCATATTTTAAAATTTTACAATGCTCTAAACCAGGAATAGTTCGAATCATTTCTTCTTGAACATCATGAGGCAATGAGCTTGAAAAACCTTGAACATAAATCGTATTCATCTCTTTAGACTCTGGTTCTAAAAAGATCTGATGCTGTTTTTTATCAGCAAATTTGACTACTTTATCTTCAATTGATGGACAATAACGTGGTCCCACTCCTTTGACAATCCCACCATACATACTTGATTTATCGAGATTATCACGAATGATTTGATGAGTTTTTTCGTTAGTATAAGTTAAATAACATGGTGTCTGCTTTTCAATTGGTACAAATTCATTAGTTTGATAACTAAAGGCTAATTTAGCATCAGTTCCTGGTTGAATCGTCGTTTTTGAATAATCAACACTATCGATATCTACTCGTGGTGGGGTTCCGGTTTTTAATCTTTGAATTCTAAAACCTAACTGGGCTAGACGATCTGATAAATATTTTGATTCTTTTTGCTGATCTGGTCCACTGGCATGTTTATGATGACCACAAAGTATTTCGGCTTTTAAATAAGTTCCGGTTGTTAAGATGACCGCTTTACCAAATATTTTCTGACCATCTTCTAATACTACCCCTTTTACGCAATTATCTTCAACAATTAAATCTTCAACCATTCCTTCAATAATATCGAGATTCTCTTGTTTTTTTAATACTTCCTGCATATAACGGGGATATTTCTTTTTATCAGCTTGAGCTCTAAGTGATTGTACCCCTGGCCCTTTAGCTGTATTTAACATTTTCATTTGTAAATATGTTTTATCGGCAGTAATCCCCATTTGTCCACCTAACGCATCTATTTCCCGGACAATAATTCCTTTAGCCGGCCCTCCTATAGAGGTGTTACATGGCAAACTACCGACATTGTTAAAATTAGAGGTTACTAAAGCAGTTTTATGTTTCATACGTGCTGGTGCTAATGATGCTTCAATTCCCGCATGACCACCGCCTACTACAATTATATCATACATGTTTTTTACCTCCTTATAATCGTTATCTATTGTACTACAAATTATCGCTTTTTAAAACACTAAAGATTTTAAATCAAAATACTTCAAATCATTAAAAAAAACTAACTAATTAAAAAATTAGTTAGTTATCGCCAGAAGTTTTTGCCACTTCCTACTGATATAATTTTAAATTGGGTATTGTTTGAAGTGCCACCACTAAAATATTTACCAGCTTCAGTACCATTGAAAATATCAATTTTATTACCAGTAATCGCACCACCACGATCAACAACAATTCCATAAGCTGTTGATTCAATGCTTAAATTATGATTGGTAATTTCAATAATAGTTCCAAATGGAATTGATGGATCAGCCGCCAAACAATAATAAGAACGTCCATTATAAGTTAACTTGGCACTGTTTGAACCTTGAACTCCAGAAATTGGACTTAACTTAATGCCACTTGATGACGTTCCATTACCACCAGCGCAATCACCACCATATGTCGTAAGACGTCCGGTAAAATAAGCGCCTTCTTGAACAACACCAGTTTCAATAATCGTATCAGTTACTGGAGCAATTTCTTCACTGCCAATTAATTCTCTACTTACTTCATTACCATTTTGATAAGTTACTTTATAAGTGTTTTTTACTTGGCCATCTTGCCCTTGTTGAGTAACCTTTGTTGTAAAAAGTTCTAGACCGGTAGTATTAACCGTATTAGACTTAACAGATACGATTTCGTCTATATTTGCTTCATTGACACGGGTGATTTGAATTAAATCACCTTCATTAACTACATAATTTGCATCTAAATTCAAGATATCTTGTGGATTAACTGTAATTCCTAATTCACTTAAAACATCGGTTACTGTTTCTTGTCTAACCAGATATCCTTTTTCTCCCTGGTTACCATCAGCAACTGTTACATCAACAGTTTCCACATAGTTATCAATTTGATCAGTGGCCCCGACATTAAAAAAGGCACACATGATTCCTAAATAAGCAATCATTACCACAACCAACCCCTTCATACGGGGGTCCGCGTTAATAACTGCTTCTTTAATTTTGTTCATTATTTTTCCTCCTATTTAATACCAAAAACTTTTTTGGCATTAAACGTTGTCGCCCTTGCAACGTTTTCTATCTCCATGTTTTTTAGCTTAGCTATTTCCTGGGCAATATACACAACATTTGCAGGCTCATTCAACTTACCTCGATAAGGGTGAGGAGTCAAATAAGGACAGTCAGTTTCAATTAATAAATTATCTAAATCAATATTTGCTGCCACATCTTTAGGAACTCGCGCATTTTTAAAAGTTACAGGACCAGCTAGTGAAATGTAAAAACCAATATCGATAAAACGTTTAGCCATTTCGACCGACCCACTATAACAATGCATAATTCCTGGATGTCCATTGCGTTTTAATACTTGGTATGTGTCTTCATAGGCATCCCGGCAATGAATAACAACTGGTTTTTGATATTTCTTAGCTAAATCCATTTGCCATTGAAATACTTCCATCTGTTTTTCTTTACCAACCGTATCCCAATAATAATCAAGACCGATTTCACCTAAAGCCACAACCTTGGGTGCTTTTAAATACTCCTCAAGGATTGCCATATCTTCTTTAGTTGTTTCTAGACAGTCATTAGGACCAATTCCTACTGCTGCATAGATAAAATCATACTGATTAGCCAGTTCAATGGCTTTTTTAGATGACTCTAAAGTATATCCCACAACTACCATATGATTTACTTGATTATCTAAAGCCCGACTAACAAAAAAGTCATGATTTTCATATAATTCTTCACTATTTAAATGACAATGCGTATCAAAGTACATAAATTCACCTCCGCAGTATATTAACAAAATCAAACTAGTTTGTCAAATCTCTAAAAGAATCACCCACTTATCAATTTCAAAAATACATGATAAAATCAAAATATTTCGTTTGTTTTCGCTAATATCATCAAGGAATAGCTACTTCTTTTTCGAAAAATCATAAATTTTCATTTTTTGAAAATTTATATTTATTTTTCATATAAATATTTTTGACAAAAAAAGTTAAGAATATACAAAAAGCAAACAGCTAAACTGTTTGCTTAAGTAGATATCAGGGAAAGATATCCAAAGAGTAGTAGTCTTATTTGAGAAAGGATTGAAAAAAACATAATTTATTTTTGACTACGATGTTATTATAGAAAATAATTTTCGATTAAATTGCTCATTATTTTAAGAGATTATCTATTTATTATGGCAAATTATGGTTATTAATATTGGTAGTTTGATAGTTTAAAACGATCTTTTGATTTTGATGATCAATAACCTGTAACTGATAATCATAGAGTTCTTGTAAAGACTTTGAGGATATAACCTCATTAGGAGCCCCTTGAAATAATATTTTTCCATCTTTCATAGCCACAATTTCATCACTATAATTGATTGCCTGGTTAATATCATGATGGACCATAATTACAGTCATTTGATATTCTTGATTAATTTTTTTTATTAAATTTAAGATTTCAATTTGATACTTAACATCTAAATAAGTCGTTGGTTCATCCAATAATAAAATAGGTGTTTTTTGAACTAATGCTACTGCTAACCATACACGTTGCTGTTGCCCACCAGACAGGTTTGCCAATTGACGATTTTGGTATTTTTTTAAATTAGTAATTTCTAAAGCCCAATCAATAATCTGATAATCTTCTTTATTTAAACTTTGATGATAATTTAAATATGGTAAACGTCCATATCCAACGATTGTTTTAACATCTAAGTCACCATATAATTGATTTTTTTGATGAACAACAGCTATATTTTGGGCAAACTCTTTAATTTTATAATCCCAGATATTTTGATTGTTTAAAGTGATGATACCGGTAGCTGGTTTGTAGATACGACTCAATAGCATTAATAAAGTCGATTTTCCACTTCCATTGGGACCAATGATCGAGGTTATTTGTTTAGGCTTAAATTTTAAAGATAAGTTATCAATAAAAGGCTTTTTTTGATAACTTAAACTAATATTTTTAACTTCCATTTACATCAATGCTCCGTTTCAATAAAATGATAAATAATGGTCCACCAATAACAGCCATGATAATTGCTGCAGAAATTTCATAAGGAGCCATAATAACACGACCAACAGTATCAGCCACTAATAAAACGATAGCTCCTAGTAAAAAACTAACTGGTAACAAATACTTATGTTCCATCCCGATCAATAATCGGGCAATATGTGGAACCAACAAACCAATAAAGCCAATTACACCAGCTATTGATACTGCAATACTACATAATAAAACCGCTAAAAATGATAAACCAAAACGATATAAATTAACATTGATTCCCAGTGAAGTTAAAGTACGGTCTTCTAATGCCAATAGATTACAAGCTTTTGCCATAAATAAAGTTATGATAATAATTGGTAATAGATAAATTACTAAGATTTTAACATCATTCCAAGTATATAAAACAATCGTTCCGGTTGCCTGACTAGCAATTGAAGCACTGGAACTTTCAACTACGCTAATTAAAGCACTAATCGTATAATTAAGTGCTACGCCAATTAAGATGATTCTAGTAGTTTTAAATCCGGCTTTCCATGATAAACTATATATAATTGCAAAAGTAGCCACGCCACCTAAAAAAGCTAATAATGGAACCAAAGAATAAAGCTGTGGTAAACATATTCCGGTTAGCAAGCTAATTAAATTAGCTCCACTACTAATTCCGATAATTCCTGGATCAGCCAATGGATTTTTCAAAACGACTTGAAATAACAAGCCAGATAATGCCAGCGCCCCACCAACTAACATTGCAACAATTACTCGAGGAAACCGAATATTGTAAACACTGGCAACATCACTATCATATTCAATAAATAACCCTCGAAATAGTTTCGATAATGAAATATCAATACTACCTAAATTAATGGCTACAAAAAAGCACATAAATAAAATAACTAGTAAAGCGCCAATAAATATTTTAGGATGCTTTTTAATTAGTTCCATATAAAATTTCCTCTAAGTTTTCTAAACCTTTTTGATAATTAAAATTGGCACTCATACCAAAATAATTATTATCTAAGTCATAAACCCGATTATTAGCGACAGCTGTAAATTGGCTCCAAATAGGATTTTCCGCAAATTCCGTTTTAAAACTTTCCATTACCTGTTCAGGCATAGCATGACTAGTACGTAAAATAATATCAGGATTTTGCTGTAACATATCTTCAACATTAACGTTAACAAAATCCTGACCGTCACCATCCCCATAAATATTAGTGCCACCAGCCAATCTAACTAAATCACCAACATAACTTGATTCAGTCGCTACTACATAGCTGCCACCAGGAAGTCCCATTAAAATTAAAACACGTGGACTAGTTTGATTTTGATATTTTTCTCTAAAAGAGACCATATAATCAACATATTCATCAACCAATTTTGTCGCTTCATCTTGACAGTCTAATAACTTGCCTAACTCTTCAATACTTTTAAACATCCCAGAAATACTTTTTAAATTTAAAAACGCTGAACTGATTTTAATATCACTATATTTACTGGCTAGCTCTCCTTCTAAAGAATTAGGGCTTAAGATTAAATCTGGTTTTAGAGTTGCTAGCTGTTCCATATCTGGAGCCATGGCGGTTCCTAGTTCAATAGCATCTTGATAGCGCTCAGGTACTGTATATGACTCAGTAGTCGGAATAGCAATTACCTGGCTGGCAGGAACATCTAACGCTTCTAACACTTCGCATACTGCTACCGATGTAGCGGCAATCGTTAGCTCATCATTACTAGCACTACCACCGCTTTGATCAACACAACCAGCCATAGTAATTACTAACAACAATGATAAAAAACTATTTCTTAATTTTTTTAACATAATATACACCTCCTGCAACCACTAATACCCCGACAACAACAATTCCCCCAACTATTAACGGTAAATTATTACTTTTTTTATCTTGACTAGTTTCCTTATTGTTTTTTAAATTAGTAACCGTCAATTCTAATTCTTCATCTTCTTGACCGTCACTATCCATTACATGAGCTGATAATCCTGATACTCCTTCAAATAACGTTTCCCGATTTATCTTGCCGACAACATTAGTGTTTTCAACTACTTCAGGTTCCGGAGCTACAGCCTCTTCGTTTGTTGTTGCTTCATTAGTTTCCTCTGTTGTATTAGTATTTTGACTTGTAGTCGTTGACTCATTAGTAGTGGCAGGAATCATTTCACTTTTATATATTCCCGTTCCTGGAGTCAGAGAACCAGTATCCAGTTTTATGAAGAATTGGACATTACGCCCCATTGGATCAACATATACAACTGGACTAATATAGTCACTTAGTGAGTTGACTTGCACCCTAAAGTGCTTAACGGTATCCCCATTAGCGCTGCTGCTACCAGTTTGAGTAGCTGAGACACTACTAAATTGACCACTACTATTCATTAGTTTAAAGCTATAATTACTAATATTTGAAGCCAAACCAATTCCAAATGTAACATAAATTTTCCCATTAGTTTGTTCCACTAATAGTTGTGATGGCACTAAACTATTGGCCATACTATCACCTAATGCAATATTAGTTCCTCCATCTTCGGTTTGACCAGTCAAGGGATTAGCATAACTAGTCGTTCGTCCTGCTAGATAAGCTCCATCGTCGATAGCCATAATTTTAGAAGGAACTAAAAGCATTAAAAGCAATGACATGATCGTAATACCTTTTAATATCCTTTTCATTTTATACCTCCAAACTAAAGATGGAGCATTATCATCAATGCCCCATCAACATTTTTAATTACAATTATTTACATAATTTTTTTCTTGTTATAAATGCAATTGCAGCTAATGAACAAATTAATAATCCACCCATTAATTCAAAATGAGCATTATCCCCTGTTTTTACAGCCGATGTTGTAGCATCAGTACTAGTAATATCATTATTAGAAGCTTCGGTATTACTATCATCTACAGTCGTTTCTGGTGCTTCTGGTTTACTAGTTGTATCAGATACTTTTGTCAATGTTGTATAATCAACTTTGATCCGAGCTCCTAAATCCATATTTCCCATCATCGCTACATGAGGGTTTACCATTACATCGATATATTCATTTTCATGAGGTAAAACAAAAGACCACATTGTTGGATTACCATTTGCATCACGAGCTTCTACAGTTGCAGGATTATTATGATAATCACTAGTTTCATTTCCTAAATAAAGTTCTTGTAAACAAGCTTTGATCGTACCAAATGTCATTTCTTTTGTTGTAATATACATCGTCGCTTGACCATTTTCCTTAACGATCGTAGCTGTTGTTTCTAATGATTGTGCTGCCATGGAAGCTCGATCTTCAGTTGCATGCCATAATTGAACATTAACAGTATAAGTTCCATCAGTAGTTAATTTACTATCAGAGTATACTTTTTCTAATGCAGCAATAGCATCATTAATAGCTAAAGCCATCGCATCAACATCATCTTGGTGACTAGCATCTAAATCATAAACAACTTCATTGATTGCTGCTTGCAACGCTGCCCATGACTTTTCACTATAATCACTAGCCACTAAAGCATTAGCACTGGCAATAGCACTAGTAACCCCACTATAATCAGCTTTCATTGTAGCACTATCAATATCTAATGTTAAAGTTACATTAGTATCATAAGCACTACCACTACCTAAAAAAGCATCCATAAAATCAACATTAATAGTAATGACTTGACTATTATTTTCATCTAGATTTAATGGTAATGTGACTGTTTTTGGTACTGTAATTTCAACATGATTATCTGGAGTCCCAAAATTAGCTGAATAAACTTCTTGCCCTTGGCTAACAACAGTTGCCCCATCAACATATACAACATTAGCATGATAATTACCACCCATAAAGTTTTCAATTACCATATGTTGTAAATTGATCGTCGCTACTTGATTACCAGCTTCATCAACGTCGACTACCACACTGTCTCCAAAAGCTTTGGCAAATGCTTGTTGCACTGGTTGTAATGGCGCCGCAGAGACTAGTGAAGCAATTGGCACTTCATAAGTTCCGGGCTGTGATAAATCAATTTCCATAGCCTTAGCAGATTGTAATGTCGTCATTTGAATCGTTAAGGCCATCATTAAAGCTAATGCGACTTTTAATATTTTTTTCATCTTATCCTCCTCAATATTATATTTGTTAGATAAATCTAACTTAATTATCAAAAAAATATTCGCTTAGTTAGTTTTGGCTAACCACAATCGAATTTTAACATTTTCTATTGGCATTGCAACAGTTATTTTTGTTGCACCCTTGCAACAAATTACTACAAAAAAGTGATTATCTTACCTTTTTAGTGCATTTATAAGTGTTGCTACCTATGCAACACTATTTAAACATTATTGTTAAAACAGCTTCACTTTCAGGCATATGAATAATTCCTACTTCTGGTTTTAATTTCACTTTTAACGATGCTTGTAACAACTTTTCCTCGCGACTATAATGAAAATGCAATTTCGATACTGGAATAATAAAATCACCACGAAGCACTTTGCTTAAAAAATATTCATTATCGACCTGATATTTCATCGTATCTAATTTGCCTTTTAAAATTATTTTTCCCATTATCGATTCATGTTCAACTTCTCGCGGTTTAAATACCAGCTCCCCATGACCAAGCTTAACTTTTAAAATACCTGGATGATAAAAGCCATCATTAGCCATTGAAATACTAGTTCGATCATTCTTATAAATAGTAAAAGCAAATGGATACTCTCCATCATCAAGGTTGGCTGCCAGCATATCTCCACTTATTTCTTTGACGTTATGAATCAATTTAAAAAGACGTTCTTTACTGGTGTTATTGACTAGTTTTTCCCGTGCCTCTTTAGTCAAAGTCAATATTAAGATAACAGCTTCTTGATATGCTTCATTGTGATTAAAATCAGCACTATCTTGAAGCCAATCAGCTAATTTATTAATATCTTTTTGGTAATTTCTAGCCAGTTGGCACCCTTGGCAAGATAAATCACCTTTTCCTTTTTCTTGCAGCAGACCTTCTTGATAAAAAGTATTTAAAACCCGACTAACGGTTGATTTGGATATTCCCATTTCTTGGGCAATTCTAGTTAGCGTATAACCTTTATCTTTATGTTCATATAAAAATAATAAATAAACCAGTTTTTCTTTTGTTATCTGCATATGTCTCCCCTTTAATTATATTGTTAGCTCATGCTAACTATATTATTCTTTTTTATCATATTTTGCAATCCCTAATTTTTGTTAAACAAATCATAAATTTTTTATTTTTATAAATAAAAATTGATTACCTTTTAAATATTATCTACTATAATAATATTAACAAACCTAAAATAACGGATCTAAAATTAATTTTGGTGGTGAAATTTAATGAAAGAAAAAGACTATAATTTAGAGATCATTCGAGTAATCTCCTTTTTGTCAGTAATCATAATCCATGTAGCCAATTACTATTGTCGCGCTTTTGGTCAAATATCTCAAAGTGAGTATGGTTTTTCATTACTTTTAAATACCTTGGCTAGAATCAGTGTTCCCTGCTTTTTTATGATTTCTGGTGCTTTATTATTAGGAAGGAATGAACCGTTAAAAAAACATTTTAAACGGTGGAAACGATTTGTGACTGCTTTAGTAATTTGGAGCATTATCTATTATTTATGGACGATATTTTACTTAAAAGAATCATATAATTTACTAGAAATCTTCTATCGACCAGTTACAGAACATTTATGGTATTTATATGCAATTATTCCCATTTATTTAGTATTGCCATTTTTACAGGTTATGTGTAATCATATGACCCCTAAAATTGAACAGGCTTTTTTAATTATCATTACCATTGCAGTTATCTGTAATTATATCTTATCACTAAATGATGCCAGTGCTTATTATGATTTACCATTGATAGGTGATCGTGTCTATACTTATTATTTTCTTATTGGTTATTATTTATATAAATATAAAAAACAAATACCGATCACTCAAAATAAAGCAATTATCATTTATGGTCTTTCAATGATTGCTACAATAGTCTGGACAATAACTATGACTTATTCTAGCAATGTGCATTATGAACAATCATTAGAATATGGCAACCCGTTAATTATTCTATCTAGTGTCGCATTTTTTCTTTTAATGATTCGCTCAAAATTGAAAGACAAGATAAATGATAAAATAAAAAATTTGATTAATGTTCTAGGCAGCTGTTCTTTTGGAATCTACTTGATTCATATTTTATTTCTGGATATATATAAAAATCATCTGGCTCCTTCCGACTTGTCAGCTTGGCTGATCGTTCCCGGTTTGACTATCGGTATTGCCACTATTTCATTTATCAGTATCTGGCTACTGAGGCATTTACCATTTGGTAAAAAAATTACTTAAAGCTGTTAAACGTTTCTTTAGTCTAATACAAAAAGGTAGTAACTTGATAATCATATCAAGGTTACTACCTTTTAAATTTAAACTTTATTTATCAAAATCAAACATTTGGAATACATCTGAAACTGGTAAACAGTTTTCAATATTTTCGATTGTTTTTGCTAGTAAACCAGCAACAGAAACAATCTTTAATTTAGGGAATAATTTTTCTTCTGGTAACTTGATTGTATCAGTAACCACTACTTCATCAGCTGAAGAATTTTGTAATCTTTCTACAGCTGGTCCTGAAAATACTGGATGGGTACAAGCAACATGTATTGATTTAGCCCCTTTTTCTTTTAACATTTCAATACCAGCAACAATTGTTCCTCCAGTATCAATCATATCATCAATCATAATACAATTCTTACCAGATACATCACCTAAAACCCCCATGATTTCAGCTACATTAGGTTTTGGACGTCTTTTATCAATAATGGCAACTGGTGCATCTAAAGCTACGGCCAATTTACGTGCTCTAGTAGCCCGACCATGATCTGGTGAAACAACACAAATATCTTCTAATTTCTTAGTTTTAAAATAATTAGAAATTAGTGGTAAAGCTTGCATTTCATCAACTGGAATATCAAAGAAACCTTGGATTTGCGCTGCATGCAAATCAACAGTAACTACTCTGGTAACCCCAGCAACTGTAAGTAAATCAGCAACTAATTTTGATGTAATTGGTTGTCTTGGTTTAGCTTTACGATCTTGACGAGCATATCCAAAATATGGAATGATGGCTGTAATTTCTTTAGCAGATGCTCTTTTTAAAGCATCAACTAAAACCAAAATTTCCATTAAGTTTTCAGTAACTGGATTAGATGTCGATTGAACAATAAAAACATCTTTACCACGAACTGATTCATCAATTTCTACTAAAATTTCTCCATCAGCAAAATGATGGACTTTGCTTTTACCAACTTTTGTTCCTAACTTATTTGCAATATCTTGAGCTAATTCTTTACTAGCTGATAACGAAAAGACAGTAATTTTGTTCTTCATCTTATTCTCCTATTTCCCTCTTTGATTTCTCTTTTCTTCTAAAACTTTTGCATAGCCTTCTTTATTTACTTGTCTTGCTCTTGCAATTGCCATGGCATCATCATTAACTTGATCAGTAATTGTTGATCCAGCAGCAACATATGCATTAGCCCCAACAGTAACCGGCGCAACTAAATTACTATTACATCCAATAAAAGCATTATCGCCAATAACTGTCTGATATTTATTTTTACCATCATAGTTAGATGTAATAGTACCACATCCTAAATTAACATTACTTCCAACAGTCGCATCACCAACATATGTTAAATGTGATGCTTTACTTCCTTTACCAAAAACAGCTTTCTTCATTTCAACGAAATTACCCATATGAGCATTTTCCATGATATGACAATTAGTTCTTAGTCTAGCAAACGGACCGATATCAACACCATTTTCAATAATTGAATCAGCAATAACTGAATATTTAATTTCAACGTTATCTTTGATTTCGACATTATCAAATTCACAATATGGTCCTATATGACAATTGTTCCCAATTTTTGTCCTTCCTTTAATAATACATCCTGGTTCAATCGTTGTATCACTACCAATTTCAACATCAACCCCAATATAAGTATTATTAATATCAATAATATTTACACCATTTAATAAATGTTGTTTATTTACTTTTAACTGTAAAGTCTTAGTAGCTTCTGCCAATTCAACTCGATCGTTAATACCACCGACTTCTGATAAATCAGCAATCTTGTAACCACCAACTTTTAAGTTATCGTTATTCATGATTTCAATTACATCTGTGATATAATATTCGTTTTGAGCATTATTATTAGTAACTTTTTCTAACGCTGCAAATAATGCTTGATTATCAAAACAATATTCACCACAGTTCATTTCAGTAATTTTAACTTGTTCAGGCGTACAATCTTTAAATTCTACAATTCCTTTAACCTCGTTATCTTCACGAATTACCCGACCAAATTTTTTATCCAAGTCACAATCACAGGTCATGATCGTTCCTTTCAAATGATTATCGTTGTGATAAGCAATCAATTTGCGAATTGTATCACTAGTAATCAATGGTGCATCACCGTTTAAAACAACTGTAGTTCCTTCTTTTCCAGCCAAAGCATCGCTACATTGCATCAATGCATGTCCAGTACCTAGTTGTTCTCGCTGATAAACAATATTTACACCATCTAACAACTTTTCAACTTCGTCAGCTTTATGACCAACAATAACATAAATCTCATCAACGCCAACTTGTTTTAATTCATCAACAATATGATTGATCATTGGTTTATATAAAACTTCATGAACAACCTTTGGCTTATCTGATTTCATTCTGGTTCCCTTACCAGCAGCCATTACTACCGCATATGTTTTCATTTTCACACCTCTTTTAACAACACCATAATAACAAAAAATTTACATTTGTTAAAGCAAAAAGTGAAAAACCATCGATAAAATCCCGTTGATATCTAATATTTTAGTTACATATCATTAAGGATTTCCGTTTTTCTAACAAAATAATACTTTCCTCTAAAATACTGATACCCTTTTTCTAGAATTTCTTCATTGCGAGTTAGCCCAAATACACAAGAACCACTTCCTGACATTAAAGCCCCATCAAATCCTAAATCTATCATTTCTTTTTTGATTTTATTAATATCTGGAACCATTTTAATTGAAGGACCTTCAAGCGTATTTTGTAAATTATCAATTACTGTTTGATAATCATCTTCTTTGATTCCTGTAATCATTTTGCGACAATCCTGATGGGTTACTTTACTTAAATTCAAACTATTAAAACATTTTTTAGTTGATACCCCACGTTTTGGTTTAACTAATAAAACTTTGCATTCAAATGGATGATCAATAAATTCTAATTTTTCACCAATTCCTTGAACAAAAGCAATCTTTTGATAAATGCAAAATGGGATATCGGCTCCACATTCTTTTGATAGTGCCGCCATTTCTCCTAATGATAGATTTAAATGAAAAAGTTCATTCATCGCTTTAATAACAGCTGCGCCATCAGCAGAACCTCCAGCTAATCCTGCTTGGGTAGGAATATGTTTATAAACAAATATTTTTACTCCTTTTTTTATTTGAAAACGTTCTTTCATTAACGCCGCTACTTTATACATAATATTTCTTTCATCAGTTGGCATAATTTTGCTATTAGAAGCAATTTCGATTCCTTGATCAATAACATTAATATAAATCAAGTCATGTAAAGTAATGGGGGCCATGATCATTTCTAATTCATGATAACCATCTTCCCTTCTTCTAATTACATCTAATGCTAAATTAATTTTAGCGTATGCTCTTATTTTCATTATCTCACCTACTTGTTGGATATATTTTACGCGCTACCCCTCTAGTATCAATTCCACCGATTCCTAAATGCTTATGCGATGTTTTAGCCACGATCTTCTCTAAATCAACATAATTTTTGATGCTGGCATTAGCAATTTGACTAACAACAAAAACCGGATCTAAGGCATGGATATTTTTACGGCTGGGACTTGAAGCAAAATTAGCCCCACTTGCCAGTAATAATTCATAATATGACTGACAGGCACCAGCAAAGATAATTAAACTATCTTTATCATCTTCATATAACCTGGCCTGTCTAATCGCTTCAACAAAATCTTTTGAATGCAAGTAACTATTAATATTTCGTCGATCTCCATTTTTCTTCATAGCATCATGCCCGGTTATTACTAACAAATTAGGTCGATGTTTTTCTAATAATGGGATAATTCTATCTTTAATTTCATTTTCTTTCATATAATAACCATGAACATTGATATTAAATTCATGATATTTATCTAAACACATTTTAAGATAATCAGGATCGCCATCTATGTGTAAGACACTTCCTTTTAGACATGGTTTACTTTCAACAATAATATCCTTTTTCTCACTGCTGAAGTCACTTAATTCCAAATCACTTTCATCACTATCAGCAATCAAACGATATTCAATTCCCGTTAAATAATAAACCCCATCTTTAATATCGGTTATTTTAAAACATATATCTTTTCCATATTTTTTTCGACAAACTATATCGCCTATTTTCATTTATATCACCACTATATTATATGTTCAGTAATTACTTTGGTGATATTCTTAAAATCAGTTAACTCTAATTCCTCACTTCTTTTATTAATGGCTACATTAGCTTGCTGCAAAATGGTTTTAGCTTCTGGATAAACAGCCTTTAAATTATTGTAAATTGTTTTACGTCGCTGTTTGAAACATATTTCTAAAATGCGATATAGCTCTAAATCCGGCTTTTGATTAATCGTAATCGAGATAACCGCTGAATCTACATGGGGACTAGGGATAAAAACATTTTTACTAACAGTAAACAAATATTCAATCTCTGCATTGTCAGCTAGTAACAATAACAAGGGGTTTTTATAACCACTAGTCATTTTTTTAGCAACTTCTTTTTGAATCATGACGATGATCTTATCAACATGGCAGTTTTCTAAAACTACTTTTTCAATAATTGGAGTCGTTATGTAATATGGTAAATTAGCAACTAAATAAACATTGGAATAATCTTTTTTTAAATTATCAACAATTGCTGCTACATCTTGTTTCATAAAATCACCAAAAATGATCTCTAGATTAGCATAGTTTAAATACTCTTGGTACACTGGTTTAAAACGTTCATCAATTTCAAAGCTAACAGTTTTGCCACTATTTTGGGCCAGCTTTTGCGTTAAAGCTCCAATTCCCGGACCAACTTCAATTACAGCAGTTTGCTTATCAATCATTGCCCTGCTAATGATTTTATTAATTACATTAACATCAACCAAAAAGTTCTGTCCTAGTTTTTTTAAAGCTCCTAATTGATATTTGGCTAGTATTTCTTTAGTTGTAGCAATTGTTGCGATATCTTTCATTCTTTATCTATCCTTATTTCAAAAATTTTTCCAACACGATGATAATCATGATTATCACTGTCACTTTGATACTGAGCAATTTCTTTTCCCAAGCGTTGATATAAACTAAATGCTCTAGCATGTGATGATTTTAGATACATTACTTCTTTATCTTGATAATATGGCAAGATTATTTCTTTTAACCAATATGTTCCATTGCCTCTGCCTTGAGTGCAAATATGAAAATAATTAAGAACAACCGCGCTCTCAGTTGTTTTAAATAATGGCTGATTAAAAAATTTATTAGCGTCAATTTTACCGCTGCTGACCATTACAAAGCCAACACACTGTTCATCTAAATACATTACATGATAATCTATTGAAATGTCTGGCTCTTGGTTTAATTGATGAATCAACTGATTGCAATGATAAACTTCATCATAATCATCAAAATTATTTTGATATTTGACTTTTAAATTTTCAATAATTGGAATCAAAAATTCACCTTTAAATTCTTTAGTCACATAAAACTTAAACTTATCTCTAGTCGCTAACAACATTTCCAACTCTCCTTAAAATCTCTTCTTTAGTAATTCCGACCATATTTAAACGACGAAATAATGTTTTAACATTGCCATAGCCTAAATTAAACTCCTGATATATTTTTAACCGTTTTTGTTTATTACCGATAATATCCAGTTCCAAAAACTCTGGCCAGCTAATACTTTGATTTTCACTATCAAAAGTAACAACATTTTCAATAGCAGCAACTACCGCTTCTTTTCTAGCTTCAGCTATTCCAACTTTCTTTTTACCAACAGCATCCTTTTTGGCAACAAAAGCATGTTTACAATTTGGAACCTGCTTTTGAATTAAATCACGAATTTTTTTACCAGGGAAATCAGGATCAGTTAAAACAATAATTCCACGACTTTTAGCTGCTTCTTTAATCAAAACCATTGTTTGATCATCGATTGCCAGTCCATGAGTTTCAATTGTATCGACTTCAAACAGTTCTTTTAACAAAGCACTATCAGTCTTTCCTTCAACGACCACGACTTCTTTAATTTTATTCATCTTTTTATTGTCCCCTTTATAATATTTCTAATAATCATTATAACTAGAATAACTGTAAAATTAAAGATAATAAATTTGACATTCAAATAACCATTGTCTACAATTATCTCTTAGAGGATAACAAATTATGATAAAAAAACAACTAATTATTAATAAAAATGAATATTTAGACAAAACTTTTTGTAATTATAATAATAGTGACTATGAATTATTATTATCAAGACCTGATTTAGAGGTCGTTCGTTGTCATTTTAAGCAAAAGCACAGTGGAGTTATTAATGGTTTTAATGAGCTAGATGATAATAAAGCAATATTAGTATTAACAGGACAAATTAAACTTGATCCCTATCGTCAAGCCAGGATATTAACTAAAGACGATCTGTTGAGTATTGATCAAAACAAAAATGCCTATCTGTTTCAGGCTCTTGAAGATACGACTTTATTATGTATTTACACTCATCCAATCTATCAGATACTTAAAAATACCGTTAATAAAATCTCAGATATCATGCTGCAATTACAGCACAAAGATCTTTCAACTACTAATCATTGTTTTCGTGTTCAACAGTTATCAATGAAATTGGCTTGTAAATTAGATGTCAATTACCAGTTGTTATCCGATTTATTTTATGCCGCTTGTTATCATGATATTGGAAAAATCACTATTCCTTCAGATATTTTATTGAAACCTGGTCCTTTAAGCCAAGAAGAAAAAAAGATCATGCGGACTCATCCTCAAGCTTCATATCGGATGATCAAAGATATTTTTGGTCAAAATGTAGCCGTCATGGCGTTACAGCATCATGAAAAACTTGATGGTAGCGGCTATCCTTTAGGAATCAAAGGTCATCAAATTGGCTTAGGAGCAAGAATTATTGCAGTTGCTGATACATTTGATGCTATTGTCGAAGGCCGTCCCTATAGTAACAAAAAATCAATTAATGAAGCTATTGATATTTTAAATAGTATTAAAGGTACCCAGCTAGATGCAACCGTAGTTGCAGCTTTGATCAGTATTTTAACTGAAGAAAATTTATATCATAAATAATTGACAATAAATATTGTTTAGGCTATGATATTAGCGCAAATTAGATAATATTTAAGCTATAGCTTTCCACGTTTCCTAAGTATAAACGTGAGCTATAGCTTTTTTTCGGAGGTAATTTATTTATGAATGAGATGGCGACAAAACCAATCTTTCCATTGTTAATGAAAATGGCGATTCCACCAATGATTTCGATGCTGATTCAATCAATGTACAATATCGTCGATAGTATTTTCGTTGCTAAAATAAGTGAAGAAGCCTTAACTGCTTTATCACTGGCCTATCCACTACAAAACCTATCTCTAGCTTGTTCTGTTGGTCTTGGAGTTGCCATTAATGCTTTAGTGGCTAAAAAACTAGGAGCAAATGAACTTGAAAAAGCTAATAATATTTGTGACCATGGGATTATTTTAGCCTTGTTTCACTCATTAATTTTTGTTTTCATCGGGTTATTTTTAATGAAACCATTCTTTCTTTTATTTACTAATGATCCCCAAGTTCTTAAAGATGCTATCACTTATGGTAGTATTGTAATTACATTTACTTTTGGTTCAATCATTCATATTGCCATTGAAAAGATGTTTCAGGCAACTGGTGAAATGATTATTCCGATGTTTTTACAAGGAATTGGAGCTATTGTCAATATTATTCTTGATCCGATTTTAATTTTTGGGATTAATGGGTATTTACAACTAGGAGTTGCTGGTGCGGCTATTGCAACAATCATTGGCCAAATGACTGCTTGTTTATTAGCGATCATTTTATTTATTAAAACTTCAAAGTTAAAAATCTCTCTAAAAAAGATGTCCTTTAATCTTACAACTGTCAAAAAGATTTATTATATCGGTATTCCATCAGGAATCATGTCGGCTTTACCATCTATTTTAGTTTCGTTGTTAAATGGTATGTTAGCATCAGTATCACAAAGTGCCATTGCCTTTTTTGGTATTTATTTTAAACTGCAATCATTTATTTATATGCCAGCTAATGGTTTGATTCAAGGAATGCGACCATTGATCAGTTATAATTTTGGAGCCAATAAATTTAACCGGCTGAAACAAATTATCAAAGAATCATTACTATGTACTGGCTGTATTTTAGCTATTGGAACTGTTATCTTTTTATTGTTCCCTAAATTGATTCTATCATGGTTCAATGCTTCGGCTGAATTATATCAAATTGGTATTATTGGTTTGATGATCATTGCACCAAGTTTTATTTGTTCAACTTTTGGAGTTGTTACTTCGGGAGTATTTGAAGCTTTAGGAAATGGCCGCAATTCTTTAATTATTTCGCTATTAAGACAATTTATCATTACTATACCATTATCATTTATCTTATTAAAATTATTTAATATCGATGGTATCTGGGCTGCCTTTGTCATTGCTGAAACCATTGCTAGTGTGATTGCGATTATATTATTGAAAAGATGTTTTGTTAAACTGAAAATATAAAAGCTATAATGACTTTGAACCGCCCCTGTCAAGTAGACAGGTGAAATAATTAAAAATGTTTTTGATGAAGTTGTCAAAGAGGCAACTTCATTTTTCTTTATGCAGCTAATGTTGTATTACTTGTATAATGTTCTCGTTTA
>NZ_CALUXO010000077.1 GCF_944324745.1 uncultured Thomasclavelia sp. | reverse complement strand
TGCTTTATACCCGAATGAGTTTGTTGCAGCAGTGTTTCTCACTTGTCTCCGTATTTGCGAGGTTGCGTTTGTCTTGATTTAGAGGTGCAATTCAAAACCATTTTCATACTTGAGAAAGAAGGTCATTATTTTATCAAAAATTACGATTACAATCGTTTTGTTGGCAGTGGTGTCTCTGAAGGCGAGGCTGATGCTGCTGTTGTGGCTGTCCCTTAATTAAGATCAGTCAAACCTCGTTTCCTTAGAAAAAAATTATCTTTTAAGTTCATTAGAGCTGATGTTGCTGAGTTTTTAAATACTGTGAGAAAGTATTCCAGTGATCCACACTGTCTTCACACTTATTTTGCTTTGGAGGTCACTGGTATCTATTCTACTAATGTCTATAGCTTTATTAAAGAAAACTGTAACAGCGATGAAGAGATCCATCAGCTTAATACTGATTTCGTTAATAAATGGAGAGATAGCCATAATATATCCAAATCTGATCCTCTGGATGCTCAAACCATCAGCACCATCATTGGAACTGATGATGATGTCAGATATGTTTCGGATTCTGTCTTTGAAAACAAAAATGGATATCAAGATCTTAAGGCTCTCGTCCACAGACAATATCAGATTAAAAAACTCTATTCTCAGGAAACTAACCGTCTTTTTATAGTAATTCACCATAATGCTTGATATAAGCTTTTTTCAAGCTAGTTGCAAGGATCATATAAAGAAGAATACAAGGTATCAAATAGATAAAATATGCTCCTGGTAAAGCTACAAATCCCAGCATGGTACCTAAAGTGGTAAATGGAATAACGGTTAAAATAATAATACCAGTACATGTTAAAAGAGTTAAAGGCAATGAAGCATGGCTTTGAATAAATGGTATTTTTGTTGTTCGAATCATATGAATTACCAAAGTTTGACTCCACATTGATTCAACAAACCAACCCGCCTGAAACATAGCTACATAAGCTGTTTGAATGGCAGCTAATTCATTACCGTTAAAATGATTAGCTAGATTATTATATAGAATGCCGTTGGAAACAAACATCGGACAGAATACAAAATACATAAAGATATATGTGGTAAAGTCAAATATAGAGCTGGTTGGTCCAATCCAGATCATAAAGCTGCCTACAGAAGAAGCATCCCATTATCGAGGTGTTTTTAAATATTCTTCATCAACATTATCCCAAGGAATGGCACTGCAAGATAAGTCATAAATCAAATTTAAGAAAATTAGGTGAACGCTCATCATTGGTAGAAACGGCAATAAAGCAGAAGCTGCTAATACTGAAAACATATTTCCAAAATTTGATGATGCTGTCATTTTAATATATTTGATCATATTGGCATAAGTTTTACGGCCTTCAATGATTCCTTCTTCTAAAACCATTAAATTCTTTTCTAACAAGATAATATCAGCGGATTCTTTGGCAATATCTACCGCGGTATCAACTGAAATTCCAATATCTGCAGCTTTCATTGCTGCAGCATCATTGATACCATCACCCATGAAACCAACAGTATGACCATTTGATTGTAAGATAGAAACAATCAGTGCTTTTTGTTTTGGTGATAATTCAGCAAAAATTGTTGTTTTTTCAATTTGAATATCTTTAATATCTTCCGCTAAACTGGCTAATTGCTGACCAGTTAGAATATTTTTCGTATCGATGCCTAAACGGCGACAAATTGATATAGCAATATCCCGGTGGTCACCAGTTAATACTTTAATATCAACATGCAGTTTTTTTAGTTTGCTGATAGCAGCTGTAGCAGTTCTTTTTGGAGCATCAAAAAAAGCTAAATATCCCATTAAAATAAGATCATGTTCATCATCAATATCTAAGTGCTGTTGTTTTGTTGGCTTATAGGCAACTGCTAAAACTTTCATACCATCTTCTAACATATCATCAATAACAGCATGAACACTAGTAGTATTATTAGCATCAATAGTATTTATATTTCCTTGATATTCAACATAACTGCAACGTTGATAAACTTCGTCAACAGCACCTTTAACGATAATTAAATTTTCTTGATTATTATTAACTAAAACACTAACTAGCTTTCGTTTATAATCAAAAGGCAGAACATCAATTTTTTGGTAGCTGTTCGTTAGCTTTTTAAAATGTTCTTCTTTGCCAGGCATCTTTTGATATTGTAAGATTGCACTATCTAGATGATTGGTTATTCCATTATGATATAAACTATTTAAATAAGCAAAATCTAAAACTTCATGATTTTCGTTTCCCAAAATATCCATATAATACTCTAACAAAATAGTGTCACCAGTTAAGGTTCCAGTTTTGTCAACACATAAAACATCCATGCTTCCAAAACCCTGCATCGCATTAATATTTTTTACTAATGTCTGTTTTTGACTTAAGGTTGCACTTCCTTTAGCTAAGCAGGCTGTACTAACCATTGGTAACATTTCTGGGGTTAGGCCAACTGCAATCGATAAAGCAAATAAAAATGCCGATGCCCAGTTTCCTTTAGTTAGACCACAGGCAATAAAAACAATCGGTACTAAAATGATCATAAAACGAATTAAAACACAGGCAATCGAATTAGCACCTTGATCAAAACCATTTTTTCGATTAAATTTAGTTTTAGAAAATCCGCCATATACACTGCTGCGTCCTAGTGCTAAAACAATACCAATCCCACTGCCACCAGTAACTATTGAACTCATAAAAGCAATATTATGATACTCACTATATGATTGGGGATTTTTAAGAGTCATTGTTTGACTATCTTTTTCTAGGATATCACTTTCACCGGTAATAATTGATTGTGAGACAAATAAATCATTGGTTTTGATTAAACGGATATCACCAGGAATACGATCACCTGAAAACACTTTGATCATATCGCCAACAACTAATTTAGAAGAGGCGATAGTAATCCATTTGCCATTTCTTTTGACCATGACGGTTGAATGCAATAAACTAGCAAGATGATCAGCTATTTTTTTTGAACGCATTTCTTGAATAAACCGAATGATACCGCTGATTAAGATCATACATAAAATTATAATTACAGTCGTCATGTTACGACTAAAATTAGAACTTAAAAGAACATCGGTTACAAATGAAATTAATACTAAGACCATTAAGATAACGGTAAAAAGATTAATAAAAGCCCGTCGTAATCGATATAATATCGTATCATTATTTTGACCTTCAAAAGTAATTTGGCCATACTCATCAAGACTATTTTTTACTTGTTCATCATTATAACCAGTTTCACTGATATGAAAATCTTGAAAAAGTTTGTCTTTATCTGTATAGGCATAGTGTAAAACCTGTTGATGAATCATCTCGCTATTTTTCATTGCTCTTGCCCTCCTGAATCATTATTATCATATCATAGTTATTGATTTTTATTAGAATCTAAAATCTTGCTTTTTTCTTGCTTTGTCTTTAGTATTACCAATTAATTTATTAATCGATAATACTAATTATAAAAGCACTTATGCTATAATGGGTGTGAAACTAAAGGATGGTGTTTATGGAAATAAAAGTATTACCAGATGAACTGATTATTTGCCAAGTATTGGATATTAAGGAAATTGATTTAAATCATGATTTTTATTTTATTAGTAAAACCTGTGATGAAATTTCGTTAGTTTGTAAAAAAAAACGATAAACCGGCTGTTACAATAAATTGTGAAGAAAACTGGCGGGGATTTTATCTCAATGGCATTCTTGATTTTTCTTTGATTGGGATTTTAGCCAAAATTACAAAAATACTGGCTGATAATGAAATTGGAATTTTTGTCGTTTCTACTTTTAATACTGATTATATTTTAGTTAAATCTCAAAATTTAAACCGTGCCCTTACAGTATTACAAGCAGCCGGCTATGCGATTTGTAAAAATGATGAAAATGAAATAGCTGGATTGTTATAATAAACTTTCTGATTATTTTCTAACTATTTTAATAAATCAAATTTTAGGATTTTGGTTTAGAAAATGGGATTGTTGAATGTAAAAAAAGCTAATTAAAAAGTGATAATGTTTAAATTTAAGTAGTCTAAAAAGTAAAAATTTGTAAATATTTGTTACAGAAACTTAAAATAAAACTAGAGTAGCTTGGCTACTCTAGATATTTTCAATTTGTTTTTCAAACTCATCAAGCCAATCACTTGAGAAATTTTCAATCAACCCCATATCAGATAATTGCGTTAGCGTACTATCTAATGGTAATTGACCTAAGATATTTAAATTATATTTTTGAGCAATCTTGTCAAGATGACTTTTTCCAAAAACATAAATCTTTTTACCACAATCA
>NZ_CALUXO010000076.1 GCF_944324745.1 uncultured Thomasclavelia sp. | reverse complement strand
TTCAGGTTTCAAAGATTTATGATTTTTCAAAACTGGATTTCATCTTTCTTTTTTTTGCGGATTCGTGTAAAAAAGTGCAGAAAATTTTTGGTTCGATATTAATTTTTCATAAACTCTTTACACTACCGTTTCATTGAACACCATATAGTAACTATATAGTCAAGTATTTTTGAAAAAAAGTTTTATTTTAAACTTTTTTAACTGTTAATCCGTTATTATTTCAAACATTTTATAGAGCATTTATAATTGTCTATCTTTTATCTAACATATTATAATCATACAAAAAAAGGTAATGTAGTTTTATAATCTACATTACCTAATATTTTAGTTTACTTTTCTTTTTTTATAAACATATCCTAAACCAGTAATACCAGCAAGTAATCCTAATCCATAAATCATCATATTTTGATCATCGCCAGTTTTTACACTAGAAGCTGTAGTTTGACTTGGGTTTGATGTTGAAGTTGTTGGATCCACTTTATCTTCAGGAGTATCTGGAGTTGGTGTTACTTCAGGTTCATCAGTTTCAACATCCCATAAGTAATCTTTGGCAAATGTTGTAAATGCATCACGCCATACGCCCCAGTCATGAGCACCATATTTAACATCCATACCATATGATACACCTAATTCATCTAATTTTGCTGCCATTCCAACAGTTTTGATACTTTCATCACCATTAGCGTCTTTTAAAGCCATATCAACATTTCCAGCTGTTAAATAGATAGTTACATTTTTTAATGCTTCTAAATCAGTGACTTCGGCATTTACATTAGCTCCTGAAAAACCACCATAATATCCAAATAAATCTGTATAGCTTTGCATTAACGTTGTTGTTGTCATACTTCCCATTGAAAGTCCACAGAATGCACGATCACTAGCATTTGTAGATACACTATAATTTGCTTCAACAAATGGAATAATATTATTTTCTAGGTTTGCTGCAATTTGATCATAATCCCAGCTAAAATATGTATTATCCATTGTTACTACTACTGCTTCTGCTGCTTGTTGTTCGGCAATTAAATTATCCATGATGTTTGGTAAAGCACCAATTGTCATCCATTCATTTTCATTACCGCCACCACCATGTGATACATAGATAGTCTTATATGTTTTACTGCTATCATAGTTATGTGGTAAATATACACCTAATGGCTGTGTTGTTCCATCTACTGCTTCATATGATACAAATGAATATGTTCCTTTTAATCCATCTGTTCTTTCATAAATATACTCTTGTCCTTCAGTAGTATTACTACTGTTTCCAACATAGAACAAGCTATGACCAGCATCATGTCCATTACTTTCATTAGCAATTGATGGATTAGCTGGATCTTGCATAGTTACTGAAGTTCCATCATCATATGTAACTGTATAATCATAATAATACAAGTTACCTGGTAATGGTAAAGTAATTTCAAAACGTTCATCACTTGTTTCGCTCAAGTTATAAACCATTGTATCATTGTTTAATCCATATCCAGTATTAAACATTCCATCTTGATAATCATAAACACTATATACTGTAGCGCCTGCAGCACTTCCTGTATCAATGAATCCATTAGTAATATCATCTTTTGCATAGAATTGTAAGTTTCCAGAAACACTAACACTTACTGCATCTCTTGCATCAGTATCTTCATATACAAATGTTGCCTGATAATCTGCAGCATATGCATCATTGGTATTATCTTCAACTGTTACACCTGGTTGATAATCAGATGCTTCTGGTAATTGTTCATAATCCCATAAGTAATCTTTTACAAAACTAGTGAATGAATCACGCCATACATACCAATCATGAGAACCTGGTTTCAATTCAAATGAATAATTTACACCCATTTGATCAAGCATATTCATAAAATCAACTGAACTAATTCCAAGATTGTTATTATAGGCCATATCAATACAACCAGCTGTTAAATAAATAACGGCATTATTCATCGCTTCACTGTTCCAGTTATCAGGATTCAAATCAGAATTACCACCAGAAAAAGCACCATAATAACCAAATGAATCAGTAACTTGTTTTAACATTTCATTAGTTGTCATTGATCCCATTGAAAGTCCACAGAATGCACGGTCTTTAGCTTCACTAGAAACGCTATAACGACTTTCAATTGTTGGAATAATATTATTAATTACATTAGGAACAATCTGATTGTAATCCCAATTAAAATATGTATTATCCATTGTTACTACGATTGCTTCAGCTGCTTCTTTATTAGCAATCAAGTTATCCATGATATTTGGAACTGAACCAATTGTCATCCATTCTACTTCGTTACCACCACCACCGTGTGATACATAGATAGTCTTATATGTTTTATTACTATCATAATTATATGGTAAATAAACTCCTAATGGCTGGCTTGAACCATCTACAGCTGTATAAGTAATATACTCAACTGTTCCTTGCTGATTAGAGCGAGGATAAATATATTCTTGACCAGCTGTTTCACCATTACCTACATAAAATAAACTCCATCCGGCATCAGAGTCACCGTTTTTAACTGGTAAATTAGCAGGATCATAAACTTTATCTAAAGTTGTTCCATCACTGTAAGTAATGTAATAAGCATAAAAATACTGATTTGCTGGAAGGGGCATTGTTAATTTAAATACTTCATCAGATATTTCTTCCATCTCATAAGGAATCATTGCTCCAGTTTGTAAACTAGAACTTGCAGCAAACATTCCATCTTCATACTGATAAGCATCATAACAAGGGATTTGAGAATTATCGCCGGAAGCATTATAATCTTTTACTTCCTCATCTTTATAAAACTGAAAACCACCTTGAATATTTACTGAAACAGCATCTCTTGCATCAGTATCTTCATAAACAAATGTTGCCATATAATCGGCATTCCAGTCAGGATTAGTATTTTCTTCTACAGTAACACCAGGCATATATGTTTCTTGCGCCGAAATATTTACTACACTTTGCATAGAGCAAACCATAGTAGAAGATAATACTAAAGACAAAAATAAATTCTTTTTCTTCATAAACTTCCTCCTCTTGATTACTATTTTAAATTATTCAGCTATAAGAAACTACAATTGAAAATAAAAGTTGCTTACAAAAAATGTAAGCAACTTTTAAAAATTGTGATAAATTATTTCTGAAAGTATCCGACTTAAATACGGTAAAGAATAATAGCCGTTATTATTACTTTGATTAATTCCATAAACATAGATTAAATCAGCATAATCTTGTAAATGACTAGTTTCTTGACAAAAAGCGATAATATAAACATTACGTTCTTTCATCTTTTGCAAAAACATTCTTTTTCCATCACTAAACCAGCCTTCGTACATATCCAAATAAAGAATACTATCATCTTGATTTAAATTATTAATCTGAGCTTTTTCTAATTCCGCAACGTTAATTAAATATGATGGGATTCCATTGATCAATAAATCTAATTGATAAGTATAGAAATCATTTAATTCATGACTATCACCAATGATCATCACACTATGACTATTTTTTAATCTTTTAGATATTTGCTTTAATTTATCAAGATCAAGATTCAGTTTTGTTTGATGTAAGTTATTGATTGCATCATCATAAAGATTATCTGCCATATCTTCTAAAGAAGTACGCATAAAGCGCATCGTATGTTCCAATATTCTTCGCATTTTGGTATCTTTATTATAGATTTCAACTTTATATTTAAAATCTTGAAAAGAATCAAAACCAGCTTTATTAATAAATCGGCTAACTGAAGCAACTGAAATATTAGCTTCATTGGCAATTGTTTCCTGTGATACTGATTTAATATTATTAAAATGGCTAATAATGACTCTGGCAATATTATATTCATTAGAATTTGTGAGCCGTTCGTTACAAAATTTAATAAAACCAAATATGTTATTATGCTCCATTTTTCCTCCTATTGAGAGTTAAATCCTTTTTATTTAATAAACCGATAATTATAATGGTACAAATAATAAAAACTAATCCACACAAAATAAAACTAGAATAAACAACTTCTTTAAATAAATACTCACAAATTTTCATAACTAAAGAAGCTAAAAAGCCACCAATTCCAGCTGCCACTGCCAAATAACCACCAATCATAGCAACTTTATTGGAACTTACTAATTTACTTGGGATTAAAAATAAATATAAAACAACCAGATTATAAGCAAAACCAAATAAAGCACTAGCTATATACATGATTAATTCTGTGGTTCCAAAAATGAATAAACTAATTGAAAAAGTGCTGATAATCAATGAAATGATTAAAAATTGATTTTTAAATCGCTGATAAATCTGATTGAAGAATAAACCGGAAATAACTGAGAATATAGCATTTATATTTGATACAGATGCTGTTAAAAATACCGGATTTGAAAATTTTTTTAATGAAAATAGCGTTGCCTGATTAACACCGATACAATTAGTAAAAATACTTAAAAGTAAAAATACGAGAATAATCAATTTTACTTCCCTGGAAATTTTACCACTTTCTTTAGTAACTGTTTCATTTTTTAATTCAATATCTGGTAAAAAATAAGACAATCCTAATATTAAAATAATTGGTAAATATCCCAGAAACATTAATTTCCACTCAATCCCAGACAATATCCCCACTAGCGTTTGAAAAAATATCATTCCTAGACTGGCAATAATTGTATCGTAACCTAAATAACGTAACTGCTTTTCTCCCGAATAACAAGTTATTATTAAAGGACGATGCAATGTAATTGCAATTCCTACCCCAATTCCAAACAAGGTTCTAAAAAATAACATTACATATAAATTATCGACAAAATAAGGCCCTATTCCACCGATGAGCATTATAATATTCATCCAGATGATAATAGACTTATATTTCCATTTATTCCCAGCATTTTTCCCAACAATATAAGAAGTTGGAATTATCGCTAATGAACAAATGTTAGTCATCAAGGAAACAGTAGCCATCGAATAATTATTGAAATGTTGGTAGAGTAAACTCATACCTGGATTAATAGTTCCCCTTGTTTGACACAGGAAAGTCACAGAAAAGATAGCTAATAGAGTAAATATTTGTTTCATTTTTCATCCTTTCTCCTATATCTATTTTATTTTATACTTTTTAAGTTAAAAATAAAATAGTAATTTTTAATTGTTTATTTAGAAAATAATTTATTCAAACTTTATTTTCTTACGATTTTCTTAAATCTTTTTGATTTATTTGTAATTTATTATGATTTAAGCTAAGATGAATTTGAGGTGATTATATGGCTTATAATATTCTTGTTGTTGATGATGAACAATCAATCGCAGATTTAATAGAATTGTATCTTCAAAATGAAGGTTATCATGTATATAAATATTATCATGGTACTAAGGCTTTAGAAAGCTTGCAAAAAAATCACTACGATTTGGCTATTTTAGATGTAATGATGCCAGATTTAGATGGTTTTTCATTATTAAAAAAAATTAGAGAGTCTTATTATTTTCCCGTTATTATGTTGACAGCTAAAAATAATGACATGGATAAAATTAATGGTTTAACTCTAGGGGCTGATGATTATCTGACTAAACCTTTTAATCCATTAGAATTAGTTGCTAGAATCAAAACCCAAATTCGACGTTATACTCGTTACAATGTTAATGATAATACTAATAATCCCCAAGTTTATGATTTTAATGGTCTAATGATCAATAACGATACCCATAAATGTACTCTTTACGATCAGCCATTAAATTTAACTCCAATTGAATTTTCGATTCTTTGGTATTTATGTTCTAAACGTGGCAGTGTTGTAACTTCAGAAGAGCTGTTTGAAGCAGTCTGGCAGGAGAAATATCTAGATAATAATAATACCGTAATGGCCCATGTAGCTAGATTAAGGGAAAAAATGCATGAAAATGCCCGAAAACCAAAATTTGTCAAAACGATCTGGGGCGTAGGTTATACCATTGAATAATTCACATTTTAAACAAAGTTTAACTGCTAACTTAATTAAAAAAATTGCAATTACTGTTAGTATCACGGCTACTGCTTTTATTATATTATTGCTATACTCTTATGAAGTCTATCATTTATATATCTGGCAAGAGTATGATTTAGTTTATCAGCTGGCCCAAATCATCAAAGATAATTTAATGGCGATCTTTATTACTTTAATTGCCTTAGATACCATTATTATCTTCTCATTTCGATATCGTGAATCAATGCAATATATTGAAAAAATGCTGGAAGCCGGAAAAGTATTAGTAGCTGATAACGATACCATGATTCAATTGCCATATGAGTTAAAAGAAATAGAAGATCAGATGAACCAGATCAAAAAAGAATCATTACAAAATAAACAAGCAATCAAAGAAGCTGAACGTCAAAAAAATGATTTATTATTATACTTGGCTCATGATTTAAAAACACCGCTAACTTCAATCGTGGGATATTTAAATCTGTTAGTTAATAGTCCTAAATTATCAATTAAAGAACGAAACGATTATACTAAAATTGCTTTTGAAAAATCACTTCGATTAGAAGAGCTGATTGAAGAATTTTTCTCTATCGCTAAATATAATTTAAGTGATACGGTTTTAGAAAAGCAAACTGTTAATATTTCCATGATGTTAGCCCAGATATCCTATGAATTTTTACCACTGTATCAAGAAAAAAATTTATCATGTGTTACTAATATTGAAAATAATTTAAAAGCCCAAATAGATACAAATCAATTTGAGCGTGTTTTCGATAATTTAATTCGTAATGCTATTAATTACAGTGTAAATGATTCTAAGATTACTATTAGTGCCAAATTAGATCAGCAGCAAATAATTATCCAAATTACTAATGCTATTGATGATAGCAAAGAATATCATTTAGAGCGAATCTTTGAGCCCTTTGTTCGTCTTGATGAATCTCGAAATAGTAAAACTGGGGGATCAGGTTTAGGACTGGCAATTACTAAACGAATTGTCGAACTGCATAATGGAACAATTGAAGCCAAGATTGCTGATAGTCAGATTACTTTTACTATCCAATTACCAGCTGTAAGAGATTTGTAAGAAATTCTTTAGACAATAAAAAAACTTTACCTATTCGTTTTTGTTATGATTATGACAACGAATAGGTTTTTTGAGTTTGGAGGTAATTGCATGAAAACACAAAAAAAGCTAATCCAAAATAAAGTGATGTTGCTTTGGTCCCTTATCTATCTAGGTATCTTAATTAAACTTATTGTATTTAAAAATGGCAATATTTATTACAACAATATCAATCTTGATTTATTTACTTTTATCAACAGTTATCAATATCAAAGCAGTATTACCTGGCTGATTAATGTTTTAGGAAATATTATTCTTTTTATCCCATTAGGTATTATTTTAAAATACTATTTTAGTTTTCTAAGAAATGGGCATATTATTTTTATTGGAATATTTACCAGCCTATCGTTTGAACTTATCCAATTAGCTACCAACTGGGGCATCTTTGATGTTGATGATCTTTTATTAAATACAATTGGAACGATACTAGGAATAGCAACTTATTATTTATTTAAGAATATTCATAATTCTTCACTGGCAACCAATCTTTTCTTTACCAGTTTTACAACACTGAGTTTTATTTCAGTTTGTACTTACTATCCACGATTAATCATGATTTAAAGGAGCTAGAACTATGGAAAATAAAACAAATTATAAGAATTTTTTACTGATCGTTTTGGGCATTGGGGCTATTATTATTTATTCAATTATAACTAAATATTATTCGATGTAATTTATGATATCAAAATTATTCAAAAAAATTCCGGTTTTAATTTGCTTTATTATCATTTTATGTTTGGGGTATATCTGTATTCAAATTATTCCACCCCTGCTTTATCAAGATAATAATTCCAGCAATAAACTAATAAATAATAGTTCAAGTAATAACTGTCCCCAATATATAAAAGATTTTGTTGAAAAAAATCCTCAAGCAATTGAATTAGAAACCAATTACACCGCTACCGTTACTAACGACCCTATTAATTTAAGTGTTCCTAAAGGAATTCCGCTTTATCTACAATGGGATTCTAGATGGGCCTTTAATCAATATGGTGAAGAAATCATTGGTACCGCTGGTTGTGGTCCAACCTGTTTATCAATGGTCAGTGTTGGTTTAACTGGAGATACTACCTATAATCCACGATATGTTGCTAACTATGCCCAAGATCATGGCTATCTAGATGGCAGTAAGACTACCTGGAATTTTATGCAAAGTGGTTGTCAAGCCTTTGGAATCAAAGCAACACCAGTTGCTTTAGATGAAACAGCAATGAAATCCCAGTTAGAACAAGGACATCCGATTATCTGTAGTGTTCGTCCTGGTGATTTTACTGATACAGGTCATTTCATCGTCATAACAAAATGTAAAAATGATAAATTTATTATCAATGATCCCAACAGTCGTGAAAATAGTCAAAGATCCTGGAGCTATGAACGACTCTCATGGCAAATCAAAGCTATGTGGGCTTATTCATTAATTTAAAAGCACAGTTAAACTGTGCTATTTTTGTTGGTTTGTCTTATTTCCATATTTTAAATGATATAAAGCTTCCAAAACTTCAAAAATATAAGTGATTGAAAACTTGCCAATCAAAGAATGATGATCCGTTCCCACTTTTAAGATCATATCCATCTTGTCACTATAAGCAAATTTATCTAATTGAGTAATTACAATTTTATAAGCTGTACTTTTAGAAATAATTCGCATAACATTAGGATGATCGACCATAAAACCACCAGCAATACTTGATACAATAATAACATCATTTTCATTTAATGATTCAATTGCCAACACCTGTTGTTGCAAAGGATACATCCCACTGCACTCTTTACCAAGATATGAAAGTTCAATCTGTAATTGCATCGATACTGATTGAGTAAAAAAATTACCGGCAAAACAAACACGATTTGCATCATGAATTTTATCCACGATAAATTCTAAATCTTCATAAGCTACTGTATCATATGTCGTTTGTAAATTATTTAAAATATTATCGAAATGAGCTTTAAAAACTTCTTTACCACGATGTAGATATTTACGTTCTGGTAACTGATGATCAAATTGCAAGCGTAAAGTATCACGATTAAAATAATTTAAATTCATAGTAACATCAGTTTTAAAATCGGCAAATGATTCATAGTTTAACTTACGACATAAACGTGATATCGTTGCCGTAGAAACAAAACAAAGATCGGCCACATCTGTAATTGTACATTCAGGAATCAAGAAAATATTTTTTAAAATAATGCGTGCAGCATTAGCATAGACATCATTTATATTGGTCGTATTAATAAAATTAATCAGATTATAAAAAGCTCCTCGCATCGTTTCTATCCCTCCTGTTTGATAACGATGATGCGTTCATCAGTTAAACAAAGACAATTTAATTGACTATAGATACTGCCACAGGCCAATCCTCCATCAATGCCAATTTTATTTTCATTGATTGGATCAAACCAAACATTAAAACTACAATCATCATTTAATAGTGCGGTTGGTGTATGACCAAAAATATATATTTTCGTTAAATCACCACGAGCTAAATAAAAATCATTTCGAATCCATAATAAATCATGCAAACGTTGTTTTTCCAGGGGATAACGAGGATTAATTCCAGCATGAACTAAAACATACTTTTGTCCATTAACTTCTAATTCTAAGTAGCTTGGTAAATTTAAAAGATATTCATATAGTTGTTTTAAAAAAGCATCACGAACTACCTGATAGTCACTATGTTTTAGTTTATCTTTCTTTAAATAATCACGAATATTAGCCATAGTAGTATCACCACCATTAGCTAGCCAGTTTTTTAAAGCCTTACTAGGATAATCAAAATCATTGTAGTATATTCCATAATAAAGAGCTTCTTGCATCATATATTCATGATTACCCTTCAACAAAATAATATTATCATGTTCCATAATATAAAATAGTATTTTAAGACTGTCTGGTCCTCGATCACAAATATCACCAATTATATATAATAAATCATCTTGATCAAATTTAATTTTAGTTAATAATTTAATAAATAAATCATAGTGACCATGTAAATCACTAATCACATATATTTTCTTTGTCATCTTTTCTCCTAATATTATATGTATTATCCAAATTATACAACGATTTAAACAACCTGTCATGGCTTTTAGCAACAATTTAAAAAGAACTTTTTGACAATGAATTATTTAACAATTTTTGTTTAAATAAAAACTACATTTCAAATTCAGAGGTTTCTATTTTGGAAAAATTCGCATCAAACCATCATTTTTGATTATACTTATAGGTAAGGGAGTGGTTATTATGGTTGATAAATTCTATCTGGATGTCAATCTGGAATTGTTTTTTCAATGGGTAGCCGGTAATTGCAATAAATATGATCAAGGGATTGAAATTTCTACCCGGACTATTGATCAATACGGGAAAACGATTAATTTTATTTATCATAATATTAGTGGATCAATTAATATCTGGTCTAATGGTATTATTGAAGAACAGATCATAGATGAAAAAGGAAACCAGCTTTTTTATCTGCATTACGAGCTGATTGATTTAAAGCAAGCTCAAAAACTATTTTACGATTTTTATGAGGCTTTAACTAAATATCAAAAACACCCACCACTTAAAGTTATTATCTGTTGTTCTGGTGGTTTATCATCAACTTTCTTTGCAACTAAACTTGCTGAATTGATCTCCTTAAAACACTTGAATTATGAAATCATACCAATTGGTTTCTATCAGCTAAGTAATACTTATCAAAACTGTGATCTTTTATACTTAGCACCACAAATATCATATTTAGAACCAAAAGCAATGAAAATTGTCGAAAATAAAATGCCTGTTCGAACAATAGCAACCAATATTTATGCTACATATAATTATCGAGGATTATTGGATATGATTACTAATGAAAAAATAACAAAATAGCTACTCTTAAGATTGAATATTATTAGCTGTTTACCAGTTAAAATATTCAATCTTTTTTATAAAAAAATCACTAGTATCAAACTAGTGATCATTACCTAAAGTAGCTACCATAACGGCTTTAATTGTATGCATTCGATTTTCGGCTTCATCAAAAACAACTGAATTAGCACTTCTAAATACTTCATCTTCGACTTCACGAATATCGATTCCTTGTTCATATTTTTCTTTAGCCAAAGTTGTTTCAAAATCATGGAAAGATGGTAAACAATGCATAAACAAAGTCTTTTCATTACCAGTTTTAGCCATCATTTCAGTTGTAACCTTATATGGTGTTAATAACTTAACTCGTTTAGGATATAATTCTTCTGCTTCACCCATAGAAACCCAGATATCAGTATAAATAACATCAGCACCTTTAACTGCTTCATCAACATTATCAGTAACTGTCAAACTACCACCTGATTTACTAGCTTCTTTTTGACAATAAGCTACTACTTCTGGATCCATTTCTAATTCTTTAGGTCCTAATGCGACAAAATGCATTCCCATTTTTGCTGCACCATACATTAAACCGTAGCAAACGTTATTACGAATATCACCGGTAAAAACAAATTTAACTTCGTTTAATGGTTTATTTAAATGTTCTTCAATTGTTAAAAAGTCTGCCAAAGTTTGCGTTGGATGATCAACATCAGTCAATCCGTTCCAAACTGGAACGCCTGAATGTTTAGCTAATGCTTCAACAGTACTTTGTTCAAACCCTCTAAATTCAATACCATCATACATTCTACCTAAAACCTTAGCGGTATCTTCAATTGATTCTTTATTTCCCATTTGTGAATTACTTAAGAAAGTAACATTAGCACCTTCATCATAACCAGCTACTTCAAAAGCACATCTAGTTCTAGTAGATGTTTTTTCAAATAACAAAACAATATTTTTACCTTGAAGACGATTACCTAATTTACCTTCTTTTTTATCTTTTTTTAGCTGATGCGCTAAATCCAATAAATATCTGATTTCTTCTTGGGTATAATCTTTCAAAGTTAAAAAACTTCTTCCATGTAAATTCACAATAAAACCTCCCTTTAATAGCTTAATTCTAACAAAAAAAGCCACAATAATCAACTAATTGATTACTGTAGGCTGATCCTGTTCTTTTTCAAACATTTCCTTAATATTATCTTTAGATTTAATGATTAACTCACGAATCTGATGCAATGTTTCATCAGTAATTAAAATATCAAAAGCCTCCTCTGGTGAAGTAGCTTCAACTGCTATTGATAAATCTAAACGAAATAATTTACGATCACTCATAAAAATTCCTCCTTTAATTTTTAAGTAAATATTGGCTATATCGACTAATAAAACTTGGATGAGCTGAAAGTTTTAAATAAATACTATTTTCTAAATACTTAGATTCTAGCACTAAACAATGCTGATGTAAATACTTAAACACTTCACCATCTTGATAAGGAATATTTAACTGATAAATAGCATAATCTTTAAAGAGGATAGCGCTGATTTGCTTTTCAAGCTGATCTAATCCCTTTTTCTCTTTAGCTGAAATAAAGACGTAGGGCTCCTGAGGTATTATTAATCCATATTTATTCAAATCAATCTTATTATAGGCATAGATCATCGGCGTATCCTTAACTCCTATTTCCTTTAAAACCGCATTAGTCGTTTGAATACATTGATCATAATTTTCATTGGAACTATCAACCACATGAATTAATAAATCAGCTTCAACAACTTCTTCTAAAGTAGAACGAAATGAATCGATTAGCTGATGTGGTAAACGATTAATAAACCCAACCGTATCCGTCATTAAACAAGGACAATTATTAATCGTAATGTGTCTAGTTGCCGTCTGTAATGTTGCAAACAGCATATCTTGCTGCAATACCTGTTTATCACGATTTAAACAAAAACTATTTAAAAGCGTACTTTTACCGCTGTTAGTATAACCTACCAAAGCAACGATAGGAAGTTGGTTATCCTTGCGTTTGCGTCGTTGATTTTGACGTGTTTTGACAATTTTTTCTAACTGTCTTTTAGCCTGATTGATTGTATTGGCAATCTGACGTCGGTCCAGCTCAATTTGTTTTTCACCACTACCACGAAAACCGGAACCACCTTGTTGGCTATAAAGATGTTCTTTCATCCCAGCTAATCGTGGCAATAAATATTGACCTTTGGCAATAGCTACCTGAAGTTTAGCTTCTTTACTTTGAGCTCGAACTTCAAAAATTCTTAAAATCAAATCAGTACGATCAGTCACTTCAATTTCTAAAATGTCAGTTAGATTTTTTACTTGTAACGGTGTTAGTTCTTCATCAAAAATGACGATATCAATATCGTCTAATTCTGCTTTGATTTCCTGAACTTTTCCCGTTCCTAGAAATAATGAAGGATTAATTTTTTCTAACTTTTGAACAACCCTTTTTACAACCTGAATTTGACATGCTTTACATAACTCAACCAATTCATCTAATGAGTTATCCAAATTATAATTCATATTTTGATATTTAACACCTACGATTAATGCCTTCATTTTTTCACCCTACTATATTTTACCTTATCTTTTTTAAGAAGGAAAGACAATGAAAAAAATAAATTATTATTTCACCTTACTTTTAGTTATCTTTATCACGCTATTTTCTTTCTTTAATATGTTTCAAATCGTATCACTATCAAATAATGTTATTAAAATCGTTATAAATAATCTGCTGCCATCACTATTACCTTTTATGATCTTAATATCATTATGCTTATCATTAGGCCTTTTAAATCTTTTTAGCTATTTAATTCAATGGCTTTTTAAACCATTATTTAAATTATCACCAATCATGTCATCAATATACTTTATTTCCTTTTTTTGTGGTTATCCCACTAATGTTAAAATGATCAAAGAAGCTTATGAATTAAAATATATCAGCAACCAGGAACTGCAGCATCTATTATCAATTGCTTCATTTGCTTCAATTTCCTTTATTTTTGTTTCATTACAGCTTGAAAACCCTTTGATCATCTATATTACCCATTTTCTACCAAGTATCATTTTAGCTTTATTCTATAATCATCGATATTCTTTTCAAACTTTAAAAGAATCTTTAAGTAAATTAAAACAACCTCATTTAAGTTTCGTCAACGCTTTAAAACAAAGCATCTTATCTTCTTGTTATGCTTTTATTTTTATTTTAGGTTATATGCTGGTATTTCAATTTATCGGCTATGCTATTTCTTATTTTATCGATGATGCCTTTATTAACGCGATTATTCAAGGAATATTGGAATTTAGTTCTGGCAGTTTACAATTATTACAATTTAAACATACTCCGCTGGTTTACAGTCTTGTTGCTTTTAATCTGTCATTTAGTGGTTTTAGTGTAATGATGCAAACTGATAATCTATTAGATGGGATTGACTATAGTTTTAAAAAATATTTCCTGGCAAGATTATTTCATGGTTTTTTTTCTTTTATTTTATGTTATTGTTTTTATCTTTTTTGAAATGTTTTTATCATTAAAACTAGAAAAATACCGAATAAATTGAGATAATTTTTCAAAATCTTAAAATATCTTTTGCCTAAAAATTAATTTAGTATAATTTAGTCAGTGAGGTGGAAACAGATGGAAAATAAATACAAAGTAATTATTATGGATGTTGATGGAACACTTACAAACAGTGAAAAGAAAATCACCCCAGAAACTAAAAAGGCTTTAATTAAAGCGGAAGAAATAGGAATCAAATTAATCTTGGCTTCAGGTCGACCAACAACCGGATTAGTTGATTTAGGTAAAGAATTAATGATGGATCATTATCATGGTTTATTTGTATGTTATAACGGCAGCAAAGTTGTTGATTGCCAAACTATGGAAACTTTATTCAATCAACCATTAACAGTGGCTGAAGGTAAAGCAGTATTGGAACACATGAAAAAATTTGATCGGGTTCGTCCAATGATCGATAAAGGTGATTATATGTATGTTACTAATGTTTATGATAACTATATTAATTACAATGGCGCTCCTTTCAATGTTTTTGAATATGAATCACGTGGTGGTAAATATAAATTATGTGAAGTTGATGATTTAGCTGAATTTGTTGATTTTGAATTAAATAAAATCTTAACAACTAGTGATCCAGAATATCTTCAAGCTCATTATCAAGAAATGATGGAACCATTTAAAGATACTTTAAGTTGTATGTTTACTGGCGCTTTCTATTTTGAATTTACCGCTAAAGGAATCGATAAAGCTAAAGCATTAGATGCTGTTTTAAAACCAATGGGTTATACTGAAAGTGAAATGATTGCTTTTGGTGATGGACAAAATGATGCTTCAATGGTTAAATATGCTGGCTTAGGTATTTCAATGGCTAATGCGGTTGATGAATTAAAAGCAATTAGTCAAGACATTACGGCTTCAAATGAAGAAGATGGTATTGCTAAGGCATTATATAAATATATTCCTGAATTAAAAAACTAGTAATCTTTACTAGTTTTTTTGTTATTTCTAGCAAACTGGTTGACTTTGAAACTAAAACATTATACTATAATAGTAACCATTACTATTTATTCGAAGGAGGTTTTTTATGCCAAAAACTCGTTATTCCAAACAACGTGAATTGATTTACAGCAATTTAATGGCTAGACACGATCACCCTACTGCAGAAGCAATTTATCGTGATTTAAAAAAAGATCATCCTGAATTAAGCTTAGGCACGGTCTATCGCAATCTCAATTTTTTAGCGGATAATAAAAGAATCAGAAAACTTGATGTCGGACAAAACATGGTCCATTTCGACGGGGATCTAAGTAATCATCATCATTTTATCTGTTCTAAATGTAAAAAAGTTTTTGATATTAATTTCCAGGATGAACAAATACGTATGGTTGTTAGACAGCAAACCAATCATCAAATCGACAAAATCGAAATTGTTTTCAGTGGTGTTTGTGAGAGTTGTTTAATGAAGGAAAAAAATTAGGATATGGAGGACAAATTATGACACTTAAAGGAACAAAAACAGCTAACAATTTAATGCATGCTTTTGCTGGCGAAAGCCAAGCTCGTAATCGTTACACATTTTATGCTTCAATTGCTAAAAAAGAAGGATATGTGCAAATTCAAAATATTTTCTTAGAAACAGCTAATCAAGAAAAAGAACATGCAAAAAGATTAATGAAATTCCTAAATAAAGATTTAGCTGGTGAAACTGTTTATACCGAAGGTAATTTCCCAGTTTTACTTGGAACAACAGCTGAAAATTTAAAAGCTGCCGCTGCCGGAGAAAATGAAGAATATACTCAAATGTACCCTAGCTTTGCTAAAACTGCTCGTGAAGAAGGATTTGATGAAATCGCCGATGTTTTAGAAAATATTGCTGTTGCAGAAAAACATCATGAAGCTAGATACTTAAAATTATTAGAAACATTAGAAGCTGGAAATACTTTCAAACGTGAAGCTCCAGTAGTATGGAAATGCAATAACTGTGGTTTCATTTATGAAGGATTAGAAGCACCTGAACGTTGCCCAGCATGTGACCATCCTCAAGCACATTTTGAAGTTAGTACTTTCTTTTTAGGATAATAAATATAATGGCTATTAGATGCAAAGCGATTCGTTTTGCATCTTTTTTACTAATTTTAACGTATTTTATTCATTGACCTAAACTGATATAATATTATATTAGATAGAGATTTATTCATCTATATGATAATTAACCCAATATCTACTTTTCTAAACCATTCAATATTCTAATCAATATTAATTAAAAATTGAGATGTTGCGATGGAGGAATCATTATGATAGTAATTATTGTAGATAACGACTCTGATAATCTAGAGTTATCACAGGAAAAATATAATTCAATTATTAAATTAATCAATTTCAAAGATATTCGCTGTACTTGTGGTAAAAATGGGCATCTTGTTAAAATCGGTTCTTATCAAAAATGCTATAAAATACCGGAACGCAAAATATGTCTGCAAATACAACGAGTCATGTGCAAACATTGTGGTAAAACACATGCGGTTTTAGTTCACAACATGGTTCCTGCTTCAATGTTATTAGTACCGACTCAAATAGAAATATTAAAATCTTATTATAATCACGAAACAGCTAGCTTACTCGATCGCTATGCCACGCTTGATTTAGCTAATATTTATTATGTTGTAAAAAATTATGAAAAGACGTGGAAGCAATATTTAGAATCTGCCAATTTATCATTGGAAAGTAATATAAACAATATTATTAACTATTTTATTGAAAACTACAACAATCAGTTTATGCAAATGAAAGAAAATATTCCGGTAATTAAAATTAGTTCATATTGAAAAAAGATTTGCTCAATGCAAATCTTTTTAGATACCTAAAATTTGACAAGTTCTTTGATCAAGTTCACCATTAAAATATTTATCCAGAACTTGTTTAAAAACTTCATCATGGCTAACAAGATAAAACAAGGTCATTGATGATCTTAATTTTAAATTATCAGGATAACTAAATATTATAACTGGATCACTAGTATTTAATGATAATAAAGCTTTCGTTATAGTCGTCAAACGTTGGTTTAACAATGGATGCTGATAAAATCTTTTAGCTTCATCAAATGATTGAATAGCATAATAATTAGCAGTTGGACTATGGCCTAATCCCTTGATTTGTGGAAAAATATACCACATCCAATGCCCTATTTTTCGACCGTTTTTTATTTCCTGTAATGCTTGTAAATAACTATGATCACCAGCTTCGATAAACCGTTGTAAATCATTCATTTATCATCACCACCTGTTACTATTGTAACATAAAATTATTTGCTAAAATACAGACTAAAACTAAATTTTATGATAGCAAATAACTCTTTTATTCTTTTCATATTTGCCACCAGCTGTTATTTCTAACAGCTCCTCCTTTCAATATTTTAATCAACTGAAAGTTATTATTTAAAATTACTTTCTGATTTAATCATAACCTTCTTTTAGTTCTAGTATCCGTGATTTTAATGAAAATATTCTTACAATTTTATGATATTAAAAAACTCTATAATGAGATGATTTTTAGTTGACATATTTTTTTATTAAAATAATCAACTTGTAAATCAAATCAAAACAGAGTTTAATTAGCTAATATTTCTTTTTGTTTGCAATGATAATACCATAAACATAATCCAGCTAAAATTATTACGATCAAAACTATTAAAATAAAGCAATGCATAAAAAAGCTTTCTGGTAAGATCGTAATTACTGGATCAGTTCGATAATCGAAAATCCAATAATCATTTCTAAAAACCAGCTGATGAAAAATCACAAATGCTCGATTAAAATCTAATGCCGCTAAAAAACCGATAACACATGGGATGATAATGGTAATTAATCCCGCCAAACGTAAAAAGCGATACTCTTTAGCTTTAATCCTTTTAATCGCCCACGTAATTCCAGCCACTCCAGAAACAACCATCATTACTTGCAGAACTTCAAAAATACGTTTAACTTCTTCAAAATGAATTCGTCCAGCATTTGACATGATAAAATCTGGTAAATTCAATGCTCCCTGGTAGAAGATTGATTGATAATTGATCAAAATGCGATAATTTTCTTTAATCGTAGCTACATCTAAACCACTTATACTATCAATGTTTAAATAACTAATATCAAAATAATATAATGGCTTAAAAAAAACTGTAAAAACAACCGCAAAACTGATGATGAATATCATCAATAGGATTGCTAAAATAATATCACTTTTTTTATAACTCATATAAAAAATCTTCACCCTTTTGAACTTCCACTTTAGAAAGATTTGGATAATTCTGTTGTCTTAATACTTCATAAATGCAAATAGCTGCGCAATTAGACAAGTTTAAACTTCTGACTTTTTTGCTCATAGGAATTCGTAAACAACGATCTAAATTTTCTGTCAAGATTTCTTTAGGAATTCCATCATGTTCATGTCCAAAGAACAGGTAATGTTCCTGGCTTAAATCACTATAATCTTCATCAGTAAAACATTGATGAGAATAACGGGTAAAAAAGTAATACTGTCCAGGATTTTTAGCTTTGAATTCTTCATAGCTATCATAGACATGTAAATCTAGATCCTTAACATAATCTAATCCGGCCCGTTTCATTTTTTTATCATCCAAATCAAAACTCATTGGTTTAATAATGTGAAGACTTGTATTAGTAGCGACACATGTTCGCATAATATTTCCAGTATTTTGGGGAATTGCTGGATGAACTAAAACAATATGATTCATCTAATCCATCTCCTTTAAAATATTATATAATTTCTTTAATGCTTTAGCCCGATGTGAATATTTATTTTTTTCTTCCATTGACATCATGGCTGAAGTCATTTTACATGGTGGAAAATAAAAAATTGGATCATAACCAAAACCATTTTCCCCTTCTATTTTATCATTGATCATCCCTTCCATTGTTTCTTCAATTAAAATTGGTTCTTGTCCTGGAATAACCAATGCCATTGCACAAACAAATCGTGCCGTGCGATCTTTATCTTTGATAGCATCAATGATATATTGATTTTTAATATCATAACTAGTATCATGACCTAAAAACCGAGCTGAATAAATACCTGGTTTTTTATCTAAAGCATCTACTTCTAAACCACTATCATCAGCTAATACTGGTTTGTTGACAATATTAGCAATCGTACTAGCTTTAATTAAAGCATTTTCTTTAAAGGTTTTACCATTTTCTTCAATTTCAATCTCTTTATTTAAAACATCTTTCATTGATAAAACTTCAATGTTAATATCGGCAAGCATCGCTTTAATTTCTTTTAATTTACCTTGATTAGTCGATGCAACAATTAATTCTTTCATTTATTTCACCCTTTCAGTTTCTTAGCTATTATATCACGTTTATTTACTAGTTTGCAGTTTTTGAAAAAATTAATCTTATTTTTTTATCTTAGCTATAATAGTGAATATGGAGGTAACTACAATGGTCAAAAAATTAATTGTCAATGCTGATGACTTTGGTATAAGTGAAGGAGCCGTATTAGGCATTATCGCTGCTTATCAACAGGGAATTTTAACATCAACAACTTGTATGATGAATATGCCCTATACCGACATGGCAATATCATTAGCTAAACAACATCCCCAATTAGGTCTAGGGATCCATCTTGTTTTAACTTTGGGAAAACCCCTAACTTCTAATTGTAAAAGCTTTATTGATGAAAATGGAAACTTTTTACGTCCCGAAGTTTATGAAAACGAAGAAGTAGTAGTAGATAGTGAAGAATTATATCAAGAATGGAAAGCTCAAATTGAAAAATTTATTAAGCTGATGGGTAAAAAACCAACCCATATTGATTCCCATCACCATGTTCATCTGCTGCCTCAATTGCAACAGACAGTAATAAAATTAGCTAATGAATATGATTTACCAATTCGGCAACGACAGCCTATTACATCTAATTATCACTTTGTGCGCTGTAACGACCAATTTTATAATCAAAAAGCTACTTATGATTATTTTATCAGTGTTTTAAACAGTGATGATGAATATTTAGAAATTATGTGTCATCCGGCTTTTTTAGATTGGCGTTTATATAAGATTAGCAGTTATAATATTTTAAGAATGAAAGAATTAGATCTTTTATGTGATCAACGGATTAAACATTTTATTGATGAACATCAAATTGAATTAATTAATTTTTCCAAGATTAAAAAAATCAGTAGCTAAATCAGCTGCTGATTTTGTTTATAAGTAATATTGAGTATAGTAATGAACTCTTAATAGATCACAAATTGTCATGATCTGATAATTGAAATTAATTCCATCAAATTTACCAGGAACTCTGAGCACATAATCAGAAATCTTATATTCATCCAATTCATAAGTACGATTTTGAGTTATTAAAATTGATGTCGTTAATGCTACTCCTAATTCCTTTTTAATTTCCACAAAAGTATTCATTGACCGACCCGTAGCCGTAATAAAAATAGTAACATCATTTTCATCTAGTACTATGTCTTTATCAAAGCTTTGATACTGGATCACTGGTTTACCAAAAGTAATCAAATCCGTCTGTAATTCCACGGCAATTGATAATGGATACATTGCCCCAAAAATAACCACCCGTTTAGCTTTAAAAATGGCCTCACAAATCGTTGAAATATATTCTTTCATTTCTTCATTACTGCAAGATTTTTCCATATCATTGATCAATTGATCACTATTTACGCCTAACATTCTAGCTCTAATTTGATCAAGACGAACCATATGAGTTCTTAATAATTCATTTTGAAATGTTTCAAAACCATCATAACCTAACAATTGGCAAAAAGTGATGATTTTATCTTCAGGGACCCCACTTTTTTCAACGACTTCTTTAAGTGAAAGATCCTCAAACCCTAAATAATTATATACAACAAACTTACAAAAACGGTAATAATCATCATAAACAAATGCCCCATTTAAATATGTCAATATTCGACTTAACAATATATTCATAAAACACTTACCTCCATTAATCTCTAATTATTTTTATTCGGTTTCGTCAACTTCGCTCTTTTTAACGACAAAGACTTCTTTTGTATTTAAACAAATACAATTAAGTTGACCTTTATCAAAAGGACCTAGGCCACCATCAATACCGATCTTATCTTTAAAAATCGGGTCATACCAGACATCAAAACAATCTTTTTCTTGATGGATATAACAAGTTGGTGTGTGACCAAAAATAATTATTTTATTATCTAAACCTTTAGACATGAAAAAGTATTCCCGCATCCAGGCACATTCTTCTTCAGTTTGTTCATATAATCCTTTTTCTGGATTAATTCCTGCGTGGATCAATACATAATCCTGCCCATTACAATTTATTTCAATAAATGAAGGACACTTATTGACATAATCAATCATCATCTTATAAAATGCCGCTCGAACAATTTTATAGTCAAATTCATTCAATGCTTTCTTGTGTAAATATTTGTGATAACTCTCTGCCGTTTTATTACCACCATTTTGAGCCCACATTCTTCCTTGAGATGAAGTAGGATCATCAGCAATAAAAGCATCACGCATCATGATTTCATGATTACCACGAATTAAATGTATATTATCAAATTTTTGAATATAAAAATATATTTTAAGACTATCAGGTCCGCGATCGTTACAATCTCCTAAAATATATAACAAATCATCATCTGAAAAATGGATTTTTTCTAACATCTTTCTAAAAACTTTATAATGACCATGAATATCCGAAAGCACATATATATTTTTAGGCATATCTTACCACCCTTTCTTATATTAGTTTATCATTATTCCTCTTTTTTTTAAACTAATATCATAAAAGTAATTGGAAAATATTTGTAAAAAATGTTGATTATAACTATTAAAGTTTAACTACTCAAAAAGTATCTGGGCTTCTTTAAAATTCATTGACATGATAGCATACAAATACTCTTTAGAACTATATTTTTTACTATCTATGATCTTTTCAATTTTACCATCTTTAAGAAACATTACTTTACTGGCATAAACAGCCATTAATGAATCATGGCTGACCATAATAATCGTTTTCTTTTCTACTTGATTTAATCTTTTCAATAATTTTAAAATTTCATGAGAATTCTTACTATCAAGATTACCAGTTGGCTCATCAGCTACTATCAAATCAGGTTCACTAATTAAAGAACGGGCAATGGCAATTCGCTGCCTTTGACCACCAGAACAGTCTTGGGGATACTTATCTAATTCTTTTTCAATCTGCAGATTTTTTGCTAGAAATTCGACTTTTGTTTTGATTCTTTTAGTATCGATACCTTTTAACTCTAAAGGCAGGGCCATGTTTTCAAAAACAGTCAATGAATCTAATAAATTATCAGCTTGAAAAATAAAGCCGATATTCTCACTTCGAAACTGACTAAGCTTACTTTGACTCATCTGCTTAACTTCAATACCATTGATATATACTTCTCCCTTAGTTGGAATGTCAATTGTGGTAATATTATTAAGCAAAGTTGATTTGCCAGAACCTGACGGACCCATGATACAAATAAAATCACCAGTATTCACGGTAAATGATATATCATTAATTGCCTTAAAGGGATGCGATGTTTCTAATCCATAAATTTTACTAATGTGTTTAACTTCTAAAATAGTTTCCATAATTAACCCTCGATTTCTTTAATAACTTGTCGACGATAAATACAATTAGTTACTAACATAGCCATCATAATTAATATTAAATAAGCTAAAACCAAAATAATAAATAATAATATGTTTAAATCATGATATACGATCAATCGATATCCAATAAATGCTACATAGCTCATTGGTAAAGCTACTAACAAGCTATAAAACCAACCAACTTCAGCATGCATTATTTTAATTATTTCTTTAATTTTTATGCCAAGCAACCAAATAATCTTTAATTCAAACTTCATATCATTAATATAAATTACTAGCTTAAAAACAACTGTCATTATCAATAAAAACATCATCGCCAAAAAAGCCAGAAAATTAGTAACAAATTCATTAGAATAATTTCCTTGAACAATGAAAATAGGTATTAATCCTGCTACCATAATCACAATAACTACAAACAAATTAGCTACTTTTTGTAACATGATCGCTAGTCTTGATAAATAAATAACAGCTAAACGATAATGAAACTTTTCTTTGATCATCCTTATTATCTTAATACTACTTTGCTTGATCATTAATAATAATCCTAGCATTCCAATTAACACTGGTCCTAAATAATAAACTGATTGTTTATCCTCCAATCCGATTAAAACCAGACCTACCAAATATAAAATAATGGCACTTTTAAAAAAATAGCGATGCCTTCTTTTTACTTTTTGATAACTAAAACTTCGTTTTAATAATTCTTGAAGATTATATCGAAACAAAAAACCACATGTATTAACAACAATTACCAAAAATAAAATCACGTTAATCGCAACAATATTAAAACAATCGCTAAAAGATAAATCAAACAGTAATGCTTCAATATTTAAATAACTATAAATACAATAATTAACTAAAATTGTCAGCAAATTCCCAAAAATAAAATCCAATACCGTAACAAGTCCTAAAATAGCTAATACTTGATAGCCATAATATTTAGTTACTCCAAAAACACTCACCCCGTTAACTTCTAGAATTGCAAATTCACTATTATGATTATATAAAAAACACTCATTAGCCATCATAACCATATAACAACAAAATAATATTACTCCAAATGGCAACCCTAATGATAATGGTAAAACAAAATAACGCCAGCTACCACTTCCAATAACCTGGTCATTTCCAATCAAATATCGATTTTCTAATAATGATCCAAAAACAAAAATTATAACCGTGGCTATTAGTAATAACCCTCCATACTCAATTCCTTGCTTTTTGTTTCTAGCTAACATTTTAAGCGATAATTTTGCAACTTGCATTTTTTTCACCACCTTTTAAATTTTCAAACACTGATATTTCTTACCAATTGGAAGTTCTATTCCATTTTTTAAACAGCAGGTATTTTTTTCAATCGTCTTAATAAATCTTTTATTTACTAAATAAGATTTATGAATTTGAATAAAACCATCACCACTTAATTCCTGAGATGCTTTCGATATTCTCTTTCGAGTCTTAAAAGTAGCATTAACAGTATGAACCATTAAATAATGCTGCCATGATTCTAAATAAATAATATCTTTAGTACTAACAACGATTCGATTACTGCCAGATTTAAATTCTATCAAACGATACTCTGCCAGTTTTAACAGCATCAAACAATCTCGCTTTAATGCTGATAAACGCCAAATCGATACTGGATTTAAATCCATGACCTCAAAGACTAAATCTACTTTATCAATAATACAAATCAACTGACATTGATATTTATTCTTTAATTCTTTAGCTTTGTTTAAATCATCCAAATTATTAATTTGAATAATAACAATAGTCTCATTATTAATATTATCACTAATCTCTAATGAGATATTTTTTAAATACTTTTGTACTAATTGACTTACTTCCTTTTTACAAACAAATGAAATCTTTACCATTTAATTATTCCGGCTTTCGTTAATTGTTCAACATAATTTTGGAAGTAAGCATTATCTTTAACCAGTCCTCGTTTTAAGTTAAAATTATCAATAATTTCAATTTCATTTTCTTGTAATAACTGTAATAGATCTAAAATATTTCCATCTTCATTTTTTATCATATTCTGTGGTGATAGTATTAATAATGTCCCATTTTTCATATAAAATGACAAAACCCAAGCATAACCACCGATGCCATATCCATAAAGTGTTCTTTGGCAAGAAAGTTTGACTACTCTAATATCACTAATCAAAATCTGCATTCCTGGAATCTCGGTTTGATTCAATAATATTCCAAATCCACTTCTAATCTTTTCAATATAATTACTATAAAAATAGTAATTTATTTCTATGTCTGTAAAATCTATACGCTGGAATGTTACCAAATAAGGATATATAGTAATTATTGTTAAGATGAAAATCAAAAGCATAATTAATATTTCTACTTGATGTGCGATGACTATATGATATTTACCTGGCATAAGTGAAATGATATTATTAGTAATAAAAGTAAAAAAACTCGCTATTATCACTGTTATGATCAATGATTTAATTGCCTGCTTTTTAGTTGTCTTTTTTCCAATTCTGCTCATATATCATTTTTCCTTTCATCATCATTATACAACAATACTTAATTCAAAAATCACTTCTGGCACAAACGTTCATATATAGCATAAAAAAACAGAGTTTTCACTCTGCTTGTATTAAATAATCAACTTGTTTAAATATTTGATAAGCATCAAAATATTTATTTTCTAATGGAATCCAAATATTTTTGAATCTTTCTAACATCATCATACCATTACGTTTTAATATTCGTTGTTGCTGCAAATCATCCGTGATATTTAACCCAATTGAAAAATCATAATATTTTCCAAAGTATGGATGAAGACTATATGTTCCTTCAATAATATTAATCTTATTACATTCAATGGGGGTAATTAGCTCATCTAAAGCCATCTTAGAGCAATCAAATCGTTGATAATATACTGTTTCTTTTTTTAGTAAGGGATCAACGACCACCTCTTTAAAACGTTCATAATCAACATTACCACCCGGTTTCGATAACCGCTCTTCAGTTCTTTGAAAAGGACGTAAGAAAAAGTCGTCCATCTTAAATAAATTTGCAGAAAAGATTGTTTGCAGCAAATTACCAAGAAAAGATTTACCAGCACCACATTTACCATCAATGGCAATAATTAGATGTTCATTAGTAGTTATTAATTGATTAATTTTGACAATCAAATCAAAATAATTAAAATAACGCCAATCAACTACTCGATAATGCGGCTGATATAATTGGCGATATTGATTTGAATGACTAATAGGCGGAAAATTCAGCTTTTCATAAGCTGTTAATTCTTGAGTAAATAATTGACTATCATAATCAATTTCCTTTATTTCCATTGCCTGTTTTACTAATGATAGTTTTTCGATAAAAGCGGTTAGATTCCCAGATTTTTGTTTAGATGAAACCACAAAAATTTGATTCAATGCCTTTAGCTGAAATTCATTTAATTTAGTTAAATTAACACGAATTAAATTATCGCCAATCTTTTCAGTACTTAAAAAAGATGACTTTTCATCTAAACTATCACATTCATCTCTTAATCTTTGAAAACTATTTTCAAAGGAATCAATCATGTGCCCGCCACCAAATTCATTCTGGTAGATTAGTTTGATAATATCTTGGGGCTCCATATCCGGATAACGCCCTAGGTGCTCATTAACTAGCGCTAGAATATCCATAATTAGTAATCAGCCGAGCTTTTTGCAAAGCTAAAACAATCGCTGGAATCAAAATTAATTGTAAAATAATTCCGGGAATTGCTGTCGTAAAAGCACCAGTAATAAACATTGCCAGTGCAAAACTTTGCCCTGATAATCCATATAAAACTAGACTAACTAATCCCCATATAATACGACCACCAAGCATAGCTACAACTAAACTAAGATAGATACTACTTAGTTTTTTAGTTAAGTGATTATATAAAAATCCAGAAATAAATCCATAAGCAGCTAATTCAAACGCCATAGCAATTGCCGTTGGAAACATTGGTGGCATTGAAAATAGGGCACTTCTTAAAAGTGGGACAATAAAACCAACAACCAATCCTAATGGACCGCCACAAATAAATCCACATAAAATAACTGGGATATGCATTGGAAGCAACATGCTACCAATACTTGGAATTTGCATCGTTAAAAATGGCATGATTAATCCTAAAGCCAGAAAAAACGCTGCTAAAACTATTTCTTTTACTGATATCTTTTTCATCTTCTACCTCCTTGTAAAACATGAAAAAAGCCATAAAAATATCTGCATTTCCAGATTAACCTTCATGGCATAACGTTACCTTCATGATAACTGATTATCGCTTAAATCATGCACTTAAATTTTAATGATATTTATTTTAGATGTCAAGTGACATACTCCCACCACTTATGTTTCAATTAAAAAGCAAACAGATAGATAAGCTATCTGTTTGCTTTAAATTATTTACTTAAATCTTCTCCATTACTATCAATTACTTTTTTATACCAATAGAATGAATCTTTAGGTCTTCTTGATAAATCTCCAGTACCATCATCATGCTTGTCAACATAGATAAAGCCATAACGTTTACGCATTTCACCAGTACCTGCTGATACTAAGTCAATACATCCCCAAGTTGTATAAGCGATTAAATCAACGCCGTTATCAATTGCCTTAGACATAGCTTCAATATGAGGAATGAAATAATCAATTCGATAATCATCATGAATTGAACCATCTTCTTCAACTTTATCATATGCTCCAAGACCATTTTCCACAACCATCAATGGAATACGATAACGATCATAGATTTTTTCTAGTGAATATTGAAGTCCAGTAGGATCTAAAGCCCAACCCCAATCAGAATAAGTTAAATATGGATTACGGATACCAGCAGCATAGTTACCACCAACCGTATCTTTTTCTTCATGAGTTGTTGCGTTATTAGTCATGTAATATGAATATGTAAACATATCCACTTTACCTTCTTTTAAATCTACTAAATCTTGTTCAGTAATGTCTAGATCTGTCACATTATGTTCTTTCCAGATTCTTTTGGCAAATGGTGGATATTTACCAAAGCATTGAACATCTCCACAATACCAGAAATTTTCCTCCATAGTTTGTTGGGCTAATAAAACATCTTTAGGATCACAAGTATGTGGATAAGTGATTGAACCTGCCAACATACATCCAATTTTATTTTCAGGATCAATTTCATGTCCTAATTTAACGGCTTTGGCACTAGCTACAAATTGATAGTGTAAATGTGTTAATCGTTTTTTATAATCTTCATCATTAATACCGTCACCAAACATATTTAAGACATTTAAGGTATTATTGATTTCATTAAATGTTAACCAGTATTTAACTAACCCCTTGTATTCAGTAAAGATTGTTTTACAATATTTGACAAATAAATCAATGTAGATTCGATCTTGCCAATCACCATATTTTTCAACCAAATAAATTGGGGTATCAAAATGATGGATAGTAACTAATGGTTCAATATTATACTTTCTAAGTTCTTTAAAAACATCACGATAAAACTCAATCCCTGCTTGATTAGGGGTATCTTCGATTCCCTTTGGATAAATTCGTGACCAGGAAATAGACATTCTAAACATCTTAAATCCCATTTGGGCAAATAATTTAATATCTTCTTTATAATGGTGATAGAAATCTGTTCCTTCATGATTTGGATATAGATATCCTTCTAAACAGGCATAATGATCGCCACCTTCAGGTAAAGCATCATCAAATGGTACTTGTCTGGTTGCGTGTTCTTTTCCTTCTTTATCGATCCAAGTAACTTTTCTTGGTTCTTTGACACTACCTCCAGTAGTAAAATCTGTTAAAGCTGGTCCACGACCGCCTTCATTCCAACCTCCTTCATATTGGTTAGCAGCTGTTGCGCCACCCCAAAAAAATCCTTTTGGAAAACTCATTTTGTATTACTCCTTTCATTCTATTATCATTAGTTAATTATAACACTAATTTCCCCTCATATCTTTAAGTTATTTGGTCTTTTTAGTTAATTTACACAAATATTAGTTATACTTTATATATTCTTGTTACTTTTAATGCCACTTAATTATTAAAAAAGCTTAACCAGATTTCTAAATATCATTACCTATCGAAGTCTTTTTAATTTTGTTTCATGATTTAAATCACCTTGTTTTATTATCTATTCATAATCTCTTAATCGTTCTACAATCGAACGATTTCCGGTAAGTTTTTTATAAGATATTGGCGGTGCGATCATACATATCAACATAACTAAAATAATAGCACTGATTAAAGGAATTATCGGGACTTTAAAGGAAACTGCCATATAATTCAGCGACTGAAAACAAATATAAGTAATAATAGTGCCAATCGTCAATGTAATAAATACTGAGAAACTCGCATATAAAACACCTTCTCGAATCAAAAGACGATATATTTGATTACTAGTCATCCCAATACTTTCCATAACCGAAAATGTTAATTTTCGATTATGGATGCCACTTGAAATTGTATTTAGATAATTTAAAATTCCAACTAGTAGTAACAACAAAGCAATGATCGTACCTATTTCCATCATATTCCCCTGGGATTCTTGAATAGTTTTCATATCCTGATAATGTGATTCAACATGTAAATCATTACTGTATGGGCTATTATCTACCAGCGATGTAATCTTTTGTTCTAGCTTTTTATCATACTCTTGATCATAGTTAATATAGATGTCTAATATGGTTGGCTTAGGCGTCAAACTTTTTAAATAGTTTTGACTTACGATCAACGAAGGACCGATATCTCTTCCAGCATACTGTGTTTGATAAGACAAGGCTCCAATCATAATTTCATACTGATTTTCTTGAAAAGTGAACGGAACTTTCTGATTCAAATATTCTGTCGGGATTTCAAAACCTTCAAACTGTACAATGCCAATCTTTCCATCAAGAAAATCTTGTTTATCAACAGGAGTATTTAATGATTGATTTACATAATCAAATTGAGCTTCGTCAATACCGATTAACATACCATAATAGTTTGCTGGATCAGCTTGATAATTGGAAATAACTTCATTGACAGATAAATATGGTGATTTTTCAATATAATTAGTTATCCACATATTAGAAAACCCATCAGACACATACGGAAAACTAACAGGTACTCCTGTGGCAATATGAAAGTCTTTAACCCCATCCATTTTTTCTATTTCTGCCACAAAAGAATCATCTATCGCCATCTCAAGAGAATTAATATCCTCAGTAGTCTGTGTCTGATTTTGAACAACGAAATCAGCATTCCAATAGTTAGGCAAGACCGTTCTTTCACCTTGAGTGCTTATAATCGTTGTAAGACAATAAAAGACTGATAAGCTTGTTGCCAGTGATAACAGTACAACAACTGTTTTCTTTTTATCTTTCTTAAGCTGTTCAAAAGCCATTTTCCAAAAAAAGGCCCCTTTTTTCCTTTTATAGCCTTTTTGATTAGATAGGCATTCTCGGTATTTTGTTGCCTCTACTGGTGTAACCTTTGTAGCAATTTGAATTGGCTTTTTCACTCCAAAAAAAATGGCGAAAACTGTCACAACAATACTGATGAATAAAATCACCGGATTAAATGGCAAAGTCATATTACCAGTTGCAATACCTAGTACTTCAAGAATATATGGAACTAATTTCATACACACCAGAATTCCCGTCAGGTTTCCAATCAATATTCCTAATATTCCTATAAATAGCATTTGCTTTGCAATGAAATAACCTAGCTGTTGTTTAGTCATTCCTAAGGATTGCAATAATCCATAATACCGTATCTTTCCAGAAACAGATAGATATAAAATATTATAAATTAAAAGATAGGCGCTTAAACAAATAACCAGGGCTAACCCACATATACCAAGCAACAGCTTAAAAGAATTTTCGATATAAGCTGTCGGAACAAAAATTTGTCGGTCTGAAAAATTCAGAGAATTTTCTATCGATTTGATTGTAGCTGGTAAAACGTAATTATGCTTTAATTTTATACAAAGGATTCCATCACTGCCTAAATCATATCCTGTTTCATCATAAAAAGCCTCAGACACAAAGCCAACAGATGTATCCCCATAGCCATCCCATATCCCACTGATAACAAACTCTTCTGTATCAATACCATTGTTATTTTCATAAGTTAAAACCAGACTGTCTCCCACAGATAGATTTTCATTACCACAGGCTTTAAGTATATCTTTGGTAACCATCAGTTCATTTTTAGCTTGGGGATACTGACCAGTTAATTTCGTTCTAGCTGGTGCCATCAAAGAATTCCAGAATACTTCATCACACCACAACAGACCGATTTCAACAGTATCATCAAATTCAGAGCTTTTAATAAATCCTGCATAGGATTCGATACCAACACTTTGGATATCCTTATTTTTTCGTAAAGTATCCAGCTGTTTAGCTGTAAAACCGTTCAAAGTTGTAATATCATATTCACTGCCATTTAATCGGGTATTTTGCAAGCGACTGGAATCTAAATAAGCTAGACCGATTGTAAATACACAAAAAAGCATAAACGCTGATAAAACTATGGTAAAGAATAAAATCCCATACTGCTTCTTATTTGATCTAACACTGTTTTTTGCCAACTTATTGATAATGGCTTTATTATTATTAGCTAACATGGAAATCACTTCCTTTTGCTATTTTGCCATCTTCAATCATAACGATTCGATCAGCCATTTGGGCAATATCAATATCATGTGTTATAACAATCAATGTTTGCTGATATTGTCGACTCAATACTTTCAATAATCCGATCACATCATGACTGGTAGCCGTATCTAGATTTCCAGTTGGCTCGTCGGCAAGAATAATCGCCGGTTTTGTAGCTAAAGCTCGAATAATTGCAACTCGCTGCTGTTCACCTCCTGATAACATTGCTGGAAGCATTTCCTGTTTATTGGCGATATTTAATTTTTCCAGCAGTTCCTGAATAAATTCTTCATCAACCTGTACGCCATCTAACTCTAACGGAAAAATGATATTATCATAGACATTCAAATCCGGAATTAAATTATACTGTTGAAAAATAAATCCAACTTTTCTCCTTCTAAAAAGAGCCAGCTGTTTGGAATTTAATGTTGCTAGATTTATTCCATCAACAATAACCGTTCCACTGCTAGGATTGTCTAATCCCCCAATCATATGCAAGAGGGTACTTTTTCCACTGCCAGATTTTCCCATGATAGAAACAAATTCTCGTCGGGCTACTTCAAAGTTCACCCCATCTAAAGCTTTTACGATCTGATTCCCTGTTTTATAATATTTTTTTAGATCTTGCGTTTTGACAATTATATCTTTCATCATCAACTACCTCCTATGATTACATAATAAAATAGAATAATCACAGACCAGTCACAAACAGAAAAAATCACAAAACTGTGATTTTTCTAATTCCAATTTGGCAGATAGATCATAAAAATACTTCCTTGCCCAACTTGTGACTTTACTTCGATATACCCATTTTGTAGCGTGATAATTTCTCGAGCTAAATACAGACCAATCCCGATACCATCTATATCATGGACCTCAGGTTCACGATAAAATCGTGTAAAAATAGCACCTTGGCGTTTTGGAGCAATACCTTTTCCAGTATCCTCAATACTGATTTTAGTAAAAAAAGGTTGTACTTTGACATCAATTTTAATCATACCACCTTCTTTAGTATACTTTACAGCATTATCAAGAAGATTAAAAATAGCCTCACTTGTCCACTTTGAATCATGTAAACATTGAATACTTTCATCACAATTAACAACTATCTTAATCTGTTTTTGATCCGCTTTATAAATAATTTGATTTAATGCTAGCGTCAAAGTTTTGATAATTAAATTAGGCTGTTTAATTATTTTTATCGTACCAGTCTCTAAACGAGACATTTTAATCATACTTTGAATTAAGAATTCTAATTTATTTATTTGAGTTTCAATTTGTTTTATCCAGTTTTGTTGCTTAGCTGGATCATTTTCTTTTTTCAATAATTCGAAATATAATTTAATATTAGCCATTGGGGTTTTAGTTTGATGTGAGATATTAGATATTAATTGTTCTAATTGTTCTCTTTCGTCTTGAATTTCCTGTTGTGAATGCTGATAAATATTTGATAATCGTTTTAATTTAAAAGCAATCTTTGACCATAGATCATCATTATCCGCTGTTTCATTTATCGTTTTAGCAGCAATCAAATCATCCAAACACTTCTCTAATTGATTCGAAAACTGTCTGATGTCTTGCTTTAAATGAAAATACTTAATCAATACTATTATTAAACTTATTAATAAACTAATAATAATGATCAATAACACTATTTCCATACATATCCCATCCCATAAACATTAATAATATAAGTATGTTTTTCATCCTCAATTTTCTTTCTTAAACGATTAATATTAACGGCTAAAGCATGTTTATCAAACAATTGAATTCCCTCTTGCCATAATGATTCTAGAAATAATGAATAAGTTAATAACTGACCCTGATTTTCAATCAGTATTTTTAAAATTCGATATTCAGTCGGAGTGATCGAACAGACTTGATTATTGACTAATATTTTTCCTAAATCAAAATCTATCATTAAATAATCATCTTGATAAATATTTTTATTAGGTTTTTGGTATGCAAAAATGGCTGCAATTTTCTTTAATAAGATATTTATCGAAAATGGCTTAGTAACATAATCATCGCCACCATATTCATAGCCATTTAAAACATCACTTTCTAAATCACAAGCCGATAAAAACAAGACAAAAGTTGGTCGATGTTCTTTTACCCACTTACAAAATTGATAGCCACTTTCATCTGGCAAATTTACATCTAAAATAATCAGATCTAAATTCTGTTGGGTAACAATTTGATAACCCTCCTGGCAAGTAAATGCCCCTATTGTTTGATAACCTTCGTTTTTTAAAGCATAACGGATCCCCTGATTTAATTTTTGGTCATCTTCTAAAACTAAAATCTTCTTCATGATCTCACCCCACTAATAACTTCTTTAATTATAGCAAAAAAATATGGTAACTTTCACCTAAGTTACCATATAGTTTATAACAATTTATTCTTTCAACCAATCTTTACAAACATCGATCCATTCAAGCGCTTTGGCAGTTTGGTATAATTCATCTGGTGTTAATTTGATGGCACTATTAGAGCTGCCAGCTGCAGGATATACGATTTCAAAACGTTTTAAGGAAATATCAAGATAAACAGGAATATTATCATTGATTGCAAATGGACAAACACCACCTGGTTGATGACCAATAATACTTTCTACCTGATCAAAAGGAACCATTTTAGCTTTTTGATGAAATTGTTGTTTGTATTTTTTATTATCGATTTTAGCATCTCCAGCCATAACAATCAAAATAGGATTTTCTTTTAATAAAAAAGACATGGTTTTAGCAATATGTTCTTCCTTACAGCCTAGTGCTTGAGCCGCTAAACTTACGGTTGCACTAGATTCCTCTAATACAATTATGCGATCTTCCATATTGATTTCTTCAAAATATTGTTTAACTTTCTCAATTGACATCTTACTTCTCCTTTATTAATTGATTAAAAAACGATACATCATTGACATATCGTTTCGATCTTTATCTTTTTTTCGGTTTGATCATCATGAATAGTGGTACTCCTAGTAACACACCACCACCAATAATATTTCCAGCTGTAGCAATTAACATATGTAATGGTAACATAGTCCAGCTATAACTGCTTCCTAAAGCAGTAATTCCTAAAGTAAAATATCCCATATTAGCGATACTATGTTCGAATCCTGGTAAAACGAAAGCCATAACAACTAACATCATAATTAATGTCTTAGCAGTATCATCTTGCATCTTCATTCCAACATAAGCACCAACACAGACAATAAAATTACATAGAACCCCTTTAATAAATAACTGAATAATCGTAAATGTTAATTTATTATCCATTGTCATTCTAATATATTCTTTAAATAATTCTTGATTGCTGCCACTTTTAACAAACAAGAAACAAATTAAAGCAATTCCAATAAAATTACCAATATAACAAATAATCCACATAGGAATAATCTGGCGAAATTTTAATTTTTTGCCATAAACTGGAATCATGGTCGTAAAACAGTTACCTGTAAAAAGCTCTGAACCTAAAATAACAATAATTACTAGACCGATTCCAAATGATGCGGCAACGGCAATTTTTGAAGCAATAGCATGATTTTTAAATAACAACGTCCCTAACGTTGATGATAAAATTGTAGCTAAACCTAAATATAATCCAGCAACTACCGATCTTGCGAAAAAACGTCCTGGTTCATCGCGGCACATCTCAAATTTTTTGATTCCCAAATCCGATAACATTTCAAAACTCATAAAGAACCCTCCAAATTGGTTTTATTATAAACTATAAATTTTATAAGTTCAACAAAATCTAAAACGTTTTGACATCGTTGTAATAATTCTTTAATTAATTTCATTTACAAAAAATGAAAAAGTAAATGAAATTTATATAAGAGTGCTAGAATCTATAATAAATTATGGGGGTTTAAGATGTTTAAAAGGGGAAGTTATTTATATTATGCCTTAGGAAATGGGATGTTCTATTTTTCATGGGCTATGTTTTCATGTATTATCTCAGTTTATTTAGCAGGTATTGATTGTTCGGCTACTGAAATTTCATTGATTACTTCAGCTGCCGCCTTATTTGCCATGGCTACTCAGCCAATTACTGGCTTTCTAGCGGATAAATTTCGCAGCCCTAAAAAAGTAGCGATGATTACCGGGGTTTTAACAATTATTTTTGGCTTAATGTTTGCCTATACCCGTTCTTTTATTTTCTTATTTTTGTTCAACGGCTTTACTCAAGGATGTTTAAATGGAATTACCGCGTTAACTGATCGTTTAGCCACCGCAGCACCTTATCCATTTGGAACAATCAGAGTCTGGGGATCAATTCTTTATGCAATTGCAGCTCAAGTTAGTGGAATTGTCTATGATTATGTAGCGCCGGTTGCTAATTTCTATATTTTTGCTGCTGGATTAGTTATCATGATTTTTTCATTATATATGATGAATGATGCTAAACCTATTGTTGTTAATAAAGTTCAAAAAGTTACTACTAAGGAAGTCATTACTCATTTATGGAAGAATAAATCTTTTAAGATTTTTTTATTAATTTTCATCTTATTTCAAGGACCTAGTTCTGCTCAGCAAGTTTATCTGCCTCTAGTTATTCGTGGATTAGGCGGTACTACTACTATTGTCGGAACGACCTTATTATTGAGTACTTTATCTGAAATACCAGCTGTTTTATTTTCTGATCGCTATATGAAAGTAATTTCATATAAAAAATTAATGATTTTTGCCTGTGTATTATCAATCATTCGCTTTGTCTGGTATTCTTCATGTCCTAACCCTTATTTGATTATGTCGGTCTTTTTCTTTCAAGGCTTAACAACAATTGTCTTTACTTTAGTGGCGGTTAGAATTGTCCTTGATTTAGTAGAAGAACAATATGTCAACAGTGCCTATGGAATTTCTTCAATGTTGGCCAAAGGATTTTCCGCTTTGATATTCCAATTTGTCGGTGGGCGCATTTTAGACCTTTTCCCGGGAAATAATGGTTATACTATCATGTATCTAGTTTTTACGACTTCAATCGTATTAGCTTTGATCCTATGTTTTAAATTCAAATTCAAAAAAAGAGACTTACGTTATAAATAATCAGAATTCTCATCTGATTATTTTTTTCTTTGCTTGTCTATCCCTATTTATCAGTGTAAAATATAGGCAATGGAGGCGATATAATGAAAGATGGATATATCCGTGTGGCGGCGGGTTCATTTGATACCACGATTGCTAATGTAACTAACAATAGTAATAACATTAAGCAATTAATTGGTCAAGCTTATCAAAATCAAGCCAAAATCTTAGTCTTACCTGAGTTATGCTTAACCGGCTATACTTGTGAAGACTTATTTAATCAAGAAAGATTACTAAACGAAGCAAAAAATCAATTGCAACAAATTGTCAAATATACTGAAAATAAAGATATCGTAGTAATTGTTGGTCTACCATATCAACATCTTAATTGTCTTTATAATGTTGCTGCTGTAATCCATCAGGGAAAACTACTAGCGATGGTACCAAAAACTCATATTCCTAATTACCAGGAATTTTATGAAGCTAGACGCTTTGAACCAGCGCCAAAAAAGAATCTTATAATTGATTTTTTTGGCAATCAAGTCCCTTTTGGAACTAAATATATTTTTGCATCAACTACAAATGAAAATTTCAGATTTGGAATCGAAATTTGTGAAGATTTATGGTTACCAGATTCACCAAGCATAAATCTAGCTTTAAATGGTGCTAATATTATTTTAAACCCTTCCGCTAGTAACGAAATAACAACTAAAAGCGATTATCGACGTTCCTTAGTTACGATTCAATCAGCTAAACTAGTTTGTGGTTATGTCTATTGCAATGCTGGCGATGGCGAAAGTACTACTGATGTCGTATTTAGTGGCCATCATTTGATTTGTGAAAATGGAACTATTATCAATGAAAGTCATGGTTTTGAAAGTGAATTAATTTATGGTGATTTAGACTTAAAGAAATTAGCTAGTGAACGAAGAAAAATGACTACATACAAAACTCGTCATGATTATGAGATGATTTATTTCGAGTCAACTGATATCGATTTAGATACTACATATTATTATGACCCCCATCCATTTGTTCCAAGCAATCATAGTTTACGAGCTAAACGTTGTAAAGAGGTCTTTGATATTCAAACTCGAGCTTTAATGCAGCGATTAAAAGCTACCGGTATTAAAAAAGTAGTCATCGGTATTTCTGGTGGTCTAGATTCGACATTAGCCTTATTAGTATGTACTATGGCTTTTCAAAAACTTAATTACGATTCAAAAGATATTATTGCCATAACTATGCCTTGTTTTGGAACAACATCTAGAACTAAAAATAATGCTTTAGGTTTAATGGATGAATTGAATGTAACTAGTTTAGAAATTGATATTACTAAATCTGTAAGAGTCCAATTTGCCGATATCGATCAAGATGAAAACAATCATGATGTCACTTATGAAAATGTTCAAGCCAGAACTAGAACTGAAATTCTAATGAACAAAGCTAATCAAGTTGGTGGCTTAGTTATTGGAACTGGTGATTTATCCGAAGTTGCATTAGGCTGGTCCACTTATAATGGTGATCATATGTCAATGTATGCTGTTAATGTTTCGGTACCAAAAACATTGGTTCGCTATCTGGTTGATTATGTTGCTAGTCTATACAAAGGGCAAAAAATCGAAACTATTTTAAAGGATGTTTTAGATACACCAGTTTCACCAGAACTTTTACCACAAGAAAATGATCAAATCGTTCAAAAAACCGAAGATATCGTTGGTCCTTATGAACTACATGATTTCTTCATTTATCATATGGTTCGTTTTGGTGATGAACCACGAAAATTATTTAGAAAAACTAAAATTGCTTTTAAAGATAAATATGATGATGAAACTATCAAGAAATGGTTAACTAAATTTTATTGGCGTTTCTTTACTCAACAATTTAAACGTAGCTGTATTCCTGACGGTCCTAAAGTAGGTACTGTTTCTCTTTCACCTCGTGGTGACTGGCGGATGCCTAGCGATAGTGATGTTCGTGACTGGATTCGTGAAATTGAAAAGATTTAAATTTTCACTAGTTGACAGTTGCTAACTGGAGCAGTATAATATTATTACAAACTAATTTAGCGGAGAACCCGCACTAGAAAGTCAACAGACTTTCTTTTTTTATTTCAATATCTATTTGTTTCATTTTTTGAAACAAAAGTCCGCACTAGATTGCGGACTTTAGCGTGTTTGTTACTTATTTGTTACTTATTTAGTACATTTTATTGTAGTTTACTGGTTTGAAAATAAAAAATCCTAGAGCGTCAAACCCTAGGATTTTTCAATATATTTATTATTAATGTAATATTGTTTGTGGTTTTTATCTTCAATAACACTAATAAACTTGCCGTCCAATATCAACCAATATTTCTGGTCTACTGATAGTTTCTTAGCATCTATTGTTTCTGCGTGTTCCTTTAATTTAATAATCATAATAGACACCCATCTGA
>NZ_CALUXO010000075.1 GCF_944324745.1 uncultured Thomasclavelia sp. | reverse complement strand
ACGGAGTAAGTAAAGTGCCATCCGATTGTTTGATGGGCTTTCTTAAATCCTTTCCAAGCCCTTTCTGCTCAATTAGCACCTTCGTAGAGGGTATCGTTCCGTCAATAAAACTGGTGTGATCCAAATGCACCTGTTCCTCAAATGAGATGAACTGTTCCGGATGCTCAACCCCATATACATCTCGTAATAAAGAAAGCCAGAATGCCTGACTTTCTCCTTTTTCGTATCCTTTTCCTTTCCAATATTCTGAAAAGTTCCTCGCTGCAGCTTTTTGCTGTGCGTCCGTCATATTTCCAACCTCCCATAGGCTATATTTCCACTTACAATGATACAATAAAAACGGGCTTATTACAATTACCCATATAGCCTATTTGAACTCATCAGAGTAGTTTTCAGCAGCTTTAATCACAATGGTTCCTCTATCACATTCCAGAGTGACACGTTTTCCAATTTCAAAGCCAGCTTCCTTGAGCCACTGTCCCTTAAGAATAATTGTAGGAGTCTCTTTATATTTGTATCCGGACTGTCCATAGACTTTCAAATTATGTTTCTTTTTATCTCTCATATTTCTCCTTTTGCTATATTTTATATTCGCCAAATGGTTAAGACATTTCGTCAAAAAATAGGACTTTCGCTGAATGGTTCTATTCACCGCTGAATCGAAATCTACATATAGGGGGTACATATTTTTAGAAAAACACATATCTTGAGAACACTTTTCTTCAAAACTCCACCCCATAAATGTAGATTTTATGCAGGTTTTCAATCGCTAATTCGCAGAAATCCCGTGTTTACGCCACTTTCACGGCTCTATTTTTTCGACCACAAGATATTGTGGTCGTTCCACCGGTGAATAAGACACCGTTGCTTTTCACCACCAGAACATTCATCAGGCTTTCGATTTAACAGATGGGTAATATTAAGGGTTTTAGCTAATTCTTGCACTCGTTTAATAATTTCTTTGGGGTTTGTTTTTGTAAACATGATTGGTGTAGCAATGTTATCAAAAATCGACAACGAATCAATCAGATTATGATTTTGAAAAACAAAACCTAAATGCTGATAACGAAAAGTGCTTAACTTAACATCATTTAAATTCAAGACGTTTTCACCACCAATTTTGACCACTCCACTAGAAACCTGATCTAATGTTGATAGACAATTTAATAACGTTGATTTGCCAGAACCACTTGGCCCCATAATAGCAACAAAATCATGTTCTTTTAACGTAAAATCAATCATATTTAAAGCTCGAAAATTAGTGCCCCGCTTAAAGAAAATATCCGGATCATAAATTTTAGAAATATTATTGGCCTCGATTAAGATATTTGACATTTTTAATGACCTCCATAATTAACTTTCTCCTTACAATAATTTGATATAGACAAATAATCAGATAAGCAATCAATTGACTAATGATGAAAAAATCAACTAAATCGCTATTAACCAAATAATTTCTTATTCCTTGATTAATCGTTAAATAATCAATCAATAATGGTAAAAATAAAACAATAATAGTGAAAATAATAATTTCACAATAATTGATCATTTTAATCGTACTACTTTGATAACCAATGGCTTTTAATATTGCCATAGTTTTAACCTGTTTATCCTTTATTAAAGATATACGATAAACAAAACAAATAATCATAATAATTAAAATTCCGCTAAAACTAATGCTAATTGTCTGATTCAAGCTCTGACAATCAGATAATTGCATAATCAAAAATGTTAAAGCCGTAGTCAAAAACCAATTTATTAAAATTAATGGTGTTAATAAAGCAAACATTTGTTCTAATTGATTTAAAACAAATAAAATTTGATAAAGTTTCAATAATAGATGATCATGTAATAGATCAAATATTAATGGTAAAGAATATTTGATCAACAAAAATAATGCGGCAATTGCAAATAAAAAGTAAAATAATCTATTTGTTATATTACTAAGAATTAATAATTTTGATAACGATGTAACGAAGATCAATCCCGATAAACAACTAACAATCAAATTGAATGTCGGAAATCTTTTTTCCTCTTTATCAACAAGCAACGAATTAAAATAATTTACGCGACTCTTCTTTATCTCCTGGTGATTTAAATATAAGACAATTTTAAATTTGATTTGTGAAAACTTGCCAAAATCTAACAGCAAAACATAAAACAACTTTAAAACCGATAATAACCCATAATAATAAAACAGTGATTTAGTAAACGAAAAATCATGCATATCCCCAAATATCCTGGTTATAAAATTGGTTAATAATAGTGCTAGGATTAAACCAAGAAAACCACAAATAATAAATAAAGGGACAAATTGAACTAATAAATATTGACAAACTTCCTGCAAGTTTCTGCCACTTAATAAAATAATGGAAAATTCATCACTTTTCTTAGCTATAAAGAAATTATTAAGGTATAAAACTAATACAAACGATATCGCAATCATCATCATTAATAACATCTTAAAATAAAAAATAACGATGTCATTATCATTTTTTAAATTAACTAAAATAAATAATAATAAAAACTCAAAACATGATAACAACGTTAAAATAATTACCATCTGTAAATAATTACTTCTTTGCCCTTTTATGATTCTTTCAATGAACCTGATCATTATCCATCCCTTCTTTCTACTTACATCATAATCTAAAAAACGAATTAGTTAATAGCTTTTGTACAAGCGGTCAAAATCATGAATAAAAGACAAAAAAGCTAGAAATCAAAAGATTTCCAGCCAAGTAAAAATATAATTTTACCTAATAAATCAAAAATTATCTTTTTTTAAGGTAATACGATTTACATTATCAAATTCTAAAACACAATCAGGACCAACAATTTTATCTTTTTCAATACTAAATCCAAATCGATCACCATCTTCATCAAATCCACTATAGGATGAATGATACCAGTTATTTCCATTAGTGGTAACCATTGTATTCGTTGTGATCATTACTTTTTCGTCATCTATAATATATTTATTACAAGTAAAATAAACGCTTCTATCATTAGTTATATCCCCATGGCTTTTAAAACAAACATCATATTGGTGATTATCAACAGTAAAAGATACTATTTCCCAAAAGCAATTGCCATCAATCAGGATTTTTTTACCAACTTCGTCATCCATCTGATCTAAGTTTAGTTCAATTTTTATTATTTTAGGATAATTGTTTTGTTTTACTAGATATTTACCAGAGGTAAATTGATATTGTAGCGTATAATTAATTTGACTGTTTTGAATTGCAAAACCAAAATAAATCAAAATTCCTATAATTATTATGCTGGCAACAATCATCAGCAGTTTTATTCTTCGTGCCGTCATTTAAATCATCCCCATTTAAATAACCAAACCCAATTCTTTTCCTCACTTATATTTTATTATAGTTAACTTTAATAAACAACTAAAAAGATATAAACTGATTTATAAGTATTATAGTATATTTCATTATGTTAAAATATAACTAATAAGGAGGAAATATGGAGCCAATACAGTTTATTTTAATCATCTATCTAGTAATTTTTATTACTATCATTATTTCATTAATATTTAAATATCATGAATACTATCAATCAGGCTATTTTCAGGAAACTAAAAAAAGCTTTTTTGAAGTCTATTTCAACAAGGGCACCAGCGGAGAATATGCTTTATATAAACCACTATCAAAACTCCCCGGTTATAAAAAATTTATATTTAATGTCCTTATTCCAAAACCTGATCATCAAACTACCGAAATTGATTTGATTTTACTTCATGAAACAGGCATCTATGTTTTAGAAAACAAAAATTATGGTGGCTGGATTTTTGGCAAAGAAAACCAGCGCTATTGGTGCCAAACTCTTAAAGGTCGCTTTGGTGTCGAAAAATACCATTTTTTTAATCCGATTTTTCAAAACAGAAATCATATTAAATGGCTAAAAAGATATTTAAATAATTATAATTTCCCCTATTTTTCCCTTGTTGTATTTAATGATCGCTGTACTTTTAAAAGCATTTACATTTCTAACCATGATTACAAATTAATCTATTTAAGTGATTTATCCCCTACTATAACAAGTTTAATCAATACCAATAAAAAAATATTATCGATTAATGAAATCGATCTACTTTACAAAAATCTTAAATCTCTTTGTCAAATTACTAAATAATACCGTAATAATGTTTGATTTTCTTAGCTATTAAATTTGTAATATGATAATATATAACCAATTTAGAAAGAGGTGCTATAATTGACATTACAACAACTTAAATATATTGTAACCGTGGCAGAGACGGGAAATATTACTGAAGCTGCCAAAAAATTATTCATTTCTCAGCCCAGTTTAACCAGTGCTATCAAAGAATTAGAAAAAGAAATGCAAATAACTATTTTCATTCGTACTAATAAAGGCGTAACCGTTTCTAATGAAGGTGATACCTTTTTATCCTATGCCAGGCAAATACTAGATCAAGTAGCCTTATTAGAAGAAAAATATTTAAACCAAAAACAATCCAGCCCGAAATTTTCGATATCTTGTCAACATTACTCTTTTGCGGTTAATGCTTTCGTCGATTTAATCAGAGAGTTTGGCGGCAATCAATATGATTTTACTTTAAGAGAAACTCAAACATATGAAATTATTGAAGATGTCAATCGCTTAAAAAGTGAAATTGGTATTTTATATACCAGCTCCAAAAATGAAGAAATCATCATCAAATTAATTAAACAAAACGGTCTGCAATTTAATCAGCTATTTACTGCTAAGCCCCATGTTTTTATTTCTTCTAAACACCCTTTAGCGATAAAAGAAATAATCTCATTACAAGATTTAGAAGACTATCCATACTTGTCTTTTGAACAGGGTGAATATAACTCATTTTACTTTTCAGAAGAAATACTTAGTACATTAGATCGTAATAAAAATATTAAAGTTCGTGATCGAGCCACGCTCTTTAATTTAGTCATCGGTCTTAATGGTTACACAGTCAGTTCTGGAATTATTGATAAAGAATTAAATGGTGAAAATATTATTGCCAAACCTTTAGCTGTTAATGAAAATATGACAATTGGCTATATTACCCAACAAAAATTACCATTATCACGTTATGGAAAAGCTTATATCAAATATCTTAAAAAACATTTAGACATTGAAACAACTAACTAAATAGTTATTAGTCATAGTTTTAAACTATGGCCAATAACTATTTTTTTATATTTTTCAAACTATTAATTTAGGCCTATACTAAAGCTATCTAATTTTTATCTTAATGGAGGTATTACAGTTGAATAGATTACATACACCTTTTCACTATGATTTTGTCGGAAGCTTTTTAAGACCTGATTATTTAAAACAAGCCCGACTAGATTATGAAAATAAAAAAATAACTAAAGAAAAATTAACTGATATTGAAAATCAAGCAATTACCGATTTGATTAAAAAACAAAAAGAACTAGGTTATCATGTCATAACTGATGGTGAGTTTCGAAGAGCAACTTGGCATTTAGACTTTATGTGGGGCTTTAATGGGATTGAACATACTAAAACAACTACCGGAAATACTACTTTTAATAACGAAGCAGCAATGATTGATGATACGTTTATGGTTTCTAAAATATCTTTAGATACTCATCCATTTGTTGAACATTTTAAATTTGTCAAACAATTTGAAGATGAAAATACTATTGCTAAATTAACTATCCCTTCTCCAGGACAATTTTATGCCTATTTTACTGGCAGAGAAAAAACAAGAGAGATGCTTAAATACTATCAAAATCGTCAAGAGTTTGCTGATGATCTAGTTGCCACATATCAAAAATTCATTCATGAAATTTATCAAGCAGGTTGTTATAATTTGCAATTTGATGATTGTGTTTGGGGTGGTTTAGTTGATAAAAATATGGCTTCAGTTTTAACTGGCCGAACTGGTAAAGAACTAGATGCATATAAATTAGAATTATTAGATATTAATAATCGGGTTATCGATGGCAAACCAGATGATATGTATATTAATACCCATGTCTGTCGTGGCAATTATCATTCAACGTTTTTTAGTCAGGGAGCTTATGATAGTGTAGCTGAGTTATTATTTGGTCAAGAAAATGTTGATGCTTATTATTTGGAATTTGATGACGAACGTTCGGGAAGCTTTGCCCCATTAAAATACGTTACTGGTAATAAAAAAGTCGTTCTGGGATTAGTTACGACTAAAACGCCAGAATTAGAAAATAAAGATGAAATAATTAAAAGAATATATCAAGCAGCTAATTATATTCCACTTGAACGCTTGTATCTAAGTCCTCAATGTGGCTTTGCTTCATGTGAAATTGGTAATAAACTAACAGAAAAACAACAATGGGCTAAATTAAAACTAGTCAAAGAAATTGCTAAAGAAGTATGGAAGGAAGATTAAGTTGTTAAATATTAAATATGATATTGTTGGTTCGTTTTTAAGAACTGCTGCAATTAAAAAAGCAAGAAGTGCTTATTTTAATAACAAAATTACGCTTGAAGAATTAAGAAAAATAGAAGATAAAGAAATTGAAAAATTAGTAGCTAAAGAAGTAGCACATGGATTAAAAATAGTTACTGATGGTGAATTTAGAAGACGCTGGTGGCATTTAGACTGGTTAAAGGAATTTGATGGTTTTACTACTAAACATCTAGCTCGAAAAAGAAATGGTATAATAAACCATATCGAACTAGGCATGATCAATGGTAAAATCACTTATGACAGAAATAAACTACATCCAGAAATTGAAGCTTGGGATTTTCTTTATAACTTAGTTAAAAAATATCCTGGTGTTCGAGCTAAAAAATGTATTTCCGGACCTAATATGATTTTAGTTGATCATTTCTTACAACAAGGGATAAAAGATACACCTTATTATGGTCAAAATATCCAGGCTATCATTGATGATATTGCCATTGCTTATCAAGAAGCCATCAAAGATTTATATGATCATGGTTGTCGTTATTTACAAATTGATGATACTTCATGGACCTATATGATTGATGAAGATTTTTTACAAAAAGTTGCTTCATTAGGTTATCAAAAAGAAGAAGTCTTAAAATGGTTTCAAGCAGTATCGACAAAAGCACTGAAAGATAAACCCCAAGATATGACGATTGCTACTCATTTTTGTAAAGGAAACTTTAAAGGCTATCCATTATTTTCAGGTTTATATGATAGTGTAGCTCCGATTATTTGCCAAATCCCGTATGATGGATTTTTTGTTGAATATGACGATGAACGTTCTGGTTCATTTGACCCTTGGGCTTGTTTAAAAAACACTGATAAAACATTTGTTGCTGGTTTAATATCTACTAAGAACCCAAAATTAGAAACTCATGATGAAATCAAACAACGTTATTTAAAAGCTAAAGAAGTAGTTGGAGATATTATTGCTTTATCACCTCAATGTGGCTTTGCATCAGTTGAAGAAGGTAACTGCATTGATGAAGACATCCAATGGCAAAAAATTGATCTTCTAGTATCTTGTAAAGATTTTTTATAACATATCAAAAAGTGTTGTACCTATAAACTACAACACTTTTTAATCTGATTACTCATCTAAAGTAAATTCACGAATCCAATTATCAGCATCATATCGAAGTTGTGCTTCAATCATTTCTTTAAATTCCATACAAAAATAATTTCTTATGATAATTTGTGGCTGAAAAAATGACATTTCATTAAAATATAATGAATTATTCTTTTGAAAATATTTAAATATTTCTAAATCCTCACCTGATAATTCATCTTCTTTAAATTCAATTCTTCCAGTATCATCAGCAATAATACAATTAAAAACCAAATTATATGCTGTATCAATCAAATCATCATTATTCAACCGACTTTCAATTATATTTTTGTTTTGAATAAATAACAAATAAATACATAAATAAATATCATCAGATGGTTTTTTAGCATAAAAATCATTTATAAATTTATTTACCCCTACTTCTATATAATCCATATAGTGATAATAAGATTTTTGTTGATATGATTGTAAATAACTACTAATCATTTGTTTTAAATTAATTGTCAACTGATTTTCTTGATAGTTATTTAAATCATCAATCATATCTTTTAAAATCCGTGATCTTAAACTTGTTTTATTACTATGCTTATTACATAACTCAACTAATAATTCATTTTCTTCATTCGATAATTTATTATCAGCAATAATTGCCTCATATACCGATTTCATCATGATTCCTCCTCTCCCTAATCATTAAATCGATACTCTAGTAAATGAACTAGCCTACAGTTAATTAAAGCACTTTTTTGATTATTTTCAATAGAATTTAATGTAAAAAATATTGCAAAAAAATAATTTTTTACCATTTTTTCTAAATAATCTTTTATTACCTGAATATCAAACAGAAAACAGACTATCTAAAATGAGTAATATTTTTAATACATATCTTATAACTACTTTGATTTTGATTTATTTTTACAATTACCAATAATTCCATTAGCTAACATCTTGTATATTTAAAATTAATATAAAAAGATTAAAAATTATCATTAACCAAAAATGATGAATTCACTGGGATTAAATATTTCTAATCCACTTATTATCGAACTTTCATATTCGGCATTTAAAAGCTATTGTAAATACTTTAGTATTCGTAGAAATAAAACTGCTTGATGATTCATTGATATTACTACCTGCATTGTCTATAGAATATATACGGCAAAAAACGTCGATAGTACAATAGTTTTATCGACGTAAATATTTTTATTGTTCAAAAATGCTATTTCCAACAAATTCAGCCAGAATAGAAACCTGTGGAATATCTACCTGAGCACTGACAAAATAATCTAGTAATTTATTTAATCGATTTGCTTGTATATATTCTTTTTCATCAGGATGAATTTGGGATAATAATTTTTTGGCAATTGGTTTTAAAACTGATAGTTCATAAACCATAGATGTATTAAAAATAAAGTTAGCCTCTTCCTGATAAGGATAAATATATTGGTCTTCTCCTGCTTTTACATTTTTCCAGCGACGAATAGTTTCTTTAGCTTTTGAATTACGAAATTGATAATCACGAACAATACGGCGAATCAAGCGATAATCAGACGTAGGTATATGATTATGATTATCATAATTTAAATGCGTGAGAGCATTAATATAAATTTTAATTTTAGCCTCTTCAGGAATATAAGAAGAAGTACGGGGATTTAAACCATGAATACCTTCAATGATTAAAATATGATCATCATCTAAAAAAGTCGGTTGTGTATCAAAACTTCTTTGACCAGTTTTGAAATTATAATGTGGTAAGCAAACTGATTCATGATGAATCAACTGCAACATTGTTTTATTAAACAATTTTAAATCTACGGCTTCAATATTTTCAAAATCAAAACTTCCATCAGGTAATCTTGGTGTATCATCTCGATTAAGATAGAAGTCATCCATAGATATCGTTATCGGTTTCATTCCTAAGATTCGAAGATGAATACAGAGACGTTTTGAAAATGTTGTTTTACCAGCCGAGCTAGGTCCAGCTATAAGAATCATTCTAACATGATTTTTTTGATGAGCTATTTGCGTAGCCAATTCAGCTAATTTCTTTTCAATCATTGCTTCAGACATTAACATTAATTCTTTGATTTGCCCTTGGACAATCTTTTCATTCAGTTTAGCAACCGTTGGAACTCCTATTAGTTTCCCCCATTCTTCATAATCTTTCATGACCTGAAAGAGTTTAAAATATTGAAAAATAACGTCTTTTTGACCTAAACGCACACCAGGTTCAAAAAATTGTAAAGATAAATCTTTAAGATATGAAGTATTAGGCAACATAAATCCATAAAAATAATCATAGAATCCTTCCATCTGATAAATACTACATACTTCTTTTTGGCGATAGCGCAATAAATCCGCCTTATCTTCAAGATGATTTTGTCGAAAAAAGGATATTGCCTTGTCTTTAGATAGATGATGACGTGTAATAACGTATTTGGCTTGTACTAATTCTTTCATTCTTTGTTTAATTTTAATCGTATCCTGAAGTGTTAGAGGACTTTGCTTTTTAATTGTACAGTATAATCCATCCTGAAATGCAAATTCAACACAAATGGATGCGTCTGGAAATAATTGTTTTGTTGCTACAATAAATAAGAAAGTTAAAGTACGTTCATAGATTTGCTTTCCTGTCATACTGCCAGCCTCGACCCAATTTATTAGTACATCATTATTGATTTCATGATTGAGCTCATAAAGCTTACCATTGATAATCGCTGCGTAAATTTTCTTATCAGGAAAATAAGTTTGAGCAATAGTTTCTAGTGTGACAGGTCGTTGAATATCAATGATGTCTTGATCAATTATAATTTTCATGTCATCACATCCTTTGTAAGATATTCCATAATATTATTATAACGTTTTTTAAATCACAGGTAAAAAGATTTATGATTATTAAAAATAATTGCTGATAGATATCAAATATTTTAAAAATCAGAATGACTAATATCAAATTTATCCCTATCCAATATTTAGTATTATAAATATATAAATGAAAACAGTCGTAAAAGCAATTATATCTTTATTGATATTTTGATATTAAGATTTATAAGAAAAATACAAAAATAAAAGTCTATGATAAAGCAAGAAATGAAAATAAACAATATTTAATGCTTTATATAAATATTTTCTAGAATAGATGGATCAGCAGAATTAACTATTATATCAAGATCATCCAATTTGTAAATGACAACTACAGGTAACCAATCAAGAAATATCGCTTTAATAGTCCTTGCATCCTAATAGTTTTTATTTTTTACTTTTAAATTCTTAATCTCACAGTAATTAACGAACCATGTAATCACATTTTCAAAAGACCGCTTATTGCTATCAGAATCACATTTCTGTCTATTTTTTAACTTAATCCTAGTTCCTCTCACCCTTGTATTTCCTTCTATTTTCATACAAAAAATAAGTAGATTTAATAATAAACAAAAAAAGTCTATAAGTATTGCTACCTATAGACTTTATTAACTAATGGTGTCCCCTTAGGGATTCGAACCCTAGACCCACTGATTAAGAGTCAGTTGCTCTGCCAACTGAGCTAAGGAGACAAGTATAGAACTTTAGTCCAAAATTAACGCATTTGGGAAACAGTCATCGACATATTAAGAGTCAGTTGCTTTGTCAACTGAACTAAGGAGAGATGACAGATATTATATTACAACAATCTAAGCATAAAAGCAAGTGAAAAATAATGAAAAATATAAATAGCTATGATATAATGGTAAAGTGAATGGGGTGATTTATCAATGTTTTATAAACAAAGTGTCAATAATATAAAAGTAGTTATCATTCCCTTAGATGGAGTGCTTCTGGATTTAAATCGATTACGTTTTAACTACTTTAAAAGAATCTGTAAAAAACATAATTATAATATTACAAAAGAGCAATTTGAAAAATCCCTCGGAAATATGAAAACAATGTATCAACAATTTCCTATTAGTGATAATTATGATAGTGATGAAATTAATAATGTGATTGAACGCGATTTATTTGAATATGCTAAATTAAAACCAGATGTAATAAAAAAAGAAGGCACTGAAGAATTATTACATTTTTTTAATCAAAGAAAAATTAAAATTGCTGTTCTTTCAACACATAAAATTAAAGATGCTATTCGTTATTTGCAATTAACAAAACTATACCATCAAATTGATTTTATTATTGGTGGTGACAGTAATCTAGCTCCATTACCTGATCCTGAAGTTTTAAATACTACGATGGAGCAATTAGAAAGCAAACCAGAAGAAACCATGTTGATTGCTAATTTCCCAGCTTTATTAGCTGCTGGTAATCAGTGTTTAATGAATATTATCTATTTAAGTGATTTGTGTCCAGCTAGCGAAAGTATTATTCCTCGAGTATTTAAAGTTGCTAAAAATAATTTGGAAATTATTAATGTTTTCTTATTTACGCCATATGATACCATGGAAATTTATTCACCAATCCTAGGTATGTCTAGTGATATGGATTATGATACTTTAAATCAAACTTATCGTCATTTAATCGAAGAATATCATAATGATCCCCAATTAGTTGAATTAGTTCGCGATACATACCATTATTACTTGGGACAAATTATTAGTGATAATAATTTACCTGATAATTTATCATTATTTGATCAAGAACCAATTATAAATACTAAACAAAAGACCGATAATAATATTAATAAACAAAACACTATCTTCACTAATAAAAAAAATTTATCAAAAGAAAACAGTACCTTAGGCATTGATCCTAATGAGGTAAATCAGCTGATTGATCAAATTAATAAAACAAATGAAAAGAAAAAGCCTAAACATCAAAAGAAAACAATTATTAGAGAACAAGAAGAAATCGAAAATAAAACTATGTTATCTAAGATCATTGATTTTGGATATAATGTAATTATCATTGCTATAATCTCTTTTATTGGTTTACTTTTATATGTTGGATTTGAAGATTTTATCAATGGCCCTGGATTACAATCAAGCATTATTAGAGGCATTATTGATTTTTATTTAATGATTGCCTTAGGACCGTTTAAATTAATTTTTAACGGGTTAAGTTCTATCTTACCAGTTCCTAGTTATCAAGAATTAATTACTGGAAATCAAGTTGTTTCATCTTTGGCTATCGAATTGCTAATGGCAATAATTTTTAACATTATTATCTTCTATCTAGCCAAATATCTTTGTAATTTCATCAAACGAATCGGAGGTCAAGATGAATCTCTTAGCAAAAATACAAGCAGTTGATTATCAAACTTCTCATTTTTTTACCAAATTTTATCATCATCAGTTTTTAAATAAACTGATGATTTTTGTCACCGGTACTGGTGATTTTGGAATGGTCTGGTTAGGATGGATTTTAATTTTAAGTTTTGTCCCAACAACTCGCTTTTTAGCTCAAAAAATGTTATTAGCATTATTAACAGCTACTTTAGTTGGCCAAGTGACCATTAAAACCATAATTAAAAGAAAACGCCCTTGTCATCAATTTAAGGACGTAAAAATGTTAGTTGCAATACCTAGTGATTACTCATTTCCTTCAGGTCATACTACGACTAGTTTTGCCTGTGCAACAACTGTCTTTTATACCTATCCTAAAGTTGGTATTTTTCTAATTGTTTTTGCTTTTATAATGGGATTATCTAGAATTTATTTATTTGTTCATTATTTGAGTGATGTTATTTTTGGTATGATTTTAGGAGTTATTATCGGTATAATAATTATGACAATCTAAATATTATTCCCTTTAGCTAAATAAGATCCATAGATATAGTTAAAGGGTTTTTATTATTCTTAAAAGCATTATATGATAAACAAAAACGAGTTAAGTACATCTCTTAACTCGCTATTTTAGTACATCTAATTTTGAGTGCATATTTTAAAAATAATACATCATAAAATTACTTTTTTAAATAAGCGCCAGTAGTAATACTGCAATCAAGTTTTTAGTTGCATGTAGTAAGATCGGTGCAAATATTGTTTGCTTTTTTTCATATACATATGATAAAGAAAAACCAATAAACATATAAGGAATCAACTGGATCCATTCACTCATATTTCCAGCTAGGATATAATTATAAACGTGTAATAATCCAAACATAAATCCTGATATTATATGCGCCAAGATTTTATTTTTTTGACGTAAACTATTAAAGATTACCCCTCTAAATAACATCTCTTCAACAAATGGCGCAATAATTACTGCCTGAAATCCCATTAACAATATATTTGTCTGCACTAATGATTCGACAAGAACCTGGTTACTAGCATCAGTTGAAGTGTCTAGTAACACCTGTCTAATAAATTCACCAACATATGATAAACCATAAGAAACTAATAAACCAATTGTTAAGACCCAAATTATATTTTCCAATAAATTATCCTTAAAAATCTTCCAATTTTCCTGAATAAAATCTTTAAAAATAATCATAATCGGAATTGCAGTTGCCAACCCAACAATAATATTATAAATAATATTTAAAACATCGCTCGGTATCTTATTACTAATATAAATAATATATAACTGAATCAAAAAATTAAAGATAGTTGGTGCAAAATACAAATACCATGGAAACAATAAGATTACACCAATTGCTTTTTGCCGATTACTTAATTTTACCGTTTCAATCAAATTCAAACAAAACACCTCATTAAATTAAATTCTTATCTTCTAAATCAATTTCTTCATAAAATACAGCTAAACAAACTTCAAGTTCTGCACTATATAAATATGTGGAAATTATCGCTAAAATTAGTTGGTTAATTGCCGTAATAGGAATAATCATAGCAACAACCGTATAAAGTAAAACTACTAAGAAAAACCAGCCAATATATGAAAGATATAAAACTGCTAGAGTCCCTTTATGACCTTTCATCAATCTAACTGACTCACTCATTGCTTTAGCACCACGAATATTATATTTTTCTAAAACATATGGTGTCAAAGCAAAATAAAGTGAAAACATGATAATTACTATCATTAATGCAATTAAGCCAAATAGGATAATTCCACCAATTTGATCATATAATGTAGCTATTTCTACATCAGTCAAATAACTAGAAATATTAGTAGAAGCATTAGATGTCAATATTGCAATAATAGCATCAAATGCCCGATCACTAATTACAAACTTTGAAACGAGTGCAATAATTAAAAATACTAACATAATTAAAATAGTAAATAATATTTCACGAATGAAATATGTTGAAAATAATTGTTTATATCGTTTAAGACCAGCCAAACCATCATCATTGATTGTCAATTCATCACTTCGTTCATTAACCGTTTTTAAAGCTGTTACTACATTTCCATGAACTAGTGGTAGAAAAATTATTCCCAAAATTAATGATGCAAAAGGTATTTGACTACCAATTAATTCTGTTAAATAATTTATCACTGTCGTAATCACACTGATAAAAACAAAAATCGAAATTATATTACTTCGATTCAACGCTATGACACTTCGTGCTTTCGTCTTGATATCTCTTACATTCATACAGATCCCTCCATAGCAATATTATACCAAATATTAACATTAAAGGGAATTATTTGATATCTAAACTAGTTTTTATTGCTTGATTAATCCGTTTCATGATCCTATTGTCAATTTTACCTACTTTTTCTTTAATTCGCTTTTTATCAATTGTTCGAATCTGTTCTAATAAAACCACACTTTTCTTTTCCAACAGATTACTATCAACCAATACATGCGTTGGTAATGGATTTTTGCTTAGTCGTGATGATATTGGTGCAATAATTACGGTAGTCGAATACCGATTGCCTTTATTGTTTTGTAATACAATTACTGGGCGATAACCCCCTTGTTCACTACCTACTACTGGTGATAAATCAGCATAATATATTTCCCCTCTATGTATCATAGTTACAACTCCTTTATTGCAACATATGATATAAATTTATTTTTATTCCTGAAAAAACTAAACCAACTAAAAAATATATGGTATGATAGCACATGTAGTGGAGGTAATAAAATGATTGAAGCAGTTATTTTTGATATGGACGGTTTAATGATTGATAGCGAGCGAGTAACTTATGAAGGATATTGTCATGTCTTAGCCCAAGATAATCTTACCATGAGCGAAGAAACCTACAAAACGCTGTTAGGTAAAACTGTTAAAGCTGTTTATGAACTTTTTGAAAAAGATTATGGAGATAAATACGATGTGGCTGAAGTCATTAAAGAAGTTCATCAATACATTAATGATCGATTTGAAAACGAAGGAGTACCAATTAAAAAAGGTTTAGTTAAATTATTACAGTTTTTAAAAGATAATAACTATAAAACCATTGTGGCAACTAGTTCTCATCGTAATCGAGTCGATAAAATATTAAATCAGGCTGGATTAACTGAATATTTTGATGATTCAATTTGTGGTGATGAAGTAGCTAAAGGAAAACCGGATCCAGAGGTATTTTTAAAAGCCTGTTCAAAACTAAATGTAAAGCCAGAAAATGCTTTAGTATTAGAAGATTCTGAATCAGGTATCAATGCGGCATATAATGCTAACATTAAAGTCATCGCTATTCCTGATATGAAATATCCAGAAGAAAAATATCTTAAAATGACTTATAACGTTATGGATGATTTATTACAAGTCAAAGAATTTTTACAACAAAACAAATAAGTAAAAAGCAGGAATGTGGACTCTAATTTTAAAATATTTCAGTCCTTCCATATCCTGCTTTTACATTAACGATTCAATTAAAGTAACTACCCGTTTAGTATTATGACCATCATGAAATTTAAAAAACAAACGAGAAAAAGTTTCAATATTACCAATCTGATTATTTTTTATAGCCTTAATCAATTCATCTTCGTTATAACAAATCGCACCTGGCATCATTTTTTGATAATCTACAAAGCATCCTAGTGTCTTTAAATACTCATCTAAATCCGGTACAAAAAAATACATTGGTTTTGATAATAAAGAGTAATCAAAGATGATTGATGAAAAATCAGAAATCAACAGATCACTAATTGTAAATAAATCATGAGTATCTTCATCTTTTAAGTTTATGATCCGTTTATCATTAGCCAAAGTACTATTCAATAATAACGGATGAAATTTATAAACTAAAACATAATCTTCACCTAAAGCCTCAACAACTTTTAAAGCATCAAAATCAATAGCACTAAAGCCCTGATACAAATCACCTCTAAAAGTTGGCGCATATAAAATTATCTTTTTATCTTTTAAGATTGGATATTTTTTTAACAGTTTATTTTTAGTTGTTTCAAGATAATCTTGATCAACTAAATGATCAACCCGGGGCATCCCTGTTGTAATTACATGATCACTAGGAACATTAAATGCTAGATGATAGGGTTCTTTCCAATAATCACTATTACTAATTACATAATCATAATTATCGATTGGATATTCCCTTTTAATTACATTACCAAACTTCTTTATGGCCCCAGTGGCATGCCAGATTTGAATTACCGTAACTCCTTCTCGCTTAAAATTACTAATTACATAGTTATTATCAGTAATTAATACAACTTTTGAAGTATTAATAATATAGATTTGTTTTAGACAATTAATCATATAAAGAAAATTATTAACCAGTGATTTTTTCTTATAATTGATTAAGACTGTTTTTAATTGATAATCATCTTTTAAACTCAGCTGATCATAAATCAATTTCAAATCACTTTCTAAATGATTAGACTCATTTGAAACAAAGGCAATCTGGTTAGATTTTATTTTGCATCTTGTTACAAAAATATTGGCAAATGATAATAGTATTTTAATAACGATTTTCTTTAATCCCATGAATTTATCTCCTACTTAAGTAAAATTTCAATTACTCGCTTACTAGCGTTTCCATCTTCATGGTTATTAAAACGCTGATTAAATTTTTCTAACGCCTGATAATCATATTGCTTTAAGGCTATTTTATCTAATAACACATCTTCATCTTCAACCACTTCACCAGGTAAATCATGATAAATATCTAAATAAAAACCACGCAATTCATCACGATAATTATCCAAATCATACATATAAAAATAGATTGGTCGTCTTAAAATTGCATAATCAAAGAAAACACTAGAATAATCAGTAACTAAAACATCAGCCACTAAATATAATGAACTAATATCCGACTGAGGGTCAATAAAGTAAACAAAATCCTTAACAGCTTCTAAGTCAAAATCATTGATAATTAAATAATGCGGCTTAAATAAAACAATATATTCATCTTTTAAACGTTCTTGCCATTTTTTAAAATTAACTTCCAGCTTGAAAGTATATCCCTTTAAATTATAAGAATTATCGCGCCAGGTTGGAGCATATAAAATAACCTTCTTATCTTTAGGAATCTTTAGCTGTTCTTTGATTTTCAAAACATCCTCATCACTATAGTTTGATAAAATATCATTTCGAGGATAACCCGTTTCAATTAAACGTTCTTTATTAATTCTAAAAGCACTTTGAAAGACCTCGGTAGTAAAGCTACTAGGACTGATCATATAAGTATATTTACTAACATCATTATCATATGTTGAACGCATTTCCTCAATTGACATTTCACTGCGATAAAAAGTCGTTCCTTCAGGAACTTCAATGTCATGAGCTAATTTTTTTAATGGTGTTCCATGCCAAGTTTGTAGATAAATTTGATTTTTCTTTTTTAAGACATATTTTGGAAGTTTACAATTAACGATCCAATATTTAGCTCGAGCTAAATAGAAAAAATAAGGAATACTAAAATACTCAATAACTTTAGCATTTTCAATCTGTATCTTCTTTTGACGATGATGCTTGATTGCATAAATACAGCGATAATTATGATATTGGGGATTGGCTGTTAGATACTGATGTAATGCCATGGGATTATCAGTATAACCACGTCCATGAAAAGAAATAAATAAAATTGTTTGATCATCCAAAGGAATAAAACGATATAATAATCGATAGGCTAATCGTATTCCTTTTCCAATTATCTTTTTTACAAATTTCATTAATCGTCCTCCTACAAAAATAAGGGGATAAGCCCCTTATTTAAATACTTGTTCCACAACTCGCTTACTAGCATTTCCATCTTCCCACGAACAAAAGCGCTGGTAGAACTGTTGATATTTTTCTTGATATGTAGCAGTTAGTTCATCAAGATGTTTAATCTTATCGACCACTTCTTCACTAGTAAAAACTAATGGTCCTGGAAGTTCTGTTTCCATATCAATATAAAAACCACGTAAAACATCACGATATTTATCTAAATCATATGTATAGAATAATAATGGTCTTTTTAAATTGGCAAAGTCAAAAAAGACACTTGAATAATCAGTAATACAAATATCACTGATTAAATAAATTTCAGTAATATCATCATATTTACTTAGATTATAAGCAAAATCTTCTAAACCTGAAACATCAAGATTATCTGCTATATAATGATGAGTTCTTAAGATAACAACATATTCATCACCTAGTTCTTTTTTCAATAAATCTAAATCTAATTTTAATTTGAACTTATAGCGCCCATTACCATAATATTCATCATCACGCCAAGTTGGAGCATATAAAATAGTCTTTTTATCAAGTGGAATATGTAACTTCTTCTTTAAATTAAGAGCAATTTCATCCCGATTTTTAGCTGAAAGTAAATCATTTCGTGGATAACCCGTTTCTAACATATTACCATCGTACATAAAACAGCTTTTAAAAATATCACTTGAAAACTTATTGGGAGCAATCAAATAATCCCATTCTTTTTTCTGACGATAGAATTGGGCTTTATAAGTTGGTGATGCTGCGGTTACTTCTTCTTGATCAAATGCTAACCGTTTTAATGGTGTTCCATGCCAAGTTTCCAAAAAGACCTGTTCTTCACGTTTACGGAACCATAATGGCTGACGAACATTGAAAACAAAATATTTCGACACTCCTAAATAATAAGCATATTCCCGTGTAAATCTTTTAACAATTTTACCACCATAAGGCAGTTTGCCCTTATAATCATTCAATACCCAGACAAATTCATATTTTCCAGGATAATTTTTAGCTAAATATTCATAAATATATTTTGGTGAATCAGCATAACTCTTACCCATAAAAGTTTCGAACATAACTAAATTTTCTTGGATTGGCTTATTAATATATTTATGCTGATATAAATATTTATTCATTTCATTTTTATTCTTCAATATTTTTTTAAATTTAATTTTAGCTAAACGACGATTAACTAATCTTTTAGTTGTATTTAAATCACCATCAATACAAGCTTTAACAATTTTACGGCTATAACGAGAAGATTTAGCTAATAAACGTGGATTAATATTTTGTAATACTTCACCCATGATTTCAAATCTTTCATTACGCCAATAATCGTTTTTACTACGACGAATCTTACGTACATAGTATTTAGTATAATAACGCAGCATCTTAGAATCCAGATAATAACGGATATAACTATCTTTAGGTACTAACATCGTGCAATATTTATAGACATCAATAAATTCATCAAATTTATTTTCTGGATCTTTAATTTGTGATAATGCTGGATTATTAATAGGATCATTGTGTTTTCTTTTAACATAAATAGCTTCATCAATCCGCTTGAAACTATTAGCATAATCTAACAATTGCACGACAAATGGAGCATCACTATAATAAATAAAATCTTCGTTAAACCGTAATTGATGCTTTTCTAATAAATCACGTTTTATCAAAATATTCAAAACCGATATATTACGAATTGCATGACGCGTTCTAATTAAAATATCAGTTGCATATTCACTAATATTTTCTTCATTATATTCTTTTTCGATAAATTTATCATCAAGATCATGATCTTTATCTTTGAGATTTAATTCATTATTTTTTTCATCACCCATGGTTTCAAAAACTTTCTTTTTAAACCAGGTAACCTTTCTAATTCCAGTCACTAAATCTAATTGTTTCGCTATTGCAGCCTGTAACAAAAGATTTAAAGCATTAGGCATTAAATAGTCATCCCAGTCAATAAAGTAGACATAATCGCCAATAGCACTATCTAAACCAACGTTTCTTTTTTTAGCTGCAGTTGAATTATTACTAGTTTTTATTATTTTCAAGTTTACTGGATAATTTTTAATTTTTGCATCAATTTCAGTACTTTCACTAATAACTAGAATTGTTTCAAAATCCGTCAAATTTTGTTCACTGATACTTTCTAAGCAATCATAGAGATATTGTTTATAACGATCATAAGGAATAATTATACTTAATTTCATCTTATAACCTGCCCCTATTTATGTAAATCATCTTTGATTTTAGTTGTTGAAATACCTTCAGTCCGTGGTAAATAAACAACTTCACAATAGTCTTTTAAATAATCAAATTTACCTTTCCAATCGTCACCCATAACAAAAATATCAACATCATGTTCTTGAATATCTCTAATTTTTTGATCCCATGACTCTTCTAAGATTACTTCATCAACATATCTGATAGCCCGTAATATCAACATCCGATCATGTTCACTATGATATGCTTTCTTTCCTTTTTGGGCATTAAAAGCATCACTACTTACTGCAACAATTAAATAATCGCCTAATTCTTTAGCCCTTTTTAAAATATTTAAATGTCCCACATGAAATAAATCAAATGTTCCATATGTAATTACTTTTTTCATTTAATCCACCTATCCTTTTATGCAATCTATAACTTTCTCAAAGAATCCTATTTTAGGATTTTTAACAATTCGTTTTTCAAACTTTTCATCTCTTATTTTGGCTTTTTGTTTATTAGAGAGTCCATTATAGTAGTCAACATACTCACCATAATGATTACAAACTTCATTTACTTCACCATACTCTTTTAACATTCCGCCTTCAATCCACATAGCACTTTGACAAAAATTTCTAACTTGTGGTAATGAATGGGAAATAAAGATAATGGTTTTTCCCCGGTCTTTCAATTCATTCATTTTATTTAAACATTTTTGAGCGAATCCCTTATCACCTACTGATAAAGCTTCATCAACAATGATGATATCTGGATCAAGGTAAATTGAAATTGAAAATCCCAGTCGTGATTTCATCCCACTAGAATATTTTTTAACAGGCTGATATAAAAAATCACCTAATTCTGCAAATTCAATTACTCCATCGATTATTTCTTGAATTTTTTTCTTTGATAGCCCTAATAAGGCACCTTTAACATTAATATTTTCTAGACCGGTTAACTGTTTATTTAACCCAGTATTGATGGCAACTAATGATTGTTCACCTTTAATATCCATTACTCCCTCATCAATTTCACTAATTCCAGCTAAAATCAATGATAATGTCGACTTACCTGATCCGTTAGTTCCTAAGATTCCAACTACCTCACCTTTAGGAATTTCAAAACTAATATCCTTTAAAGCATAAAATCGTTTTGTTTCATTACTTTTTTTCTTTCCATCATTTTTCTTTTTTAACTTGTATATTTTTGAAACATGTTCAAATTTAATTGCATAATCTTCCATTCAACTCACCTAAATCAAATCAATAAATTTATGTTTAAACTTATACATCATCGTGCAGCCTAAGGCAAATAAAACAATAGTTATCAACCAAAAAACACCCATTTGTTTCCAATAATGCATAAAACCATAGTGATATAAAAAACAATCACGATATCCACAGACAATATAATAGATTGGATTAACTTTCATCACAAAACGAATCAAATTAAATAATGGTGTTTCGGCACTAAAACGTGATATTGGCCATAAAATTGGCGTCAAATATAAAATCAAACGCATACAAGCTAAAATCAATTTTCTAGTATCTCTGGCAATCATATTTAAAACCGAAGTAATCATAGCCAACGACACCGTAAAACAACATGCTGCAAAACAATAATAAATCAAACCAAGCCAATGAACTGATGGATAGATTCCTTGGGTAAAATAAAATAACACCAATAAAATCATAATACATGCATGATTAAACAATTCTTTTAAGATAACAGTAGCTGGTAAAACGCTAACTGGAAACTTCATCTTAGTAATCACATTAATTTTTGAATATATAGCATTAGCTCCCTGGGTAATACATGGATTAATAAAAAACCAGACAACCATCCCAGCTAACATCCATTGGATAAAAGGAATACCATCAACATCATTTCGATTCATTACCAAACCAAAAACAAAATAATATGTTAATATTTGAATAAAGGGATTGGCAAAATTCCAGAATATTCCTAATCGCGAATCTCGCATGTCTGATAATAATTCATATTTTGAAATAGAATATATTCTAAATAAGTTACTAAAATTCTCTTTCAGAACATATTTTATACTTTTAAGCATCTTCTACCTCCAAGCTACTTTAATTCTACAACACTATCATTATAATTATACCACAATCTCATTACAAGATAAAATACCATAATTTTATCCAAAATTGAACGATATTTTCGGATATTTTAGTCTTTTTACTTCTAGTCGTCTTTAAAAAAGTAATTTAATAATTAAAATCATCATAGTTGAATCTCCTTTTAAAATATGCTAAGTTTATATTTGAAAGAGAGGCAACAAAGATGCAAGAAATACAAGAAACAGTCCTACTATACAATATTGACAAAACTGAAGCTGGTAAAGCTATTATTTCTATTTTAGAAAAATTGGATGTCAAAGTTGTTATTGTCAAAACTAGTGATTTAATGTGTCCCCTTGGCTATATTTTAAAATTAGACGGTTACCAGCGAGGTACAGAAGCTTTAACCTCTATTCCAAATGATGACATGATGGTTTTAGCCGGTTTTGAAGAAGATCAAATAGATGTTTTATTAGAAATCTTTAAAAAAGCTAATATTCCATTTATTCCATTAAAAGCAATGGTTACTAACACTAATATTGAATGGACTTTTAAACATTTACTAGATAATGTCAAACGAGAATATTTAGAATTTACAGGAATGAAACAAGCTAATTAATCAAAAATGCCAGCAAATACTGGCATTTTTTAGCGTTTTAATCCGGCAATCATCTCAACCGTATCAACATTATAATGATCAAAGAAACAACTATGATGACAATTCATACTTTCAATAATTTCCATATCTTCATAACTTAATTCAAAATCAAAGACATCGATATTCTCTTTCATTCTTTCTTTTCTAACTGTTTTAGCTAGTGGTACAATTCCCCTTTGAATTAACCATCGAAGTATAACTTGGGCATTTGTTTTTCCATACTTTTGTCCAATCGCTTTTAACTGAGCATTTTCAAACATATTATTACGCCCCTCAGCAAAAGGAGCCCAGGCTTCTAATTGCACTCCATATTTTTGATTATAATTATGCACTTCGATCTGCTGATGAAATACATTAACTTCTACCTGATTAACCGCTGGTCTAATTTTATCATATAATGATAAATCAACTAAACGATCAGGATAGAAATTAGAAACGCCAATCGCTTTAATCTTTCCTTCTTGATATAAATCTTCTAATGCCCGATAAGCCCCATAATAATCATTAAAAGGCTGATGTAATAAAACTAAATCCAGATAATCAAGTTCCATATTTTTTAGTGACTGTTATACTGAAGCCCTTGTTTTATCATAACCGTAATTTGCTACCCATACTTTCGTTGTAATAAATAGATTCTCACGTAAAACTGGTGTTTCTTTGATAGCTTGTCCAACAGCAACTTCATTTCCATAAGATTGTGCAGTATCAATTAAACGATATCCAGTATCAATTGCATCGAGTACAGCTTGTTTACATTCATCAAGATCTTTAATTTGATAAACACCAAAGCCAATTACCGGCATTTTTACACCATTGTTTAATGTTACAAATTCCATCATTTTTCCTCCTGCTTCTATAGTTTTTTCTTACTTTTATTGTAAAAAACGAAACAAAAAAAGTACAATATCAAAATTACATCACGCTATGCGTTTTATTTATAGTGAAATAATAACTAATTCGAATTTCAAAATCGATACAGCCAAAAAATCCTAGTAATGTTTTATTTACTAGGACCGGTTTTTTACTTATCTTTCAAGTAAAAATATTATTATTTTCCAATTACATCATTAAATAAATGACTGAAATCATGTTTAATAATATCTACACAAGTAAAAATATCATCTTCGAATTCGTATTTATAAATGGCGCAGTTTCCAATTCCTGATTTATATGGAACTTTACTAGTTTCTAACCATTTGCGCATAAAAGCACCACAAACCGCTCCATGGCTGGCAACTAATACAACTCGATGATCTTCTTTTTGCATGATTTCTAGTAAAGCATTAGAAATACGTTCTTGAAATTCTAACTCCCCTTCATCACCGAATTGGACAAAAAAATCACCATAAGGAAATTGCGGATTCAAACATTCATCTTTACCTTCAAAAGCTCCAAAATTCCATTCTTTTAAATTCTTTTGTCTAGTATATGGCATTTTACCTTCGGTAACTATCTCTAAAGTATCGCTGGCCCGTTCAGATGTAGATGAATAAGCATGATCAAAAGTAATATTATTATCTTTAAAATATTTTCCGGCTATCTTAGCCTGTTCAATTCCCAGTGGTGTTAACGGCGCATCACACCATCCTTGAATCTTATGTTGTAAATTAAATAATGTTTGGCCATGATGCATCAAATAAAGTGTTTTCTTCATTATTTTAACTTCTCTTCTATTTTCGATTATAAGTATAATATAAAAACACTTTATTATTAAACTATTAGAAATAATTAATACTATTATCTCACATAAACTTTACTTGACTAATACGCTTTGCCCCACTATACTAATTTTTATACAAAACAACAAAAATTTGTCACATATGATGGGAGGTTATATATGCTTACATTAAAAGACTTACCAATAAACAAAACAGCTACCATCGTTTCTATCGATGGAGAAAAGTCATTACGGCAGCATCTTCTAGATATGGGGTTGATTCCAGGCAGTGAAGTAACCATGGTCAAATTTGCTCCTATGGGAGATCCCATTGAAGTTAGAATTCATAGTTATGAACTTACTTTACGATTAGATGATGCCAAAAAAATAAAAATTGAAAATATTCGTGATACTACAACTATTCGAAAGAATCCTAAAAAAGTTGGTCACATGAACCATCCTGGTTTGGGTGAAGGAGGAAAATATCACTTAAAAAAAGATGAGCATCCTTTAAGTGATGATACATTATTAACATTTGCTCTAGCAGGTAATCAAAACTGTGGTAAAACCACGTTATTTAATCAATTAACCGGTTCTTCACAACATGTTGGTAACTTTCCAGGAGTTACAGTCGACCGTAAAGATGGTCCAATCAAAGGTCATCGAAATACTTTAGTAACGGATTTACCAGGTATTTATTCTTTATCACCATATTCAAGCGAAGAAATTGTTACAAGACAATTTATCTTAGAGGAAAATCCAAAATGTATCATCAATATCGTTGATGCTACAAACATTGAACGAAATCTCTATTTGACAATGCAGCTGTTAGAATTAGATATACCAATGGTATTAGCTTTAAATATGATGGATGAAGTTCATGAAAATGGTGGTTCCATTTTAGTTAACGAAATGGAAGAAATGCTTGGAATTCCCGTAATTCCAATTTCTGCTGCTAAAAATGAGGGAATCCAGGAGTTAATCGATCATGCTTTGCATATTGCTAAATATCAAGAAAAGCCAAGTCGTCAAGATTTTTGTGATGTTAATGATCATGGCGGTGCTGTTCATCGTTGCTTACATGCTATTATGCATTTAATTGAAGATCACGCCCGAAGCGCTCATATTCCAATTAGATTTGCAGCTAGTAAATTAGCCGAAGGGGATCCTTTGATTTTAGAAAAATTAAATTTAGATCAAAATGAAAAAGAAATGCTTGAACATATTATCGTGCAAATGGAAACTGAACGACAACTTGACCGCTGTGCTGCTATGGCAGATATGCGTTTTAGTTTTATCGCTAAAATCTGCGATGAAACAGTTATTAAACCTCGTGAAAGTAAAGAACATATCCGTTCAGTTAAAATTGATAACTTCTTAACTGGTAAATATACTGCAATTCCTGCTTTTATTGGAATTATGGCATTAGTATTTTATTTAACATTCAATGTGATTGGTGCCTGGTTATCTGATTTACTAGATTTAGGAATCACCTTTATAACTGATGCTTTAACTAATTTACTTATTAGAGCTAATGTCAATGATGTTTTACAATCATTAGTTGTCGATGGTATTTTTAATGGTGTTGGTAGTGTTTTAAGCTTTTTACCAATAATCGTTACTTTATTTTTCTTCCTATCATTACTAGAAGATAGTGGCTATATGGCCCGAATTGCTTTTGTAATGGATAAGTTATTGAGAAAAATCGGTTTATCAGGAAGAAGTATCGTACCCATGTTAATTGGTTTTGGCTGCACTGTTCCAGGCGTTATGGCCAGTCGTACCTTACCTTCAGAACGCGATCGTAAGATGACAATATTGCTGACACCATTTATGAGCTGTTCAGCTAAACTGCCAATTTATGCTTTTTTTACTGCTGCCTTTTTTCCAAATAATGGTGCTATAGTTATGGTAGCGTTGTATTTTATTGGTATAATCATTGGTATTTTAGTAGCATTTTTAATGCGAAAAACATTATTTAAAGGAGAAGCTGTTCCTTTTGTCATGGAATTGCCTAATTATCGTCTTCCTAGCTTTAAAAATGTTAGTCAATTATTATGGGAAAAAGCCAAAGACTTTTTACAACGAGCTTTTACCATTATCTTTATTGCCACTATTGTGATTTGGTTCTTACAAACATTTGATACTAAACTAAATTTAGTTGTTGATTCTAAAGATAGTATTTTAGCAATGGTAGCTGGATGGATTACACCAATCTTTAAACCATTGGGATTTGGTGACTGGCGTATTTCAACCGCTTTGATCAGTGGCTTTATGGCTAAAGAAAGTGTCGTTTCTACCATCTCTATTTTATTTGGAACTACTGCAAATCTAGTGACAACCTTTTCTAGTTTGTCAGCTTTAAGTTTGTTAGTTTTCTGTTTATTATATACACCATGCGTTGCCGCAATCGCTTCAATCAAACGAGAATTAGGTGGTAAATGGGCTCTATTCGTTGTTGTTGGACAATGTGTAATTGCCTGGATTGCAGCCTTTATCGTGCATCTAATTGGCTTGATAATTTAAAATATATCATAAAATTAACCCCGTTATTTAAAATAACGGGGCCTTTTTTATTGATAATCGTACCAATTAAATAATGACTGGTTAGTATCTAATTTTTTTATTATTGCCATCTGATCTTCTGTTAAATCAAAATCAAATAAATCAATATTCTCTTCCATTCTCTTTTTATGGGCTGATTTAGGAATAACTACAATACCTAATTGAATTAAATATTTTAAAGCAATTTGAGCCGCAGTTTTGTGATAAACATTTCCTATTTCAACTAATTCTTTTAATTCAAATAAATTATTTTTTCCAGTAGCTAAAGGACTCCAGGCTTCCATAACCGTTTGATTTTTAGCCAATATCGGCTGCAATTTTTGTTGCTGAAAAAAGACATGTGTTTCAACCTGATTGACCATTGGAATAATTTTGCAGTTTTTAATAAAATTTTTAAAATAAGTATAATGAAAATTAGATACTCCAATTGCTTTGATCAAACCTTGATCGTACGCTTCTTCCAGAGCTTGATACATCTTTAATGAATGTGAATATGGTTCATGAATCAAAACTAAATCTAGATAATCTAATTGCATCACTTTTAATGATTCTAAAATTCCCTTTTTAGCTGATTGATAATTATTGTAATGACGATCTAATTTAGTCGTGATAAATAACTTTTCACGAGGTATGTGACTATTTTGGATAGCTACTCCCACTTCTCGTTCATTTTGATACATCTTAGCAGTATCAATCAGACGATAACCACAATTCAATGCCTCCAAAACACTATCAATACATTTTGATCCCCTTAAATCCCAGGTTCCAAAGCCCACTAAAGGCATTTTTATTCCATTAGATAAAGTCACATATTCCATCTTAGTTACCTAATTTAGCCGCAAAATCACTCATTGCTTCTGAAATTTTAATTTGTTGAGGACAAACCGCTTCACAACTGCGACAACCAATACAAGCACTAGGCTGTTTATCAGCTGGTAATGCTGATAAAGCCATTGGCGCAATAAAACCACCATCGGTAAAACAATGTTCATTATATAAACTGATCAAAGATGGAATATCTAGTCCCATTGGACAATGACTAGTACAATAATGACAAGCAGTACATGGCAAAATTTTCTTCTCTAACATCTTTTTAGCAATACTCATCAATGTATCCCATTCTTGTTGATTTAATGGTTTACTTTCATTAAATGTTTGAATATTTTGCTGTAACTGTTCTAAATTAGACATTCCTGATAAAACCATTGTTACACTATCGATTGATTGTAAAAATCTAAAAGCCCAAGCCGGTACTGTTTCATCAGGACGTAATGATTGTAACTGATCAGTTGCCTTATCATCCAATTTAGCAAGACGACCACCACGTAATGGTTCCATGACCCAAACTGGAATATTATATTCCTTTAATAAGTCTAATTTATTCTTTCCATCCTGGAATAAATAATCCAAATAGTTTAATTGAATCTGACAAAATTCCATTTTAGAACCATATGCTTCTAAAAAGCGTTTCATCGTTGTTAAATCACCATGAGCTGAAAAACCTAAATGCTTGATTCGACCATTTTCCTTTTGTATAATTAAATAATCAAAAATTCCATATTTACTATCCAAATAAGCATCAATATTCATCTCACAGACATTGTGAAATAAATAGAAATCAAAATAATCGACTTGACATTTTTTTAGCTGCTCTTCAAAAATTTCTGCAACTTTATCCATATTATTCAAATCATAACCAGGAAACTTAGTTGCTAAATAAAAAGAATCTCTTGGATATTGTTTTAAAATTTCTCCCATTACTACTTCTGATTGACCATTATGATAACCCCAGGCAGTATCATAATAATTGACCCCCTGCTTCATTGCTAAAGCAACCATTTCTTTAGCTGATGCAACATCAATTTTTCCATCATCATTATCGACAACTGGAAGTCGCATTGCTCCCATTCCTAAAGCTGATAATTTTAAATCTTTAAAATTTTGATAAATCATAATATTTTCCTCCATTCAACTAGACCACATCCAACTAGATTTAAAATTTATAAACTAAATTCTTGTTTAATACTTGTAATCAAATAATCTAAACAATCAATCTCATCTTCTTTTTGATGTAAACTTATTAATAAATCCTTCTTGTGATAAAAAAGTACCTTTAATAACTCTTGAATATCGTTATTCTTGTATAAATTGATACATTTTTCAATCAATGTTTGATTGCATCCTGCATCATATAAATTTTGAAAAAAGATACCTTCTTTATCACGATATTCTGGCATAAACATCATCTCCTTAAGCATATTATATTTAAATTGCTTAATAATGTCTAATATCTATAAGTAATAATAAATTATTCTTTATTGGAATATCTAAATTCGTTATAATGAATATGAGGTGATTAAAATGGAAATTAGAGTTTTAAGATATTTTTTAGCCATAGCTAGAGAAGAAAATATGACTAGAGCTGCCAAATATCTTCACGTAACGCAACCAACATTATCAAAACAAATAAAGTTGTTAGAAGAAGAATTAGGAAAAAAGCTATTTATTCGTAGTAATCACAATATTAAATTAACCGAAGAAGGCTTACTACTTAGAAAACGCGCTGAAGATATTGTAAAAATGGTTGATAAAACAACCGAAGAATTTCAATCATTAGATGAAATTAGTGGTGGTGATATTTATATTGGTGGCGCTGAGTCGAAAGCAATAAAATATTTTGTCGAAGCAGCTAAAAATCTTTATGACCAATATCCAAATATCCGCTTCCATTTATACAGTGGCAATACTGAAACCGTTAGTGAACGTTTAGATAAAGGCTTATTGGACTTTGCAATCATTGCCCAAGAAGTTGATTTATCTAAATATCAATATATAAAAATCCCATATCAGGATACCTGGGGATTAATCATGCCAAAAAGCAGTCCACTAGCAAAAAAACAAACAATTACCCTTGATGATTTATTGCAATTACCATTAATTGTTTCTCGCCAGGGAATTAGTGAAGATTATCCCAAATGGTTTGGTGAAAAATTAGATCAGTTAAACATCGTTGCTACTTTTGATTTAATCTACAATGCTTCAATCATGGTTCAAGAGGGATTTGGCTATGCATTAAGCTTTGATAATTTAGTTAATACCGGTGTTGATAGCAACTTATGTTTTAGACAATTAGAACCATTATTACAAACTAATATCTATGTTATTTGGAAAAAATATCAAGTTTTTAGTCCAGTTGCTAACTTGCTACTTGAAGAAATGAAAAAAATATTTAATCGTTAGATATAACAAATAATCATATCTAACGATAAATTATAACTATTAGATATTTTAAATCTTCTGTAATATAATTTACTTGCAAATATACGAGGAGGCTTATTTATGGGATTTAGAGATAATTTTTTATGGGGCGGTGCCACTTCGGCCAATCAATATGAAGGTGGCTATTTAGAAGACAATCGTGGTTTAAGTACTTTTGATACCGTTACTGGTGGTAGTCATAGTATTTCCAGAAAAGTAACATTTTTAGATTCAGATGGTACTGTTGGACAAGCTGAACTCGATAGCACAATGACTGGTACTATTCCCATTGGTGCTACTGGTTATATCCAAAAAGATACCTATTATCCTAGTCATCAAGCAACTGATTTTTATCATCATTGGAAAGAAGATATTGCTTTGATGGCAGAAATGGGCTTTAAATGTTATCGAATGGCAATTAGCTGGTCACGTATTTGTCCTAAAGGCATGTATGATTTAAATGAAGCCGGTTTAATTTTTTATGATCAAGTATTTGATGAATTATTAAAATATGGAATTGAACCCGTTGTAACCTTAAATCATTTTGAAATGCCTTTATACTTAGCTGATCATTATGATGGCTGGTTAAATCGTACAGTAATTGATTTTTTCTTATTTTTTGTAAAAACAGTTTTTACTCGTTATAAAAATAAAGTAAAATACTGGATGACTTTTAATGAAATAAATGTTTTATCTAGCTGGTGTCAATTAGGCGTTCATGACAATAATCCACAAAATATTTATCAAGCTCATCATCATATTTTTATTGCCAGTGCTAAAGCCGTAATCTTAGGACACCAAATTAATCCAGAAAATAAAATTGGAATGATGATTGCTTATACCCCTAGCTATCCAATGACATGTCGTCCTGAGGATGTGATGGAAACAATTGAGTTTAATCGCCAAAAAGATTTTTATCTTGATGTTCAAGTTCGTGGTTATTATCCAGAATATCAATTAAAAAAATTTAAACGAGAAAATATTAAAATTGAAATGAAAGCTGGTGATTTAGATATAATTAAACAGGGAACGGTTGATTTTATCGGTTTTAGTTATTATATGTCGACAGTTTCATCAACCGATCCTAATGCAGTCAAAACTGAAGGAAATCAATTTATAGCCTACAAAAATCCGTACTTAACAACTACCCAATGGGGTTGGACCGTTGATCCTTTAGGATTAAGAATTGCTTTAAACCAGCTTTATGATCGTTATCATATACCATTATTTATTGTTGAAAATGGCTTAGGCGCTCCAGACATGATTAATAACGATGGTACTATCAACGATGATTACCGTATTGACTATTTAAAAAATCATATTAAGGCGATGAAAGATGCCGTTGAATTGGATGGTGTCGATTTAATTGGATATACCCCATGGGGATGGATCGATATTATTTCTGCTGGTACCGGTGAAATGAAAAAACGTTATGGTTTTGTCTATGTCAATCGTCACGATGATGGAACTGGTGATTTTTCAAGACACAAAAAGAAATCATTTTATTGGTATCAACAAGTAATTGCCACTAATGGTGAAAATTTAGAAATTTAAGGAGATTAGATGAACGCTTTAGCAACACTATTTCCAGTATTTTTTATGGTAGCTTTAGGTTTAATTGCTAGAATCAGAGGATGGATTACTTCAGAGCAAAAAGATGGAACCAATCATATTATCTTCAATATCTTATTTCCTTTTTTAATTTTTAATATTATCTTAACTTCAACGATTGAAGCATCATCAATATGGATCGTATTATATGTCTTTGTTGTATTTATCATTGCTGTTTTAGTTGGTAAAGTTATCAATAAGTTAGTTAACCATAAATACAGTCATATTTCCCCTTATATGCTAACAACTTGTGAAGGTGGTAATGTAGCATTGCCATTATACTTATCAATCGTTGGAAGTTCTAGTAATACTGTTATTTTTGATTTAGCTGGTACTTTAATGTGTTTTGTAATCATACCTGTTATTGTTGCAAAAATATCAGCTGGTAAAGTTAGTTTTAAACAATTAGTAAAAAAAATATTTTCTAATTCATTTGTTATCGCTGTTATTTTAGCAATGATTTTAAATTTTTCTGGTGTCTATAATTTTCTAGCCACAAGCCAGTTTATCGACATCTATACTAATACAATCGAAATGGTTACAGGACCAATCGTTGGAATGATTTTATTTATTATTGGTTATAATCTAAATATCAATAAAGAAACTTTAAATGTCATTATTAAAATGATAACTGTAAGAGTTCTATTCTACTTTTTAGTTATTCTAGGATTTTTCATCATTTTTCCTGAATTAATGGCTGATGAAATTTATCTGATGGCGGTTTTAATTTACTTTATGTCACCAACAGGATTTGCATTACCAATGCAAATATCACCATTATATCAAAATGAAGATGACGCTAGTTTTACTTCAGCATTTATTTCATTAAATATGATTATAACTTTGATCGTATATGTATTTGTTGTGATTTTTATTGCCTAAATCTTTTCAATTTGATTATTAACTTTAGAAAATAAATATTTGTTAGTAACTTGATAAATTAATTGACAACATCTTATAAAATTGATAAACTATCGTTGCAAACTAAACTATCTGTCGCCGGACAATACCTCTATCAATTTCAGTAGGCCATAGTTGAAATTGATTAGGGGTTTTTTATTTTTAAAGGAGGTCCAAATGGAAAAGCAAAGTTATTTAAAAGAGTACAGTAAATATACCAGTTTAAATGTTTTAGGCATGATTGGGTTATCTTGTTACATCTTAGCCGATACTTTCTTTGTCTCTAAATCTTTAGGAGCTAACGGCCTGACAGCTTTGAACTTGGCTATCCCAATTTATAGTTTTATTAATGGTTCAGGTTTAATGATCGGTATGGGCGGAGGCATTAAATATTCAATTTTTAAAAGCCAAAATAATGATAAAAACGCTAATAGTGTCTTTACTCAAGCTTTGATGCTAACATTAATTATAGCTTTAACCTTTTTTATCATTGGAATTTGTTTTACTGGTAATATTGTAAAAATGCTGGGAGCAAATGAAGAAGTCTATTCCATGTGCTATACCTATTTACAAATAATTTTATTGTTTGCTCCAATGTTCATGCTTAATAACTTATTATTGTGTTTTGTCAGAAATGATGGAGCACCACAATTATCAATGGCTGCCATGATTGGTGGTAGTCTATCAAACATTATCTTAGATTATGTTTTTATGTTTCCTTTCAATATGGGAATATTTGGGGCTGTTTTGGCAACTGGCTTAGCTCCAGTTATTAGCATGATGATTCTTTCACCATTTTTTATTAAGAAAAAGAATCATTTTAAAATCATTAAAGAAAGAATTGCTAAATTATATTTTATCGAGATTGTTTCTGGGGGTTTACCATCATTGATTACCGAGGTATCTTCTGGAATCGTTATGATTGTCTTTAATACTATTATCTTACAGTTAGCTGGCAATACTGGTGTAGCCGCTTATGGTGTCATTGCCAATTTATCATTAGTCGTTATTTCTATTTATACTGGAATATCGCAAGGAATTCAGCCTCTTTTAAGTAATGGCTATGGTCTTAAAAATATCAAAAAAGTAAAGACTATTTTTAAATATGCATTGATAACGGTTGTCATCGTTTCAATGACAATTTATCTAATCATAATCTTTAATAACGATACAATCGTTAAAATATTTAATAGTGAAAATAATCCTTTATTACAAGAAATTGGTCAAGCTGGTTTAAAAATATATTTCATTGGCTGTTTATTTGCGGGCTTTAATATCGTTTCATCAATATATTTCACCGCCACTGAACATTCATTACCAGCTCATATTATTTCGCTTTTAAGAGGATTTATTATCATCATTCCTACTGCTTTTTTATTAGCAAATCTATTCAAGATGACTGGAGTATGGGCTACATTTCCGGTAACTGAAATAATTGTTTCATTAATAAGCATTGTTTTCATTTATCAAAATACTAAGAAGTTCTTAAAATAGAACCACTGTGGTTCTATTTTTTTATAAACCAGCAAGATAATACACTTAAAACGAAAATCTAAATGATCCAATTGGTAAAATATGTCTAACACCATTAAATGAATTCGATCCTGTTGATTCGTTTGATACCAGCGATGAAGCTTTTAATACTAAAATGGATGGATAACAACATAAATATCAACAAACTGTTTTACTACTTTCAACCAACCACTGTGCCATATATTGGCGTCATTGTTTTAGAAAAAGAATATTAGACTATTTTGAAGCTGAATTAAATAAACACATAGATGATAATGGAAAAACTTTATTTAAATTTCATTAAAGTAAATATTCTTGTAATCTTTCCCGCGCCTTTACTAGTAAATTAGATAATAATTTTGCCTAGCTTGATGAAAATCTCAACGGAATATAAAAACGAGGTATCACAGTAGTGATACCTTGATCATGGATTAATATTCTTTATGACTAACTATCCGATTACTAATCACATATGATATTCCAAAAAATATGGCAACCAGAAGGATTATAACCATAATTATTATCTTCGCATCAGCTGATAATAACTGATCAAATAAAACCATTAAGTTAATGTTAAAATTACTGGCAATTTTAAATACTGCCACTGCCAATAATATAACACAGGCAACGACTGCGATAATCATAATTCTTCCCTTTTCACCACCATATTTAAAATGAAATGGTAACATGATTGCTAGAACAATTAACATTGAAGGAATTATTAATATTGATGGAATAATATCATCAATACTTATTAATTGACCATTTAATAATTGAAACCCGGTTATGACAGTAAAAGCATACATCCAGCCACAAATTCCTAATAATATACCAAATAAATACTTCTCTAATACATAATTTTTACGAGAAAATGGTAAAGTCATTAGAAACGGATACCCATTATCAAATTCATCATAACTAATCGTACTTAAGGTAAATAAAGTCATGACAAAAGTAATAAAGCTGATAGCAAAATAACTATCATATGATAATCCAACCATTCCAATTGTAATAATAAACATCATGATAAAAAAATTCTTTTGCGATTTCAATAATTGCAAATCCTTAATCAATAGTCCATTCATTGTTATTCCCCTTTAATCATCATTGTAAATACATCATCAATCGTTCCGTTTTCAAGTACAATATTAGGATAATTCTCGTGATAAAACTGTTTTTGATTCGTCAAACAGCTATAACCAAAAGTCTCTTGTTTATATTTCAATAAGTATTGTTTATCCAGCTTATTAAATTGTTCTGATGATACTTTCAACAAAGCATACTGACTTAAAATAACATCGGTATCTTCATGATAAATAATTTGTCCATCATCAATCATATATAAATCATCACACAAGTTTTCTAAATCACTAGAAATATGGGAACTAATCAAAATTGAACGTTCTTGATTTTCAGTTAAATAATCTCTTAATAAATCTAATAATTCATCCCGAGCTAAAACATCCAATCCCGCAGTAGGTTCATCTAAAATCAAAAACTCTGCTTCATGACTAATAGCTACAATCACCTTTAATTTGGCCTTCATTCCCGTTGAAAAATCTTTTATTTTTTTAGTCAGTGGTAAATCAAAACGATGAATCAAAGTCATAAAATAATCATAGTCGAATTTTGAATATAGACTTCTAAGAATTGGAATTATATCTTTGATCGTTAGATAACCACTAAATCCTGAATCAGCTAAAACTACTCCAATCCGCTCTTTGTCATGATTAGTAAGCTGCGTTATATCTTTACCAAACAATTCAATTTCTCCACTGTTGATAGCAATTAAGCCTAATATTGCTTTAAATGTTGTACTCTTTCCAGCCCCATTAGCCCCAATCAATCCAGTTATAGCACCATTAGATACTTGTAAAGTACAATTTAAATTAAAATTATCATAATTTTTTTGAATATTTGTAATCTTTAGCATCCTTTAACCCTCCAAAATTAATTCAAATAAGCTCTTTATTTCTTCATCACTTATTCCATAACTTCTTCCTTTTTGGATGGCCCTTTCCAAATCGGTTTCTAGCTCTTTTTTTTGTTCTTCCAATAAAATTTCTGTATTGATCATAGCAACATAAGTACCTTTACCATGGATAGTAACAGTAAAACCACCAGCTTCTAAATTATCGTAAGCTTTTTTTACTGTTAAAGCACTTATTTTTAATTCTTTAGCTAAAGTACGAACAGATGGTAAATTGTCATTTTCTTTTAAATCACCACTACGGATCATAGTTTTAATTTGATCGACAATTTGTTCATAAATTGGAATCATCGATGAATGATTAATAATAATTTTCATAGCTGCCCTCCTGTTCAATAACAGTATATAACAGTATAATACTGTTGTCAACTGTTATATACTGTTATATTAATAATTAATTATTTAATCCACTAATTGTTATGCTATAATACTAATAGAAAGTTGGGTGAAAATATGATTTCAGAAATAATGAAAGCCATGATTGAATTTTCAAATGGAAATCATCATGATATTAATCATTTAATCAAAGTATGGTGTCATAGTAAAACAATCGGTGAATTAGAAAACCTCGATAGTAAAACACAATTTATTTTAGAAATTGCCGCTATCTGTCATGATATTGCCTGTCCATTATGTCGCCAAAAATATGGTAATACTAATGGCAAATATCAAGAAAAAGAAGGTCAAATATTAGTAAGAGAATTTTTAGCACCTTTTAAATTAGAGCCTAAGGTTGTTGAGCGTGTTGCTTATTTAGTTGGTCATCATCATACTTTAGATAAAATTGAAGGTACTGATTATCAGATTTTAATTGAAGCTGATTATTTGGTTAATGCACAGGAATCTAATTATAGTCATGAAGCAATTAGCAATTTTGCTGAGCACTATTTTAAAACAAAAACTGGTAAAGAATTATTAAAATCGATGTATCAATTATAAAAAAACTGCACTTCATTGTGCAGTTTTTTTAGTCTAGATCTTCACCATTAGAGGCAATAACTTTTTTATACCAATAGAATGAATCTTTTCTCTTACGAGAAAAATCCCCAGTTCCATCATCATGACGATCTACATAGATAAAACCATAACGTTTTGCATATTGACCTGTTCCAGCAGATACTAAGTCAATTGGTCCCCATGTAGTATAACCAATTAGTGGTACTCCATCTTCAATTGCTTCTTTCATCGCTGCAATATGTGGTTTTAAATAAGCAATTCGATAATCATCATGAATAGATCCATCCTCCTCTACTTTATCAAATGCTCCTAAACCATTTTCAACGATCATTAATGGTGTATGTGGATAACGACCGTTTAATAACTTCAATGTATAACGTAATCCGTCTGGATCAATTTGCCATCCCCAATCACTAGCTTCAAGATATGGGTTTTTAGCTCCAACTGTCATATTACCTTTAGTCATTTCAGCATCTTTGTTGACAGTGATACAATTAGATTGATAATAAGAGAATGTATAGAAATCTACTGTACCTTCTTTTAAGATCTTTTTATCTTCTTCAGTAATGTATGACGTATCGATTCCATGTTCTTTAAAATAACGCCACATATATGATGGATATTCACCACGAACTTGAACATCACCGCAGAAATTATTCTTAAAATCATCTTCATCATAAGCTGCCAAGATGTCTTTTGGATTTGGTGTTAATGGATAAACAGTTGTATGAGCTATCATGTTTCCAATCATAAAATCTGGATTTATTTCATGACCAGCTTTTACTGTTAAAGCACTGGCAACAAATTCATTATGTAATGCTTCAAATGTTTTTTGTGAATCACTTTTTAATTCAGTTAAAGGGATACGATGATCAGAATTAATATCTTCAGGATCCATCATTCCTAATCCATAAAGATTACCAATACCACCTTCACCCATACAAGCAATATTAATTTCATTGAATGTTAACCAATATTTAACTTTATCTTTGTAACGTTTAAAACATGTAGTTGCATATTTTACAAATAAATCAATAACTCGTCTATCAGAAAAACCATTATATTTAGTTACAATATTCCATGGAATTTCATAATGACATAAAGTAATTAATGGCTCCATTCCATGCTTATGACATTCATCGATTACATCCTCATAGAATTTTAAACCAGCTTCATTAGGCTCTTCATCATCACCATTAGGAAAAATACGTCCCCAGTTAATTGAAAATCTAAAAACATTCCATCCCATTTCCGCAAATAAAGCAATATCTTCTTTATAATGATGATAAAAATCTACTGCTTCATGGCTTGGATAAAAAGCATCAGGATCAGTTTTTGGTAAGAATGTTCTTGGGGTATTTACATCACCACCTAATAACATATCAGGAACACATAATCCTTTTCCATCTTCTAAATAAGCACCTTCACATTGGTTGGCTGCCACAGCACCACCCCATAAAAAGCCTTTTGGAAAACTCATCTTCTCTACCTCCAAATAATTAAACCGTTTTCATATAACTATATTATACATCATTTTAACTGATAATGTATAGTCTCTTTTGAACTTGGCAAATTTGATATTATTTTTTATTGAGTCTTGATAAAATATCTTTCATTTTTACTATCAATTGTTTAAAATTGCTTTGAGGTGATCCCTGCTCTTTGATTTTCTTCAAAATTTCTATATTTTCTTTAATTACCGTAAAATGATTATCTTTAGCAACATCTAAATTATATTGCTTGTTCCAAGTGTGAAAATTTCGATTAATATACTTGTATCTTGATAGTGAATCGGGATATCTTTGATAAATTTCGATTAAATTCATTGGATCATTGATTTTTAGATCATATTTCTTAATAAAAGTAAAAAATTCACCCGTAATACTATCATTCATAATTTCAAATGAATAAGTATCATTAACTGTATTAATATCAAGACAAATAAAATATAAATTATAAACTGCATAATAACGGCCATCTTCACCTTTTGATAGACAAATCGAAATATCAATTGATTGAATTTGTTCCCAGCTGAGTTCTTGTTTTGAAAATTTCCATCCCTGATTATCAATAAACAATTCTACATAGCGATTATCTTCATTAGCTACATGACCATTTAAAATTAATTTTACTTTTATTCTTTTAATATATTCATTTATTCGCTGTTCAATTTCTTCGATATCATTTTTAGATTTTTGTAAATATTGCTGCTTATTTAATAGACAGGCTCTAATTGATAATTGATTATTTAAAATAAGCTTGATTTCATCGATTGATAAATCTAATGATCGTAACATCAAAATAAGTTTTAAAAGTCGTAAATCATCTTCATTATAATTACGATAATTATTTTCATCGCGTGAAGGATTAATTAAGTTTTCTTTTTCATAATAAATCAACGCCTGTTTAGTAATCCCTAATAATTTTTCAACTTCATGGGTTTTCATTCTATTTAACCTCCTAATTGGTCTATATTCTTGCTAAAAATAAAAGAATTAATTTTTAAAACCCGAGATAATTACATTTTCTTTTATGCCATTTTTTATAAGTCCAACAGCTTTATTTTATATTATTTTAATATCTTTAATGACTCTTTCGATGTCATTTTTACTATTTTATAATAATATTCTGTTTGATTATGACCATTTCTATTTATTTCTCCTTGAATCAAACCATCTTTTATATAAATCATCTTATTTGAATAAGACGCCACCATTGGATCATGGGTAACTATTAAAATGCTCTTTCCTTGCCTATTCAATTCAACAAATAACTTCATTAGTTCATGGGTATTATCACTGTCTAAATTACCAGTTGGTTCATCGGCAATAATTAGTTTTGAATCATTTATTATGGCCTTACAGATTGCAATTTTCTGTTTTTGTCCCCCAGAACATTCAAATGGATACTTGTTTAAAAGTGATTCTATTTCCATTATTTTCGCTAATTTATCAATCTTTGTTTTTATTCTCTCTTTTGTTTCATTATATAAAGCTAATGGAATAGCAATATTATCAAATATCGTTAAATAATTAAGTAAATTAATATCTTGAAAAATAATACCGACATTTTTATGTCTAAATTCAGCAATTTCATCAATACTTAAACCAGCTAATTCTCTACCAAACATATTAATCTGTCCCGAAGAAACTTTATCAACCAATGAAATACAATTTAAAAAAGTTGATTTACCTGCACCTGAAGGACCCATGACACATACAAAATCACCATCATTCATCGAAAAATCGATTCCCTTTAAAGCCTTTATCGGATTCAATGAAAACTCATCATATATTTTACTTAATTGTTTTACTTCTAAAATTTTATTCATATTTTCCTCCATTTCCGTCCGCCTTCGTCGGTCGGACACAAACATACAATAAAAATTTTAATTTATCATTAACCTAAATAAATTTAGGATATTACTATTCGATTTACTTTTTTCATAAGCAATATCTACTATGTCTTTATTTTTTTCGATTAATAACAAATTTTATTTTCACACTTCCTCCACTACATTATACATAAATATACTTCAAATATTTTCTTTTAGTTTTTTTATCATACTCTTTTTAGCTAAACATAATGTTAAAAATGAGATACTTATAATTAAAACAACATATAAAAAGATCATGATAATTGAAGTCACTATATTAATACTTCCATTAATAATTGGATGAATAAAAATTAATATTATATAAATAAATGAAAATATAAAGATAGTAAAATAAAACTGAACTATTTGTTCAAAAACAACTTTTTTTAAAAGCTTTAAAGTATACCCATTTTTATACAATAATACATAATCTTGATTATTTACATTAAAATTTATCATATAATTAAACAATGTACTTAATGCTAATAAAATCAGCGAAAAGATATATGATATTAAAGCAATAATAAAGTCCTCTTTGATCTGCAAACTACCAATTACCCATGACAACATAACCGTTGATACAAACAACATTCCCAGTATTAACATCCTATTTGCTTTTAGTGAAAAAATCAGATTAGAATAAGTAATATTTTTTATTTTATCAACGTAGTCAATTCGTTCTTTTCTTTCTTTGATAACATCACATAATTTAGTTTTTATAATTCCTGAGGCTCCACAGCAACCTATCAAAGAAAACGCAACTCCACCATAAGTTACTTCTTTAGAAGTAATAAACATCACTATTCCTGCTAAATATAGAAATATATAAAACCCACCAGAAAATTTAATTTTTCTGTTATCTTTTAAAATATCGTATGTTGTTTGTTTTATTTCATTTTTTTGAACATAACCAAATCCTAAAATACCAGTAACTACCATTACAATAAGATTAATATTTATCCAATCTATAAACGAAGAACTATGATATAAAAAATATGTATCATTTATACCAAGATAATCAAAAATAATCTTATTACTAATTGGTATTAACAATGATCCAATTAAAATTCCTATTATCGAACCAATAATAATTAAAAAGAAATTTTGTATCAATAAAAATAATCCTACTTTTTTTAGACCACCACCGGAAATTTTTAATATTTTAATTTCTAGATTCTTTTTATTTAATAAATACGAATATGCATAAATTGCCAAAACGATTGCAAAGGCAATATTGATAAAGACAACAAAACTAGTATATCTGGGAATCATATTTCCAAATTGATTAACTTCCATATCGACTTTCAAATTTTGATGATAGTTAATATTAGAAAATACCAAATTAATTGTGCTTAAAATAATAATAGAATATAAATAATGTAAATTGTTTTTAAAATCCTTTAATAAAGCAAACATTGAAAATCTTATAAAGCTCATAATAGTACTCTCCAATCTTTAATAATAATATCTACTTTTTTATTTATTAAACAGTAAAACGATTACTGATTGATTTTGGAAATAACTTTTTTGTTTTAAGCAAAAAACAAAATTTCTTTACTGTACAGTTAAAAAACCTGATCAAAAACCAAATCATTATAGTTTTAATAACGATGATAAAGTTTATGTCATTTATCGTGATTATAATTGTATGTTTTTTATAAGCATTAAACCTTTTTTCTGCCTTTATTTAACACTATATTCTTACCATACAGTCAAGCTTTTTAAGATAATTAATAAAAAAAATCCTAATATCAAAACTGATATTAGGACTAAAAACTAATTTTATTAATGACCACCAAATACTTTGAATTCCATAGAATCTAATTTATCATCAATAATTTTGATTTCTTCTTTACTTAATTCAACATTTCCAGCTTCAAAATTAGATTGCAATCTTTCAACTTTTCTTGATCCAGGAATTGGGATGATAAAGTCATATTTATTGATCATCCAAGCTAATGACATTTGAGCACTATTAGCATGATGTTTTTCACCAATTTCATTGACAACCTCTAATAATTCGTTAGTCTTTTTAATACCTTCATCACTATATTGAGGCATATCTGGTCTAAAATCTTGATCGCCATTACCAAAATCTTTTTTAGACTGATAAGCACCAGTTAATGCTCCATTAGCCATTGGTGAAAATGCAACATAAGTAATTCCTAATTCTTGACATACTGGCATTAAGTTTTCATGCCATCTTGCCATCATAGAATAACGATTTTCAATTACCGTTACTGGACAAACAGCATGAGCTCTTCTTAAATATTCTTCATTAACTTCAGAAATTCCCCAAGCTTTTATTTTTCCTTCAGCTATTAATTCTTTCATAACTCCAGCAACAACTTCTGGTTCTACTTTAGGATCAATTCGATGTTGGTAGTAAATATCAACATGATCTGTTTGTAATTTTTTTAGTGATCCTTCTAAAGATGATCTGATTTTTTCAGGTGAACTATCTAATTCTAGATGATCTCCTTTATGAGTTACTCCAAATTTAGTACATAAAACAATTTCATCTCTAAAATCTTTAATTGCTTCACCAACTAATTCTTCGTTATAACTAATACTTCCATCAGGATATACTCCAGTATAACATTCAGCTGTGTCATAAAAATCATATCCAATTTCATGTGCTTTTCTTAAAACTTCAATTGCTTCTTCTCTAGGTGTTGGTGTTCCACTGGCATGAGATAATCCCATACATCCTAAACCAATCACATTAACATACATATCAGTTTTTCCTAATTGTACTTTACACATCTTTTCATTCTCCTTTATTATTTTATAACACTTTATTTATCAAAATCACTTTGAGCCGATACATCAGCCCATTCTTCTAATTCTGCTAGTTTAGCTTCTAAAGTTGCTTTAACCGCTCTAACAGCATCGCTACCTAATGATAAGATTTCTGGTTGTTTATCACCATTGACAACATTTACAATTACTTCACCTGCTTTATCAGGATCGCCAGGTTGTGCATGTTTATTTTCAAAACGTCCTACTCTAGTTTTACCAGCGGTTTCAGCATAATCAGAAATTTCAGTTGCTGAACCTTTTAATGATTCACCATCATAAAATCTTGTTCTAAATGCCCCTGGTTGAACAACCATTACTTTAATTCCAAGTGGAGCAACTTCTTTCATCAATCCGTTTGTAAGTAATTCTAATGCTGCTTTTGATGATGCATAATATCCAGATCCAATTGCCGATCTTGCTGCTGCAATTGAAGTAACGTTAATTATAAATCCAGATTTTTGAGCTCTCATTCCTGGTAAAACAGCTTTAATTAATTCAACTGGTCCAAAAACATTAGTATTAAATAAGGTTTGAACAGCTTCAACTTCACCTTCTTCAATTGCTGAACGATAACCATATCCAGCATTATTAACTAAGACATCAATTGTTCCAAATTTTTCATTTGCTTCTTTTATTGCATTTTTTATACTTTCATTATCACAAACATCTAGTGAAACTGCTAAAGCTGTATCTGGATAGTCTTTAACAATTTCAGCCACTTTATTTTTATTTCTAGCAGTTATGACTGCCTGATCACCACTTTTTAATACTGCTTTGGCAATTCCTGCCCCAATTCCACTTGAACATCCTGTAATTAACCATGTTTTCATTTTCAATTTCCTCCTCTATATTTTTAATTTAAATTTATCTTATCTCTTTATTTATATTCTAGTATTTATAGTTAACTCTAAGTCAATAACTTTTTTAATTTTTTCATTTAAATTTGTAATAATAAATTGATAAATATCATCAATTTCCTGTTGATACAATGCATTAATAAATTGCTCTGATTGTTTAAATTGGGTAATTTTAATAAATTTATTGATAACTTCCTGATGTTGCATTGGATGAGCAATTGATCCCGGAGCATCATTTATATAATATTCATGCTCATCAATTATAATTTTAACTTCCTGATCTCCATATTCAATATTTTCTAGAATTTTGACTTTTTTCATCAAATTCCTTTCATCTTCTGTCACTTTAAAATCATCATCTAATGGTATATGAGCATTTTGATAGTCAATTAAAAGATGACTGATAATATATGGTAATGAAACAAAACCATCATACATTGTTTTAACATCATAATTGGCTCCTAATTGTTTTACTCGTGGTGATACCATTACTTTAACTTCTTTTATTTTTGAAATATTCACGTTAACTTTTGATAATGCTGCAATTGTTGCAAAAGCGATGAAGCCATATGGATATGGTTTACATGAAACTTTCATTGACAAAAAATTATGATTAAAATCATTTCCAGCACTATTGATCGCTGGATTTTTTGTAATTGTCCTAACCAAACCATTTTGACCAATAAAAGAATTAAATGAACAAGTAAAACCATTTTTAACTAACATGACTGCTTTTAATCCATTTTGGCAGGTAATTGCTGGAATAAAACTTCCGGTCATTGATCCATGACTGCCACGGATTCCTGATGCTAGATTACTAGCCAATCCTATAGCACTTTTAATTTGTTGGCGATTAAATTTAAGTAGATGGCTTAAAGCTCCTGTGGCACCTATGCCTCCGGCAATTCCTGTAGTATACCAATTAGAACTACTATCAGTTTGATCAAATAATAAGGTGGCTACGCGACATTCAACTTCCATTCCTATATATAAAGCGTTCAAAGCTTCTTTAAGTGAAATTTTTTGAATTCTCGCTAATGCTAAAATAGCACTCAATACTGGTCCACATGGATGGGTAGTGGTAGTAAAGTGAATATCATCATAGGCTTGAATTGCTGAAGAAAAGCAATCTACTAATGCCACATCTAATAACGATACTTTTTCTAAGCGATTTAAAGGCTGAAACTTACCTTGGTGATCATCTAATAACGTTTTTAATACGATGGAAATCGCCTGTTGTTTAGCACCTAGATAAGTTACTCCTAGATAATTCAACAAGGCATCGTAATAAAATTCAGGAACTTTTAATAATTCAGTTTCTGAAATAAAAGTTACTAATTCTTCGCCAAAATTATTTAACTCATCCATCATAACTTCACCGGATAAATAGCAGCTAAGCCACCATCAACTAAAATTTCAACCCCATTAATATAATTTGATTCATCGGATCCTAAAAATACAGCTGCAGCTGAAGTATCTTTAACATTACCGACACGACCTGCTGGTATCAATGTAGAGCGATACTCTTGAACTTCTTTTTCTTTTGCAGGATCTCTGCCTAATTCTTTTCCAGCTGCATCAGTTGGAATTATACCTGGAGCTAAAGCATTAACGCGTATTTTGCGATCTCTTAATTCACTTGTCCATGTATGGATAAATGATTTCATCGCTGATTTAGCTGCTATATATAAACTAAAGTTTGGTAATCCCAGTGAGGCTGTTACTGAAGTATTTAAAATAATCGTTGACCCAGGTTTCATTAAAGGCAAACAAACTTGGGCACAGTAATAAGTACCTAAAACATTGGTATACATAACTCGATTAAATTCTTCAATTGTCACATCTTCTAAAGCAACATAATTACCAACCCCGGCATTACAAATTAAAATATCTAACTTTCCTTTTTCTTCTTTAATCTTATCTGCCACCTTCTGCATATCCTCTTTTTTGGTAACATCACTAACGACATAGGCCACATTTTTCCCAATACTATTAACGGCTTCTTGTAATTTATTTTCACGTCTTCCAGTGATATAAACATAAGCACCTTCACGAACATAGCTTTTAGCAATATCTAAACCAATTCCTGTACCGCCACCGGTAATCAAGGCAATTTTTCCTGATAATCTCATTGCTTTTTCCTCCTTTACTTTTTATTTATCAACTTTTACTAATTAAATCTTAATACTTATAGTAAACTATAAGTCAATAGCTTTTTTATTCTTTTTATCTAACTAATTGTTTAAAAAACAACTCATCTACAAAAATCTTTTGTATCAAAAACTAGTAATTTAGAACTTTACTTTATTTTTATTATCTTAATCAGCTGAGAAATCTGCTATAATAAAATAGAATAGTCAAGGAGGTTATTCGATGATTGAAATTGAACAACTATATCATTTAGTTGCTTATGATAAGTATCAAACTTTGTCGAAGGCTGCTAAAGAATTGCATATCTCACAGCCAGTCTTGACCCGCTCAATGCAAAAATTAGAACAAGAATTAGATGTTGAATTATTTAATCGGACTAAAAATAGTATTACTCTTAATAAAACAGGAATTCTAGCAGTTGAATTAGCAAATAAAATACTTGATAATCTTGAAAAAATGACAGATCAAATTAAATCCTTTGATCGCACCCAGCATATTATTTCAATTGGCTCTTGTGCTCCAGCCCCTAATATTTATTTAGCCCAAATGGCTACTGCCATATTTGAAGATAAAACTATTCAAAGTGAGATAAAGAATACTGATGATTTACTAGAGAAATTAAAAAATAAAGATTATCATTTAATTATCTTACCATATCAAATTAATGATGAATTAATTGAAAGCATTGCTTTTATGGAAGAACAATTATACTTTGCATTGCCTGCTGATCATCGATTGGCTAATAATCATAGTTTAAAATTTAAAGATATGGATGGCGAAAAAATGTTGTTGATGAGTAATATTGGTTTTTGGTATCAAATTCATCTTCAAACAATGCTTCATAGTCGCTTTTTGTTGCAACAAGATCGTAGCGTTTTTCATGATTTAGTTGAATTATCATCATTACCTTCATTTACAAGTGATTATATGGTCAAAATTAATGATAATCCTAAAAATCGTAAATGTATTCCAATCGATGATCCTGAAGCTAAAGCAACGTTTTATTGCTGCTATTTAAAAGAAAATGAAAATTTATTAAAACCTCTTTTGTATCAATTAATTAAAAAATATCAAACAAACAAAAAAATAGGAGCCTGATTTATTCATCATGCTCCTATTAATTATCTAATATAAATTTTTATGATCATCGATTTTTAGAAGCCACTCTAACTGTCATGGCCATACCACCATCGCCATAAGTTGGCTGTTTCATAAACTCCTTTGATTCATCACTTAATAAACGTTCATTAGCCAAAGAATTATTGATTTCACTTTCCCAGCCTGTAAGCCTGGAAATCGAAATTGCTTCCATATCCAAAATTACATCTGTCAAATAAATTTGATAAAATGCTTGATGTTTATTTATTATATACTTCATTAAATCTAAACGTTTTGACATACTTTTGATATTAGCTGAAACTGGAATTGTGCGATAATTAATCAGACCTTCTTCAATGATTCCAATATAACCAGTCTGCTTTACTTCCAACATATTTAAAAAATAATCCCAGTCTTCAAAACCAGTTTTCATCGTTTCATCATAACCACCACATTGTTTCCAAATTTGATGATAAAACATATGCGTTGCTGGAGCACAGTTGTGTGATAAAAACTCTTTAATAGTGCCACCCGAAGGATGAATATCAGCTTGTAAAACCCCAAAAGTTTTCATCCATGATGAGGCGGCAATCATATGCTCATCACTCAATAATAATTGTCGGACTTTTTGTAAATACGATGGTTCTAATTTATCATCACCATCTAATATTAAAACTAGTTCCGTTTGCACCTGTGAAATTCCCGTATTTCTAGCAGCTGATACTCCTTGATTCTCTTGTTTAATTACCTCAATTTCAACGATATCCCGATAGATATTTTCAATCTCCTGTAAAATATTAATCGATTCTTGATCTGTTGATCCATCATCAACAATTATAATTTTAGCTGGTAAAAGGGTCTGATTGCATAACGAACTGACAGCTTCTAAAATCATCTTTTTTTGATTATAACTAGTAATAATTACAGTAACATCATTAGCTATTGGTTTATTTGAATTCATTTCTATTCTCCTATTTATCAAATTCTACGATCAATTTTCAAAAGATAATTATATACTTTTTATCGATTTAAGTTTTTTATTATTCCTGAAATTGCAGATATCAACCAGCCAATTGCAATAATTAGTAAAAATATTTTCCAGCCAATACCATTATCAAAAACAAAAATAAAGGTATATAAAGCAAATATACTGATAATTAAACCTATAGTATACAATACTAAATGTAATTTTCTTCTTTTTTCATCGTTCATAACGCTCTCCAAATATTAAATAATTATCTATTTAATATAATATCATATTAAAGTTACTTTTGATACAATATTCATTACAGCATTCATATATAAATAAGATTACTTCAAATAACAAAAGACGTTAGTAAACACTAACGTCTTTTAAATAACAACTATTTAATAACAGCTGCTAAACAATCTTTGCAATAATTGATTTTCTTTGAATAAAGCTTAAAGATAGCTATTTTTTTATTTTACTACGATATTACAAATCTTATTTTTTACTACGATTATCTTAACGATATTCTTTCCGTTAGTATGAGCTTGAACATTTTCTTGTTCAAAAGCAGCTTTCTTAACTGTTTCTTCATCAGCATCTTTAGCAACTTGAATTTTAGCTCTTAATTTACCGTTAACTTGAACACCCATTTCAACGGTTTCACTAACTAACATACTTTCATCATATGTTGGCCATGGTTCATAGGCAATTGATTCATCATGTCCTAATAATTGCCACATTTCTTCACAGACATGAGGAGCAATACATGAAAGCATTTTAATAAAATTAAATGCATATTCTTTATAAACACTAGGTGCTTTATAACATTCATTAATGAAAATCATCATTTGTGAAATAGCAGTGTTAAATCCTAATGTTTCAAAATCATCAGTAACTTTTTTAACAGTTTGATGATAAACTCGATCCAAACTATGATCATTTTCATCACTTAATTTATCTTGTTCAATAAATAAACGATAAACACGATCAAGCCATTTACGAGATCCATCTAATCCATTAGTAGACCAAGGTAAAGCAGCTTCTAATGGACCCATAAACATTTCATATAAACGTAAAGCATCAGCACCATGAGAATTAACAATATCATCAGGATTTACAACGTTTCCTCTTGATTTAGACATTTTTTCATTGTTGCTTCCTAAAATCATTCCTTGATGGAATAATCTTTGCCATGGTTCTTTACATTTTACTACACCACAATCATATAATACTTTGTGCCAGAAACGTGAATACAATAAGTGTAATACGGCATGTTCTGCCCCACCAACATATAAATCAACTGGAAGCCATTTTTCTAATAATTTAGGATCACAGATTTCTTTATCATTATGTGGGTCAATATATCGAATATAATACCAGCATGATCCAGCCCATTGTGGCATAGTATTCGTTTCACGACGTCCTTTTTGACCATCAATTTCTACTTCTAACCAATCTTCACAATTTGCAAGTGGTGATTCCCCACTATCATGTGGCTGGAAGTTTTTAGTTGCTGGAAGTTCCAAAGGTAATTCTTCAAGTGGAACAGTTCTCATTGTACCATCTTCCATATGAATAATTGGAATTGGTTCTCCCCAGTAACGTTGTCTAGAGAATAACCAGTCTCTTAATTTGTATGATATTTTCTTTTCACCACAATGATGTTCTTCTAACCAGGCAATCATTTTATCAATTGCTTCTTGTTTTCCTAATCCATTTAACCAATCAGAATTGATATGTACCCCATCTTCAATATAAGCAGCTTCTTCAATATTACCACCTTCAAGAACTGGAATAATATCAAGTCCGAATTTTTTCGCAAATTCCCAGTCACGTTCATCATGAGCAGGCACTGCCATGATTGCCCCAGTTCCATAGCTTGCAAGAACATAATCAGAAATCCAGATAGGAATTTTCTTATTATTAACTGGATTAATAGCATAAGCACCAGTAAATACACCTGTTTTGTCTTTATTTAATTCAGTTCTTTCCAAATCAGATTTGCTGGCACAAGCTTTTTTATAAGCTTCAACAGCTTCCTTTTGTTCTGGAGTAGTAATTTCAACAACATAAGGATGTTCTGGAGCCATAACACAGTAAGTAGCCCCAAATAAAGTATCAGCCCGAGTTGTAAAGACAGTAAATACTTTATTAGTTCCATCAATTTTGAAATCAACATTTGCTCCTACTGATTTACCAATCCAGTTTCTTTGCATTTGTTTAGTGGCTTCAGGCCAATCCAAATCATCAAGATCACTTAAAAGTCTTTCAGCATATTCAGTAATCCTCAATACCCATTGACGCATTGGTTTACGAATTACTGGATAACCCCCACGTTCGCTTTTTCCGTCAATTACTTCCTCATTAGCCAATACAGCTTTTAATTCTGGACACCAGTTTACTGGAATTTCGTCGATATAAGCAAGTCCCATATCATATAATTTAGTAAAAATCCATTGGGTCCATTTATAATATTTTGGATCACTAGTAGCAATTTCACGATCCCAATCATAAGAAAAACCTAATGATTTAATTTGTTTTCTAAAAACATCAATATTTTTCTTAGTAAATTCAGCTGGATGATGACCAGTTTGGATAGCATATTGTTCTGCAGGTAAACCAAATGAGTCAAATCCCATTGGATGTAAAACATTATATCCTTGCATTCTTTTCATTCTAGAAACAATATCAGTTGCAGTATATCCTTCTGGGTGTCCTACATGCAACCCATTACCTGATGGATATGGGAACATATCCATACAATAATATTTTGGTTTACTGTCATCATAACAGTCAGTCTTAAATGTTTTGTGTTCTTCCCAATATCTTTGCCATTTTGGCTCGATTTGTTTGTGATCAAACGGCATTTTATAGTTCCTCCTTAAAATAAAAAAGTCGTCCCTCTAAGGACGACTTAATATCGCGTTACCACCTTAGTTCCAAGCATAAAATGCTTAGCGCTTAAAACTTTAACGCAGTTAACGGCAGTAACTACTATTTTTCACTACTGCATCTCCTAGGCGAGTTCATAATCTATTCTATCAGTTTCCACCAGCCACTGACTCTCTATAAAAAATTCAATTACTACTACTCCTAATCATCGATTTTCAACATAGTTTATGATATCATGAATATTTGTAAATAACAAGAATATTTTACAGATTTTTAATTTAGTAACTTTGATATTTTAATGCCTTGACTGGATTTAAATGACTGGCTATAACTGCCGGCAACAATGAACTACTAATGCCTAAACATACAGCAATTATATAAATCAAAATTATTAACCAATAATCAATAATAATAAAATTATCTTTAAGCTGTAAAGCTTTCATAATTAATTCATTTAAAATATTAACCGTTTGGATAAATAAACAACTAGCTAATACAAAACTAATCGTAACAATAATAAAACTTTCAAGCAATACCAGCAATAAAATTTGTCCTTTACTGGCACCTATGCATTTAAAAATCCCAATATCTTTAGTTTTTTCAACAACCGATAAATATAAGACCTCACCAATTAAAAAAGTAGCTGCTACTATTGCTAGAGCAGAAAAAAGTAACAATACTTTTTGAACTTGCTCCAATAAACTATTTACCCGATTTGAAATATCATCACCAGCAATTTTTACATCCAAATTAGAATAATCTTCTTTTAATTTATTGATATCCGATGAGACATCTTTTTGATATTTTAAAGTCATCATTGCCAACTGAGTAGCAATTTGTGACTTATCAATTTCAAATATCTCACTAATATGTTGATAATTGGCTAACTCTTCAATATACATCGTATCAAAAATCGTCACTTCATCACTAATCCCAACTATTTTTAATAATATACTTTTAATTTCATCATTTGACAAATAAAATCCATATACCTGCTTTCCAATCAAATTAGAAAAATCTGGGCTTAAATGCATGGCAGTCGTTTTTGATAACACTATTTCATTACTATTGGAACTAAAACGCCCATATTCAAGTTCATTTTCATTAATTTTTTTGGTCATATCACTTATATAAATCGTTTTTTCAATATCATAATCTTGATTCAATGAAATTCCTATAAACTCATAATTAACCGGTTCCCCATAAAGATAAATATTATTATCAAATTCTTTTAAGGCAAGTAATTCATCATAACTTATAACCTGATGATTTATTTTTTGAAATGAAACCATTTGATCAGGAAAAATATTAGCCACTTGTTTTAATACTTGTTGCTTTAAAGAGCCACTTAAAGTAAAGGTAATCATGATACTCAAAATAGCTAAAACAATACCAAATGTCATCTTAATATTCCGAGACAAATTAGCTTTATACTGATAAAAAGCTAATTTGATCATCGAAAATGGTAACCTTGATTGTTTTAATCGCGGATAAAAGCTTTCATGTTTTATTTCATTGTTTTGTTTGATTAATTTACCATCTTTCATCTGATATAAACAATCAGCGTATTGTCTAGCTAATACGTCATCATGGGTAATTACAATAACCAATCGTTCCTTAGCTTCCTGCTTTAAAAGTTCAAAAACGATTTTAGCATTTTCATTATCTAAAGAACCACTAGGTTCATCACATAATAAAATATCAACGTTTTTTATCATAGCTCTTAATAAAGCTACTCGCTGTTTTTGACCTCCTGATAAAACTTTAACCTTTTTACGCCTAAATTTTTTTAATTCTAATTTTTCGACCTGATCATCAATAGCTCGTTTAAAGATTATTTTAGTGAAAAAACGTGGTAATAAATAATTTTCCTGGATATTCAGCCAATTGATCAAATTAAAGTTTTGAAAAATAAAACCTATATGTTTTCGACAATAATGAGAGATGCTATGAATATTACGATTATCCAAATAAATATCACCAGAATATTCATAATCTATGCCACCAATAATATTTAATAATGTTGTTTTGCCACAGCCCGATTCACCAACGATAATGACCATACCAGTACCCGGAAATGTAACTGATAAATTATCTATGATTACCTCATCATATATCTTAGTTAAATTTCTTATTTCCAGCATATTATTATTTGTTACTTTAAATCAAATATATGATTGAATTAAATGTAACTGCTCCTTTCTTTTACTTTTAAATTATTAATTTTCTTTTAATAGAATACTAACATCCATTTTATTTATCTTAATTGCTGCCTGTAATCCGGCAAAATAACATACCAGCATATATATTCCAATTAATAATCCATAAAGATCTAATGACATAAAAAAATCACCAGGCAAAACAAATAAATTGCTGATATTAAAAAGTTTTTCACTGATTTTAAATATTGCTAGTAATTTTAAAACTATCAAACTAAAAACACTACCAAATAATCCAATAAAAAAACCAATTATTGTTGCTTCTAAACTAAATAGATTAACTATTTGGACTTTTTTCATCCCATTAGCTAGAAGCAAGCTCGTATCTCTTTTCCTTTCAATAAATATCGTTTTTAAAATAATACTTATTAAAATCATTGAAATCATAAAACTAATAACAATAAATATCATCACAACCATTTGAGCCAAATCAAAAAGTAACTGATAACTTTCAATATACTCCAAGTGATAACTTACCATCAAATAATCATCTTTATGATCATTTATCACCTGTTTTACATTATTACTTTCTAAAATTAAAATATCTTCAGTTTCTAAAGCCTCCCTCAAATCTACCTGTAAATAATTAACGTCAACATAAAAATTATCTCCTTGATTAACATAATCATTAATGATGCCGGTAATTGTAAATGAATAAGTTATTTCATTAAAAACAAACTCAAGCGAATCTCCAATTTTTAAATCATACTGACTGGCTGCATCTTGATTTATTAAAACCTGATTAGTAGATTTAGGATATTTTCCTGCCTGATAATCTAATTCGTAGCTTTTTGTCATCTGATAACCTGTTAACTGCAAATCATTAAAATATCCGCGATTAAAATCTAATTTATAGCTCACACTTTCAATACTTTTATTTTCTTTAAATTTCTTAATTGCCCTATCAGAAAAATTAGCAACATTGTAATCACTTTGATAAACTTCAATAATATTTTTTAAGGGATCACTTTGAAAACGACTTTCAAGAAACTGCCAGCCACCATTACACGCTGATAACAATAAGACAAAGGCTAAAATAATAAAAAGCTGTGATATGAACATCATTACTAGTTTTGCTTTTTGATATCTGATTTGCTGCTTAATATAAAAAAACAGCCGTTTAGACTGTTTTGGTGGATATTGGGTTGAATATTTATGATATTTATTAATTTTAAAATCATAAAAATCCTGGTTATCATCAAGATCAACTATTAAAGTTGTATATTTTTTTATTAAAGACCGATTATGAGAAATTACAATCACCAAATGATTTCGAGCATAATCTTTAAGCAAATTCATAACTTGCTGACTCTGATGATAATTTAAGGCACCAGTTGGCTCATCAGCTAATAAAATAGGTGTATTGCCCAAAAATGCCCGTAGCAAACCGACCCGTTGCTTTTGGCCACCTGATAATTCATCTGGATAGGAATCTAGTAAATGATTTATCTGTAATTTATAACTGTAATCAATCATTTTAGTTTCTATCGTCTTAAAATCAACACCTTTGATTGCTGTAATGATCATTAGATTTTGTTTGACCGTTAAAGCTGGAATCAGATTATAAAACTGATAAACATAACTAATATAATGACTTTGATAATTAGCAATTTCCCGATAATCCAGCGAATGACCATCTATCATTACTTTTCCACCATCTGGCTTTTCAATTCCGGCGATAATATTTAATAATGTCGATTTTCCAGTACCGCTCTTTCCGATAATGGCTACTAATCCCTGCCGTGGAAATTTAATCGTTAGATTATTTAATACCCGTTGTTTATTTTTACCAAAGGTATATGATTTGAAAATATTAATTAATTGTAATCCCATATGTGCCTCCATCTTTTATCTATTTATATAAATATGTTATAATGCCAATGGTGATAAATATGAATCAATTTAAATATAGTAATGATAATAAACGTTATCATACATTCAATTATTATTTAAAAAATAAATATCATTGCAAAGTAGCTAAAGTTGGTCTTAATGCCGGTTTTACCTGTCCTAATCGTGATGGTACCAAAGGTATTGGGGGCTGTATTTTTTGTAGTGCCAGTGGTTCAGGAGATTTTGCTGGAAATGTTAAAGATTCTCTTGAAATGCAGTTTGAACAAGTGAGTCAGATTTTAAATCACAAATGGCCGGGCTGTAAATATATTGCTTATTTTCAAGCTAATACCAATACATATGGTCCTGTAGCAAAAATTAAAAATTGTATTGAACCATTTGTTAATAAAAAAGACGTAGTCGCAATTAGTATTGCAACTCGCCCGGATTGTTTAGCTGACGATGTTTTAGATTATTTGGATAAATTGAATCAACGTGTTGATCTATGGGTAGAACTAGGACTGCAAACTATCCATGATCAAACTGGTAAATTAATCAATCGTGGACATACTTATCAGGAATTTTTAGATGGTTTATCTAAATTAAGAAAACTAAAGATAAATGTTTGTGTCCATATAATCAATGGTCTACCTGGCGAAACTAAAGAAATGATGCTGGAAACTGCCAAAACAGTGGGAAATTTGGATATTCAAGCTTTAAAAATTCATATGCTCTATATTATTGAAGGAACAAAACTTCATCAATTGTACCATCAAGAAGCTTTTTCTATGTTATCAAGAGAAGAATATATTGAACTTGTTTGTGATCAACTGACCTATATTCCAGAACAAATTGTTATTGAAAGATTGACAGGTGATGGTAAAGTTGATGACTTAGTTGCTCCATTGTGGTCAATTAAAAAAGTAACTATTTTAAATGATATTGATAAAATGATGGTAAAAAAAGATTACTATCAAGGTTGCAATTTAAAATAAAAAAGCCCGAAGGCTTTTTTTATTATTCAGTTTCAATCAATCCATAATCTCCATCATTACGACGATATACAATACTGATTGAATCGGTTTCGGCATCACGATAAACAAAGAATGAATGTCCAATTAATTCCATTTGCATAATTGCTTCTTCCATATCCATTGGTTTTGGAGTAATAGATTTAACTTTTACCAAAACGTCTTCTTCAGGTTCGACATCTTCAATTGAAGACAGATTAAATGCTAGTTTATTATCCTTTGATTTACGACTTAAACGTGTCTTATATTTTCTAATTTGTCCTTCTAATTTATCAATTGCTAGATCAATTGCATTATATAAATCTTCTTCAACGACTTCAGCTCTTAGTAATACATATTCAGTTGGAATAGTAATTTCTACCTTTTGTCCATATGGATAGACACGGCATAATACTTTAGCTTCAACATTATCGCTTACTATAAAATATTTATCTAGCTTTGATAATTTTTTTGAAATCTTCTGTTCAATTGCATCAGTGATTTCAATGTTTTTTCCTCTTACTGAGATTTTCATAAGAACTCCTCCTTTTGTATATAATTATTATACAATATAAATCAGTAAATTTACACTTAAAATGTTGACAAAATTTCCCCAAAATTTATAATCAAACAAAAAAACTCGAATTAATCGAGTTTTTTCATTTAATTCAAATAAAAACTTTTTTATATTCTTATAAAAGATATTTCTTTAGATCAGAAACCTTATCTAATTTTTCCCAAGGTAAATCTAAATCAGGGCGACCAAAATGCCCGTAGGCTGCTGTTTGACGATAAATTGGCCGTCTTAAATCTAATGTTTTAATAATACCTCCAGGTGTTAAATCGAAGTTTTCCCGAATAGCTTTGATGATAGTATCCTTACTTACATGTTCACTGCCAAAAGTTTCAACATAAATTGAAGTTGGTTCTTTTACTCCGATTGCATAAGAAACCTGTATTTCAATTTTATCGCATAAATCAGCAGCTACTATGTTTTTAGCGATGTATCTCAACATATAGGCTGCTGAACGATCGACTTTTGATGGATCTTTACCACTAAAAGCACCACCACCATGGCGAGCAACCCCTCCATAAGTATCAACAATAATTTTTCTACCAGTTAAACCAGTATCACCATGAGGTCCCCCGATAACAAAGCGTCCAGTTGGATTAATTAAAACTCGATAATCAGTATTCAAGTTATATTTTTTTACCACTGCATCCATAATTTCTTCTTTGATATATTTTTTAAAAGCACTTTCATCAAAGTCCGGATCATGTTGAATTGACATTAAAATCGTATCGATTTTAGGTTCATCTTCAGTATAATCAATAGTAACTTGAGCTTTCATATCAGGCCGAGCATTTTTAAATTCACCACTATTTTTCTTTTCTGTTGCATAACGAACTAAATGATGCGCTAAAGAAATTGAAAGTGGCATGTATCCTTCAGTTTCTTTACAAGCATATCCAAACATTATTCCCTGATCGCCAGCACCACCTATTTCATCATTAGTCCCTAGTGCAATATCTGGTGATTGACTATCCATTACTACCTGAATTTTACAAGTCCGATAATCAATTCCTTTTTCATCTTCATCATATCCAATATCCTTTAAAACATCACGGGCAACCTGCTCATAATCAACATTAGCTAAAGTTGTGATTTCACCACCGATTACTACTAAATTTGTAGTTGCAAAAACTTCACAAGCAACCCTAGAATTAGGATCTTCTTTTAAACAAGCATCCAAGATAGCATCACTAATTTGATCACAAACTTTATCTGGATGTCCTTTTGAAACTGATTCTGATGTAAATAAAACTTTTTCTTTCATAACTTTCTCCTTTCATAAATAAAAAAGCTTCCTAAAGAGAAAGCAAACATATTTAGGAAGCCTTCTCTCATTGTTCAAGTGTAACCTTGCTCAGTCAGGCACCTTCTAATTTAATATAGGGTTGCCACTACATCATCGATCTTCATCTCGTAGTTCTTAATAAGAGTCTTTTTTATTTATTTGTTCAATTTCTTCTTTGGTCAATGATGTAATCGTTTCGATAATTTCATCATCTAAACCAATATCTAATAAAATACTAGCTATCATTTTTTGTTTACGGATATTATTTTTATTCATAACTAATCACCTTAACTTAGTTTGTATAAATAACATAATAATATTCTAAAAAATGATAAACTAATATTAATACATCTGATACAATTATGCAAGCAATTTAATAACCATTAATATTGTAGCATAAAATTACCGGTATTTTGTCTCAAATTTGTCTCATTTTTTTAAAACAATGGTTCTTCGACACTACGGACTTCTAAAACACCTGGTACTTCTTCCATTAAAATCTGTTCAACACCATCTTTTAAAGTTTCATCTAAAAAACTGCATCCAGCACAAGCACCCAGCATTTTTACATAAACTATCCCGTCTTTAATATCTATTAAATGTATATCACCTTCATTTCGATTTAAGTATGGTCGTAATTTATTAATCACTTTTTCAACTTGTTCATATGTACTATCCATTAATATCACCTCTTTTTACCTAATATATTCTACCACAAAAAAAATATTTTTAAATAAATATGATTATTCAAATAAAAAAATTATGAAAAAGAAATATTTTCGAAAATTTTATGCTATAATACATCAGTAGGGAGTGATTATTTAATGAGCCAAAAAATAAAACGTGGTGATATCGTTGATGTAAAAATCACTGGTATTCAACCATATGGTGCTTTCGCGAGTTTACCTGATAATTCTACAGGTCTAATCCATATCTCTGAAATATCAGATAAATTTGTTAAGAGCATTGATAGTTTTGTTAAGATTGGTCAAACTCTTAAAGTTAAAGTAATTGATTTTGATGAACAGACCAATCACGCCAGACTAAGCCTTAAAGCTATTGATAATCGATATCGTAGACGCAATAAACGTGTTTACTATAAAAATCCCAGACGAACGATCGTAGAAACACCTAATGGTTTTAAACCATTAGCTGCAGCTATGCAAATATGGATCAAACAAGGAATCACGGAGGAAAATTAGAATGATTACATTAGATTTAACTAAAGCTAAATTAACTGAAGCTGTTGAATCATATCAAGATAAAGCAAATGAAATCCATGATATGATTCACAACAAAACTGGAGCAGGAAATGATTTTCTTGGTTGGGTAGAATTACCAGAAAATTATGATAAAGCTGAAGTAGAATTAATCAAAGAAAAAGCAGCTGCTTTACAAGAAAAAACTGATGTTTTACTAGTTTGTGGAATCGGAGGATCTTATTTAGGTGCTCGTGCTGCTATTGAAGCTATCAATGGTTTATTCCCAACAAATAAAGTAGAAATTATTTATGTCGGAAACACTTTCTCTTCAAACTATATTAAACAAGTAATTGATTATCTTGAAGGTAAAGATTTTGCAATCAATGTTATTTCAAAATCAGGTACTACAACAGAAACTTCAATCGCATTTAGAATTTTCAAAGAAATGTGCGAAGAAAAATATGGAAAAGATGGTGCTAGAGAAAGAATCGTCGCAACTACTGATAAAGCAAAAGGAGCTTTAAAAACATTAGCTACTGAAGAAGGATATACTACTTTTGTTATTCCTGATGATGTTGGTGGTCGTTATTCTGTTTTAACACCAGTAGGATTATTCCCAATTGCTATGGCTGGAATTGACATTGATGAAATGTTAAAAGGTGCTAAAGATGCCATGGTAAAATATGGTGTTAGTGATTTGAGTCAAAATGATGCTTACCGTTATGGAATTGCTCGTCAAATTTTACACAAAGCTGGATATCCTGCTGAAATGTTTGTAACATATGAATTACAATTCGCTATGGTTGCTGAATGGTGGAAACAATTATATGGTGAATCAGAAGGTAAAGAAGGTAAAGGTATTTTACCAACAAGTGCTACATTCTCAACTGATTTACACTCATTAGGTCAATTTATCCAAGAAGGAAGCAAAGTTCTTTATGAAACTATTTTCCAAGTTAAAGAACCAATCAGTGATGTTAATATTCCTAGCGATCCAGATAACTTAGATGGATTAAACTATTTAGCTGGAAAAACTGTTGATTATGTAAATAAAAAAGCTTGTGAAGGTACAATTGATGCTCATGTAAATACTGGTGGTGTTCCTAATATTTTAATTACAATGGATAAAATGGATGCTTATGGATTTGGATATATGGTTTACTTCTTTGAAATGTCATGTGCTATGTCAGTATATTTACTTGGAGTTAATCCATTCAATCAACCAGGTGTTGAAGTTTACAAAAAGAATATGTTTAAACTATTAGGTAAACCAGGTTATTAATAGCTAATAAGACGATCTTTTTAGGATCGTCTTTTTAATTATAAAAGATTTATTCAATTCAGTGACATAAATCTATCTAAAATCATTTTTAAGAAATACTAAAGTGGAATTTAACTTTTCACTTTAAAAATTTAAAAAAATTTAAAATAATTATTGACTAATATCTCAGATAATGATAATATGTATTGGCACTGATAAATGGAGGCTTAGCTCAGTTGGGAGAGCATCTGCCTTACAAGCAGAGGGTCAGCGGTTCGAGCCCGTTAGCCTCCACCATTTAAAAGTAAAGTAAAGCCGGCTTAGCTCAATTGGTAGAGCAACTGACTTGTAATCAGTAGGTTGAGGGTTCAAGTCCTTTAGCCGGCACCATTTGGAGGAGTAGCGAAGTGGCTAAACGCGGCTGACTGTAACTCAGTTCCTTTCGGTTCGGTGGTTCGAATCCGCCCTCCTCCACCATTAACATTGGGATATAGCCAAGCGGTAAGGCAACAGACTTTGACTCTGTCATCTCCCTGGTTCGAATCCAGGTATCCCAGCCAATATGACCCGCTAGCTCAGTCGGTAGAGCATCTGACTTTTAATCAGAGGGTCAGGCGTTCGAATCGCCTGCGGGTCACCATTT
>NZ_CALUXO010000074.1 GCF_944324745.1 uncultured Thomasclavelia sp. | reverse complement strand
TCTAAGGATATTCCAATTCAAGGTGCTTGACAACAAATACTCAACAAGCGAAATATGTGAATTCATCAGGTCGTTCAGGATTGTGGAAATCAACAATAACCGCTATATAAACATAACAAGATCCACTCCATTCATAAGAGATCTTGCAGGCATATTAAATCAACCAATAACCAATTATTATCTGACATCCAAGCAAATAAAAATGATGCTAACTCGATAGCAATATCAAATTAGCACCATTTTTTTCTTTTTAACTGCCAAAGACAGGATATATAATTAATGATTCATATAAAGTAACAAATAAGTAATAATTTCTTTAAAGTCTTTATGATAGAATAAAATTTTTTTCAGAAAATGAAAGATGTTAATCTGCAAGAATAAATTCGTTAAAATATAATTATCTTATACGAAAGGAAGTAAATTAGATGGAGAAAAAACCTGTAAAAATTGTTACAATTGGTGGTGGTAGTAGTTATACACCAGAATTAATGGAAGGATTTATTAAAAGATATGATGAACTACCAATCAAAGAAATTTGGTTAGTTGATATTGAAGATGGAAAAGAAAAATTAGAAATCGTTGGAAAAATGGCGCAAAGAATGTGGGATGCTTCACCATATGATGTAAAAGTTCACTTGACATTAGATCGTCGTGAAGCTTTACCTGGTGCTGATTTTGTAACTACTCAATTTAGAGTGGGACTTTTAAATGCCAGAATTAAAGATGAAAGAATTCCATTTTCTTATGGAATGTTAGGACAAGAAACTAATGGTGCTGGGGGAATGTTTAAAGCCTTTAGAACTATCCCAGTCATTTTAAGCATTGTTGAAGATATGAAAGAATTATGTCCTGATGCCTGGTTAATTAACTTTACTAATCCTAGTGGTATGGTTACTGAATCAGTTATGCGTTATGGGAAATGGGATAAAGTCATTGGATTATGTAATGTTCCAGTAGGGGCAATGATGGCAGAACCAGAAACTATCGGAACTACTTTAGATCAATTAGTTTATAAATTTGCTGGATTGAATCATTTCCATTGGCATCGTGTTTTTGATTTAAACGGTAAAGATGTAACTGGAAAAATTATCGATGCTATGTATGAAGGAAAAGATGCAGGAATTCCTGCTAATATTCATGACATTCCATTCTTTAAAGAACAATTAAAACAAATGAATTTAATACCATGTGGATATCATCGTTATTATTATCGCCAAGAAGAAATGTTGGCTCATGGATTAGAAGAATATAATACAATTGGAACTAGAGCACAACAAGTTAAACAAACTGAAGCTGAACTATTTGAATTATACAAAGATCCAAATTTAAATGTTAAACCAGAACAATTAGCAAAACGTGGAGGAGCTCATTATAGTGATGCTGCTTGTGAAACAATCGCTTCAATTTATGCTAATAAAAATACTCATATCGTGGTTACAACTAAAAACAATGGTGCAGTACCTGATTTACCAGTAGATTGTGCAGTTGAAGTTTCTGCTCATATTGGAGCTGCTGGAGCATTACCAATTGCGTTTGGACCATTAGAACCAGCACAACGAGGATGGTTACAATGTATGAAGAATATGGAATTGTGTGTAGAAGAAGCAGCAGTAACAGGTGATTATGGACTAGCATTACAGGCATTTATTTTAAATCCACAAGTTCCTTCAGGAGCTACTGCTAAACGAGTATTAGATGAATTATTAATTGCTCATAAAAAATACTTACCTCAATTTGCAGATAAGATTGCAGAGCTGGAAGCTGAAGGGGTAACTATTAAAGATGATGTTGCCAGAGAATTAACAGAACAAGGTTTATAATAGATTGTATTAGAGGAAAACTAGTTTTTCCTCTTTTTTATTGGTAAATATATGCTTTTTAACTATATTAAGTTATTAAATATAGGTATTTGTAATTTGTGTTTTAATTGATAAAATAAAAATAGAAGAGATGATCATACTATATGATAAGTAATTTTTAAACTTAGCTTGTTAATATTTAAAATTAATATTAATTTTAAATAATTAATGATTTTATACGTTTTTTGCATAATGATTATTACTTTTAGGTATTTAAAAAAATATTTACAGTTTTGTATAATTTAATAACAAAAGGGGGATTATAATGGAATACACTATTGGTGAAGTGGCTAAAAAATTAAAAATGCCCTTATCGACAATTCGCTATTATGAAAAGATGGGAATTTTTCCCTCAGTAAATCGTCAATCTGGTATCAGAGTTTTTAACGATGAAGATTTAAAAACACTGGAAATAGTTGTAGATTTAAAAAAGATGCGGATGCCTTTAAAGGATATCAAAAATTATTGTCAATTAACTCGATCAGGCAATGATACGCTGGAAAAACGAAATGAACTATTTAACAAGCAGCATGAACTTTTAATCAATGAAATTAAAGATTTACATCAGGCACTACAATTTATGGAAGAAACAGTACCTTCTTTTATCAACGATTCAAAATAATTTTTGATATGCTTTTTAATTATATTATTGTATAAAATGTAAGTATTTGCTTATTAATTGCTGTCCTTTTAAAATAATACTGGAGGTAAGTTTAATGGAACAGTATATTAATTTATCTAGAGAGACTCTAATACAAAATTTAAAAGATGCCGGCTGTAATCAACAGGAAATTGCCAGTTTTTTAGACAAGAAAGATAAAGCTAGTCAAATTCGTTTTTTAAAATGTTATCGTTGTCAATTACTGGAACAGGTTCATGAGGTTAATAAGAAAATTGATTGTCTGGATTATTTATTATATCTTTTAAAAAGAGGTAAAGCTGATCTAGAATAGTTGGTAGTTAACTAATGATAAATATTACAAGCTTAATTTATTAAAAAATGATATCTGAAGATGCTTTATTTCATTATCGTTTTTGATATATAAAATGTCGAGGTTGCAATGATTATAATTGAATAGTAGATTATGGAACGTTGATATTAACGTTCTTTTTTGTATGTGAAACTGAAAAAACAAAGGACAATTGATGATCTAAAGTGGGTAAAAATATAAATTATCTTTCATTGCTGATGATATTTTATTGATAAAAAAATATATATCAAGAGTGCATCAAAATAATAAAAGTGGTTCGTGTAAGATATATCTAATCTAGAAAGGATTGTATGAATTAGCTTTATCGTAGGAAATGTAATCATTAAAAATATATATAAAAAAGCCATGTCACCATGGCTTTTTTGATGGATACCTACAACATGAAATATCCAAATTAGAAAAGTGATTATAAGTAATGTAATATTTTAATGAAAGGTAGTTGCCACTTTCAAAAATATTGCATTTAAAAAGAATTCTCCGATAAAAACTTATCAGTTAGGCTAGAGAAATCTTAGTCATATGCTTCGTGCAAATAAATCATTTTTCTAACATTTTTATAAATAGTAGTCAGCTATTTAAGGTGAATATAAACCACCTGAATAAAGTATAAAATAAAGATGGTTTAAAGTCAATTGAAACAACGAAGAATATCTTTTAAAAATAAGTAAATTTTATTTTTTTACAAATGACTCCATAGATGTCTAAATTATTTTTTGTATAATAAAATAGAATGTTTTTTAATTATTTTAAGCAATTTTTTACTATATATCTGTTAGAAAATTTGAATGTAGAAATTGATAAAATAAATTACTTAAATTTAGTCTAATAGTCGTTGTGGCTACTTGATTATTAGGTTATTTTGTGGTATTATATTAAATGGTTAGGTAGCACTAACTTCGTGCGAATAAATGGTTCTTTCTAACCTGGCTTAGTCACCCGGGTTAGAGTGAATCATAGAGGAGGAGAAATAATGAGTAAAATTAAAAGCGTATACGCACGTGAAGTACTTGACTCACGTGGTAATCCTACTGTAGAGGTAGAAGTAACTACAGATTGTGGTGCTTTTGGTAGTGCCATTGTACCTAGTGGAGCTTCAACTGGGGTTCATGAAGCTGTTGAATTACGTGATGGTGACAAAAACCGTTACTTAGGTAAAGGAACTCAAAAAGCAGTTGATAACGTAAATAATGTTATTGCTGATGCTGTTATTGGAATGGAAGTAACTAATCAAAGAGAAATCGATTATAAAATGATCGCTTTAGATGGTACTCCAAATAAAGGTAAATTAGGAGCTAACGCTATCTTAGGTGTTTCTTTAGCTGTTGCTAAAGCAGCTGCTGCTAGCGTAGGTTTACCATTATATCGTTACATCGGTGGAGCTAACAGTTATACTTTACCAACACCAATGATGAACATTATCAACGGTGGGGCACATGCTGACAACAACGTAGATTTCCAAGAATTTATGATTATGCCAGTTAACGCACCAAGCTTCAAAGAAGCAATCAGAATGGGTGCTGAAGTATTCCATGCATTAAAATCAGTATTAAATTCTAAAGGATTAAATACTGCAGTTGGTGATGAAGGTGGATTTGCTCCAAACTTAGCATCAAATGAAGATGCAATCAAAACTATTATTGAAGCAATCGAAAAAGCTGGATACAAACCAGGTGAAGATGTTAAATTAGCAATGGACGTTGCAAGTAGTGAATTCTACCAAGATGGTAAATATGTTTTACCAGGTGAAAATAATAAATCTTTCACTTCTAAAGAATTAGTAGATTTCTATGCTGAATTATGCGAAAAATATCCTATTATTTCTATCGAAGATGGTTTAGACCAAGACGATTGGGAAGGTTGGGATTACTTAACTGAAAAATTAGGTAAAAAAGTACAATTAGTTGGAGACGACTTCTTTGTAACTAACACTGAACGTTTAAAAATGGGTATCGAACGTGGTGTAGCTAACTCAATCTTAATCAAAGTAAATCAAATTGGTACTTTAACTGAAACATTAGAAGCTATCGAAATGGCTCAAAAAGCTAACTACACAGCTGTTGTATCTCACCGTTCAGGAGAAACTGAAGATACTACAATCGCTGATATTGCTGTAGCTACTAATGCTGGTCAAATTAAGACTGGTTCTGCTTCAAGAACTGATCGTATTGCTAAATACAACCAATTAATCAGAATTGAAGATCGTTTAGGAAGCCAAAGTAAATATTCAGGATTAACTGGATTCTATCAATTAGAAAAATAATTGAAAAAAGTTTACTAAAGTAGTTGCATTCTTGGTTAGTCTATGCTAACATATAGATAGTTAGTTAAAGCTAACTAAGAAAAGGAGAGACGTAAACGTATGAAAGTAGTATATGCATCAAGAACTGGTAATGTTCAAAGTATTGTTGATCGCTTAGGCGTTGATGCTTTAGAAATTGTTTCTGGTAGCGAAACTGTAAGTGGAGATTATATCTTATTTACATACACTGATGGTTATGGAGATGTTCCACCAGAAGTTGAAGAATTTCTAAATGGTAATGGTGATAAAATCAAAGGTGTCATCGTAAGTGGTGATCAAGGGTATGGCGAAGCTTATTGCCAGGCTGGAGATGTTATTGCTGAGCAATACAACGTTCCGTGTCTTTATAAAGTTGAGAATGATGGAACAGATGATGATATTGATGAAATTAAAAAAATAATTGAAAATCAATAATAATTAAGTTTATGCTTATATTAGTTATCTAATACCTACAACGATTAAATTTCCTAATAAATTTAGAAAACATAATTATAAGTATAATTTGGTAAGAGTATCCATGCATGCTATTCACCTTTTTCTCGAAGAAGTATGGATACTTCTTACTAATATTTATCCCGTCGAATAATAAATAATATTAACTTGAATAGCCAAATTCCTTAAATATAATGATTTCTTTAATATTTGATTTCATTCTCAAGTGTCATTTTGCAAGCCAAAATGGATGAAAGTTTTTGAAGATGCAAGTTTAAATTATCCTTCAAGTCATAAGTATGCATTTTCAAATATCGAGCTATAAAATCCACATCCTAAATAAGTGATAAATAATTTAGCCATTATAATTATCATTCTAAAAATAGTTCGTGTACTTTCAAAACCGGAATTATTCCGGTTTTCTTTTTGTTATATTATTGGTATACTTATTTATATGAATTGGAGGCGTAAATATGCATGAATCAGGAGAAATGTATCTTGAGACTATTTTGTTATTGAAAAAACGTAATAATAGTGTTCGTTCGATTGATGTAGCTAAAGAATTGGGCTTTAGTAAACCAAGCGTTAGTCGTGGAGTCGGAATTTTAAAAAATGATGGTTATATTACGGTTGATGATAAAGGATTAATTGAATTTACTGAATTAGGGTTAGATAAAGCTAATTCTGTTTATGAAAAACATCTTTATTTGACCGATTTTTTAATGGCTACTGCTAAAGTTTCTAAAGAAGTAGCTGAAGAAGATGCCTGTCGAATCGAACATATTATTAGTGAAGAAGTATTTGCAGGAATTAAAGATTATGTTGCTAAGCATAATAAACAAGATAAAAATTAATTAATTTTTGTATAAAAAAGGATATTTTTATAAATTAATAAATAGCAGTTGGAATAGTTTGGTAAAAGTTGCCGAATTGTTTTAACTGCTTTATTATTTGGCAAGTGATATAAACATGGAAAAAAATTAGAAATTACTTTGGTTTTGATAAAAACAAATTGAAAAGATTTATTATGGTGGTTTTAGTGTAACAACGAAACAAAGAATTCAAGCTCTTTAAAAGATGATGGACAAGGCTAAGCATAAAGTATTTCCACAATGTTTTTTGTTTTTAGATGATGAAATTGCTAGGTATCTTTATTAGATCTTAAAACGACTATTAATTTTTGAATCGTTACTCATAATGGAGGTAAGCTTGCATATGACTTGATTGAAGTAATATATAAATTTATGGCAGGGTATTTAGCAGCAAATAATTATTTAAAATTAGATTTAGACGATATTAACAACTAATTGTTATTAATATTTGTTTGTTAAAGTGGAGATAAAATAACTTCTCCCCTGATATAAGGGAGAAGTTATTTAGTTTAGATTAGAATTATGATTACTTTTTTTAAAATATAGCAGATCAGTTGCCTGCATACCATTTTCAAAGATTTCCTTAGGATAGTAATCGATAAAGAAATTTTCAACTCGATGACTGTAACTATAACCTAAACGAGTATAGAATGTAATATTTTCTAAACTGGAATTCGCAGTTCCAATTAGAATATTGGGATAAGAAGAGTATTTCTCTTCAACAAATTTTATTAATGCTTTGGCATAACCACGATTACGGAATTCTTGTAAAGTTAAAACGTTTTTAATTTCTACTTCACCATCAAGAATTTCTAGGGCTAAAAAACTTACTGGTTCATTATTAACATAATAGCCATATAAAACACCATGTTTTAAATAATCACGGACTAAATTAATATTTGGATCACTTTCAGTTAATAATTGATCATAATCCATTTTATTTTCTACTTCTTTTATCATACCTGCCTCCTGGATAAAATTATAACAAAGGAAATAATAGTTTTAAAGATATAATCTTAAATAATATTATTTGGAAATGATAGTGAATTATAGTTTCTTTAAATGACAAATATGTTATACTTGAATTAACTGGAAAATTTAGTGATTTTATTGATTGATAACAGGGAAAGGGGAAAGAAAATGAAAAAAATACAATTGTGTTTATTGATGTTATTTTTGATAGTCGGATGTTCTACAGTGACTAAGGAAAGTTTAGAAGATGATAATGATCGATCTGATAATAAAGTCGAAACTGAGGAAAAAAGTGAGCCCGTAAATGTCAGTGTTAAAATGAGTTTTGCAGGTGATTGTACTTTAGGCAATTATGCTGGTCAGGAATATTCGGGTTCTTTTAATGCTGAGTATGCTAATCAAGGGAATGATTCAAGTTACTTTTTGAAAAATGTAAAGAGCGTCTTTGAACAAGATGATCTAACGATCGTTAATCTCGAAGGACCATTGACCTCAGCTACTTCTCATATGGAAAAAACATTTGCTTTTAGTGGACCGTATGAATATGCTAATATTTTGACAAATGGAAGTGTTGAGCTGGTTTCTCTAGCTAATAACCATTCTGAAGACTATTTTGCCCAAGGACTAAGTGATACTAAGAATATTTTAGATGAAAATGGCATTGGATACTTTGGTTATGAGACATCATGTGTCAAAGAGATAAATGGCGTTAAAATTGGCTTTTTAGGTTATCGTTCAATGTCCGTATCGATGAATAATGATCAAGGTAGAGCTCAGATAAAAGCAGCAATCGAACAATTGAAAAACGAAAGTGGCGCTAATGCTGTAGTGGTTTTCTACCATTGGGGAATTGAACGAGAGTATTATGCCAATAGTGATCAAAGAGAACTGGCAAAATTTTCAATTGATTGTGGAGCTGATTTAGTTGTTGGTTCCCATCCTCATGTTGTTCAGGGAATCGAAGAATATAATGGTAAACAAATTGTTTATTCATTAGGTAATTTTTGTTTTGGTGGTAATCGAAATCCTAGTGATACTGATTCAATGATTTATTCGGTAACGTTTAATTTTACTGATGGTAAATTAACTAGTGAAAATCATGAAATTATTCCTTGTTCAATCACTTCTAGTTCCAGTCGTAATAATTATCAGCCGATAATTTTAGAAGGCGATGAGAAACAGCGGGTATTAGATAAGATAGCTAAGTATAGTTATTAGATTTGCAAATTATTATTAATGGGCTTGAAACTTTATTCAATTAATGATATCATGCAGATAAGTTATACGACTGACGGAAGTGGAATTAACCACAGGGAGTATAATCGTAGAAGAGTCGACCGTCTGGGCCATTAAGTCTAGATTGGTGCGACTTTTTTTGCTTTTAGGAATGAGTCTTTAAAATACTGGTTAAATAGTGGTATTGGTTGAGAAAAGAGCCGAAATATGGTATAAAGAAGATGTAAATATTCCTTTAAAAAATTTGATTTGAAAGGGTGGCGTTATGTTAACTGATGTTGAAATTGCACAAAGTGCAAAAATGAAACCAATTAAAGATATTGCAAGTAAAATTGGTTTAGAAGAAGATGATTTAGAATTATATGGTAAATATAAAGCTAAAGTTTCTTTGGAAACAATCAATCGGGTTGAAAATAATCCTGATGGTAAATTAGTTTTAGTTACTGCTATTAATCCTACTCCAGCAGGAGAGGGAAAAACAACAACGATGATTGGTTTGTCACAGGCTTTAAATAAGCTAGGGAAAAAATCAATCGTTGCGATGCGAGAACCATCATTAGGACCATGTTTTGGAATTAAAGGTGGTGCTGCTGGTGGTGGTTATGCCCAAGTAGTACCAATGGAAGACATTAATTTACATTTTACTGGTGATATTCATGCCATTACAACTGCTAACAACTTGATTGCAGCAATGCTTGATAACTCAATTCACCATGGAAATCCTTTAAATATTGATGTTCGTAATATCGTTTGGAAACGTTGTGTGGATTTAAATGACCGAGCATTAAGACATACTGTCTGTGGTTTGGGTGGTAAAGTGAACGGGGTACCTCGTGAAGATGGTTTTGATATTTCAGTTGCCAGTGAAGTTATGGCAATTTTATGTCTGGCTACTAGTCTTGAAGATCTTAAAGAACGGGCTGGAAAAATGATCGTTGCCTATGATTATGATGGTAATCCAGTAACTGTTGATGATTTACAGGCAACTGGTGCAGTTACACTTTTACTAAAAGATGCAATCAAGCCTAATTTAGTTCAAACATTAGATCATACGCCAGTCTTTGTTCATGGTGGACCTTTTGCCAATATCGCACATGGATGTAATTCAGTCATGGCAACTAAACTGGCAATCAAATTAGGTGATTATGCAATTACTGAAGCTGGATTTGGTGCTGATTTAGGGGCTGAAAAATTCTTAGATATTAAATGCCGTCAAGCTAATTTAAATCCTCAAGCTGTGGTAATCGTAGCTACAGTTCGAGCTTTAAAAATGCATGGAGGAATGGATAAAAAAGATCTAGCTAATGAAAATCTTGAAGCTTTAAAAGCTGGGATTCAAAATCTAGAAAAGCATATTGAAAATATTGCAAAATATCATTTGCCTTCAGTTGTAGCAATCAATGCTTTTCCAACGGACAGCGAAGCTGAATTACAGTTGTTAAAGGAAACATGCAACAAGATGGGGGTTGATGTTGCGATTTCTAAAGTTTGGGAAAAAGGTGCTGATGGTGGTATTGAATTAGCTGAAAAATTAATTGAAATTTTAGAAACTAAAGAAGCTGATTATCGACCATTATATAGTTTAGATTTATCAATTAAAGAAAAAATTGAAACAATCGCCAAAGAAATCTATGGAGCTAGTGGGGTAGCTTTCGATAAAAAAGTCATTAATAAAATGAAAAAATATGAGGCTCAAGGATTGGATAAATTACCTATTTGTGTAGCTAAGACTCAATATTCTTTATCTGATCAGCCTAATTTACTTGGAAGACCAACAGGATTTACTGTTAAGATCAATGATTTAATTCCTGCTGCTGGTGCTGGATTCTTAATTGCAATTTCTGGTAGCATTATGAGAATGCCAGGGTTACCTAAAAAACCTGCAGCAGTAAATATGGATATAGATAAAGATGGAAAGATTGTGGGACTATTCTAAAAGTGACGCAGGTCACTTTTAGTGGTTTAATAGAAAGGAAGAGACGATGAAAGTTGCAATTATTATGGGTTCAACAAGTGATTTAAGTAAGGTTGAACCAGCTATTACGATTTTAAAAGATTATGGAGTTGAAGTAAACGTACGTTGTTTATCAGCTCACCGAGCACATTTAGGACTTAGCTCATTTATTAAGGAAACAGAAAGTGATGGTACTGAAGTAATTATTACTGCAGCCGGGATGGCAGCTGCTTTACCAGGAGTTGTCGCTTCACAAACTGTTTTACCAGTAATTGGAGTTCCAATCAGTGGTGCTACTCTTGATGGAATGGATGCCTTATTATCAATTGTCCAAATGCCTTCAGGAATTCCAGTAGCAACAGTGGCAATCAACGGAAGTAAAAATGCTGCGTATTTAGCGTTACAAATTATGGCAATTAAACATGATGAAATTAAAGAAAAATTACTGGCCTATCGTCAAGATATGGAAAAACAGGCAATGAAAGCTAATGAAGAAGTAATGGAAAAATATAAATAAGAGGAGATTAAAGATGGCAGAATTATTATATGAAGGAAAAGCAAAACAAGTTTATAAAACTGATAAAGAAGATGAATATTTAATTCACTATAAAGATGATGCAACAGCTGGTAATGGAGTTAAACATGATCAGTTTGAAGGAAAAGGAGTTTTAAATAACACTATTTCTTGTATTATCTTTGATATGCTTGAAGAAGCAGGAATTAAAACACATATGATAAAAAAATTAAATGATCGTGATGTTTTAGTTAAAAAAGTGGAAATCTTCCCACTTGAAGTAATTGTACGTAATATTACCACAGGATCTTTCTGTCGTCGTTTAGGGGCACCAGAAGGAATCGTTTTAGATGAACCAATTTTTGAATTAAGTTATAAAAACGATGATTATGGTGATCCATTAATCAATGAAGATCATGCAGTTGCTTTAAAATTATGTACTCGTGATGAATATAATTTCATTAAACAAGAAACTTTAAAAATCAATGAATTATTGAAAGAATTTTTCTTAAGTTTAAATTTAAAATTAGTAGATTTTAAAATCGAATTTGGAAAAACTCCAGATGGACAAATCCTATTAGCTGATGAAATTTCACCTGATTCATGTCGTTTATGGGATGTAGATACTAACCAAAAATATGACAAAGATGTTTTTAGACAAGATATTGGTGATTTAATTGAAACTTATAAAGCCGTATTAGCGAGAATGCAAAAATAAAAAAGGGGAAGATAAGATGGATTATAAAAAAGCCGGAGTAGATATTGAAGCTGGTTACAAATCAGTTGAATTAATGAAAAAACATGTTAAAGAAACAATGCGTCCTGAAGTATTAGGTGGTTTAGGCGGATTTGCCGGAGCTTTTGATTTAAGTAAGATCAAAGAAATGGATGAACCAGTGTTATTATCTGGTACTGATGGATGTGGAACTAAAGTTAAGCTAGCTTTTATCATGGATAAACATGATACGATTGGTATTGATGCCGTAGCTATGTGTGTTAATGATATTGCTTGTTCTGGTGGTGAACCATTATTCTTCTTAGATTATATTGCTTGTGGTAAAAACTATCCTGAAAAGATAGCTACAATTGTCAGCGGAGTCGCTGAAGGATGTAAACAATCTGGTTGTGCTTTAGTTGGTGGTGAAACTGCAGAACATCCAGGATTGATGCCGGAAAATGATTATGATTTAGCTGGATTTGCTGTTGGTGTCGTTGATAAAAAAGATATTATCAATGGTGAAAATATTAAACCTGGTGATGTCTTAATTGGAATTGCGTCTAGTGGCGTTCATAGTAATGGTTTTTCACTAGTACGTCAAGTTTTTGAAATGACTGAAGAATCATTAAATACTTATTATGAGGAATTAAATAGTACATTAGGTGAAACATTATTAACTCCGACAAGAATTTATGTTAAAGCTTTAAAAAATATTAAAGATGCTGGAGTAACTATTAAAGGATGTAGCCATATTACTGGTGGTGGTTTTGATGAAAATATTCCTAGAATGTTACCAGATGGTGTTCGAGCAGTTATTAAAAAAGATAGTTATCAAGTACCACCAATCTTTAAATTGATTGCTCAAAAAGGAAATGTTAGTGAAGAGGTAATGTATAATACTTTTAATATGGGTATTGGTATGGTAATTGCAGTTGATCCTGATGATGTCGTTAAAGCTACTGCTGCAATTGAAGCTGCTGGAGATAAATGTTACTTAGTTGGAAATATTGAAGCTGGTGAAAAAGGAGTAAGTTTATGCTAAAAATTGCCGTCTTTGTTTCTGGTGGGGGAACTGATTTACAGTCAGTTATTGATGCCTGTCAAGCTGGGAAGATTAATGGTGAAATTGTTTTAGTTGTCTCTAACCGCAAAAATGCTTATGGATTAACGCGGGCCAAAAATGCCGGAATTGAAACAGCAGTAGTAAAAAAAGATGATGAATTATTAGTCAAGATGCTAAAAGAACGCAATGTAGATTTGATTGTTTTAGCAGGCTATCTGGCTATTTTGACAGATGTGTTGATTGATGCTTATCCAAATAAAATTATTAATATTCATCCATCATTGATACCATCATTTTGTGGGCCAGGTTTTTATGGAATGCATGTTCATGAACGGGTATTAGCTAGAGGTGTAAAGGTTACAGGAGCTACTGTTCATTTTGTTAATGGTGAAGTAGATGGCGGACCAATTATTTTACAAGAGGCATGTAATATTGATGATCTAGATAAGGCTGAAGATATTCAAGCACGAGTACTAGAAATTGAGCATCGAATTTTGCCAAAAGCTGTAGCTTTATATTGTGATGGAAAAATAGTTGTTGAAAATGAAAGGGCTAAGGTGATTTAAAATGAAAAGAGCATTAGTAAGTGTTACTAATAAAGAAGGAATTGTGGAATTTTGTCAAGGTTTAGTGGAACTAGGTTTTGAAATTGTTTCTACTGGTGGCACAATGGCTAAATTACAAGAAGCCAAAGTTCCTTGTATTGCAATTGATGATGTAACTGGGTTTCCAGAAATTTTGGATGGACGGGTAAAAACACTACATCCTAAAGTTCATGGTGGTTTGTTATTTAGACGTGATGTTAAAGAACATGTTGAAACAGTAGAAAAAATGGGAATTCAGCCAATTGATCTAGTTTGTGTCAATCTATATGAATTTGAAAAGGCTTTAAAAGCTGGAAAACCAATGGCTGAAATGATTGAAAACATCGATATTGGTGGTCCTTCAATGATTCGTTCAGCAGCTAAAAACTTTAAAGATGTTTTAATTGTTACTGATCCTGGTGATTATAGTAAAGTACTGGAAGCTATTAAAAATAATACTGATGATTTTGATTTTAGATTAAATCTGGCATATAAAGCTTTTTCAACAACTGGTGCTTATGATGCGATGATTTCTCGATATTTTGCTGGTGTGGTTGGTGATGATTTCCCTGATACTTTAAATATTAGTTTAAAGAAAACAGAACATTTAAGATATGGAGAAAATTCACAACAGCGGGCTAATGCTTATGTTGATCCATTTGTACAACATAGTTTATTAGATTATGAACAATTACATGGAAAAGAAATTTCTTTCAATAATGTAAATGATTTATATGGAGCTGTTGCCGTTGTTCGTGAATTTAAAGATCAAATCGTTACTGCTGCAATTAAACATTCAACTCCTTGTGGTGTAGCTATTGGTAAAGATGGTTATGATTCATATATGAAAGCTTATGAAGCTGATCCTCAAAGTATTTTTGGTGGTATCGTAGCAGTTAATTATAAAATTGATAAAAGAACAGCTGAAGAAATGCATAAGATCTTCTTAGAAATCGTCGCTGCTCCTGATTTTGATGATGATGCTTTAGAAGTATTAAAGAAAAAGAAAAACTTAAGAATTTTAAAATTAAAGAATCCTGATGTTCGAGAAGCAAAATATGACATTAAATATCTTGAAGGTAAAGTACTAGTTCAAGATATTAATACTGAAATGATCAAAGAAATGAATTGTGTAACTGAAGCTAAACCAACCCCTGAACAAATCAGTGATATGGAATTTGGTATGCGAGTTGTTAAATTTGTTAAGTCAAATGCTATCTGTATCGTTAAAAATGGAGTCACTTTAGCTGTCGGTGGTGGTCAAACATCACGTGTCTGGGCATTAGAAAATGCTATTCATAATAATCCAGATAAAGATTTCAATGGCGCTGTTTTAGCTAGTGATGCTTTCTTCCCATTCAGTGATTGTGTTGAAGTTGCTTATAAAGCAGGTATTAAAGCGATTGTACAGCCAGGTGGTTCAATCCGTGATCAAGATTCAATTGATTATTGTAATGAAAAAGGGATTCCAATGGTATTTACTGGGTATCGTCATTTTAGACATTAAAAGAAAGGCAATAAGATATGAAAGTACTTGTAATTGGTAGTGGTGGTCGTGAACATGCGATTGCTTATAAATTAAATCAAAGTGAAAAGGTTGATAAAATCTATGCAATTCCTGGAAATCCAGGAATTGCTGAAATTGGAGAATGTATTGAAGGCAGTGTTGAAGATAATCAGACGATCGTTGATTTTGCTAAAAAGAATCAAATCGATTTGACTGTAATTGGACCTGAAGTTCCTTTATGTAATGGATTAGCTGATGATTTAGAAGCGGCTGGATTATTAGTTTTTGGTCCTAAAAAATATGCTGCAACATTAGAGGGAAGTAAAGCATTTTCTAAGGACTTTATGATTCGTCATCATATTCCAACTGCCAGATATCAAGAAGTTGATAATTATGATCAGGCAGTTAAAGCAATCGATGATTTTGACTACCCATTAGTTATTAAAGCTGATGGATTAGCCGCTGGAAAAGGGGTTGTTATTGTTGAAAATAAAGATGAGGCAATTAAAACCTTAAAAGAAATGATGATCGATGGCAGTTTAGATGGTGCCGGAAGTAAAGTTGTTTTAGAGGAATTCTTAACCGGATTTGAGTGCTCTTTACTTTGCTTTACTGATGGTGAAACAATTGTCCCAATGGTTAGTGCCAAAGATCATAAACAAGTAAATGATGGTAATACTGGACCTAACACTGGGGGAATGGGAACTGTATCACCTAATCCATTTTTACCTGAAGGAATGGATGAAATTTTCAAGACCGAAATATTAGATCCATTTATGGCTGGTTTGAAAGCTGATAAGATGGATTATCGTGGTGTTGTTTTTATTGGATTGATGATTGAAAATAATCAGCCAAAAGTATTAGAATTTAATGTTCGCTTTGGTGACCCTGAAACTCAATCAATCATGTTACGTTTAGACAGTGATTTATATGATATTATGGTAGCTTGTGCTACTAAAACTTTAAAAGATGTTCCAGTTAAATGGAATGATTTGCATGTTGCCTGTCTGGTATTAGCTAGTCAAGGGTACCCAGGAAGTTATCCAAAAGGATTAGAAATCAAAAATATTGAAGATCATGATGATTGTGTAGTATTCCATGCCGGAACAGCAATCAAAGATGGTAAACTAGTTACTAATGGAGGACGGGTTTTAAATATTTGTGCTACTGGTAATTCACTTGAAGAAGTTAGAGAAAAAGTTTATGCCGTAGCAGATAAAATTGATTTTGAAGGTAAATTTTATCGTCATGATATAGGATTAAGATAGGGGGATGAATATGAGCAGTGTAAAGCGAATTTATGTTGAAAAACGGCCAGCTTATGCTACTGAGGCTAATGAAACTAAAAACAACTTGATTGAACAATTAGGATTAAAAATAAATTCTTTGAGAATTATTAATCGTTATGATGTTCAGGGAATTAGTGATGACATTTTAGCTCAGGGTATTAATACTATTTTAGCTGAGCCAATGGTAGATGAAGTATATCAAGAAGAATTCCCTGTAAATGATAATGAAGAAATTTTTGCTATTGAGTTTTTACCTGGTCAATATGATCAAAGAGCCGATTCATGTCAACAATGTTTTGCTATTTTAACTGGAAATACTGAGGCAAAAGTAAAATGTGCTCGAGTTTATGCTATTACTTTTGATGGTGATAAAAAGACAGTTTTAGATCAAATTGAACACTTTTTAATCAACCCTGTTGACCAAAGATTAGCTAGTTTAGAAAAACCAGATGATTTAAATGAGGTTGCTCCTGAAATCAAACCGGTACCGGTAATTGAAGGTTTTAACCAACTAGATAAAGCTGGGTTAGAAAAATTCTTGCAAGATAATGGTATGGCAATGAGTTATGATGATTTAAAAGTAACTCAAGATTATTTCAAAGATGAAGAAAAACGTGATCCAACGGAAACTGAATTAAAAGTATTAGATACATATTGGTCTGATCATTGTCGTCATACTACATTTGCAACAGTAATTACTGATTTAGAAATTGAAAATGGTGCTTTTAAAGAAATTCTTGAAAAAGATGTTGCAGATTATAAAACTAGTCGCCATCTAGTTTATGGTGTCGATACTAAACGTCCTTTGACATTGATGGATTTAGCGACAATTTCCATGAAAGAATTACGCAAAGCTGGATATTTGGATGATATGGAAGTTTCTGAAGAAATTAATGCTTGTTCAATTGAGATAACTGTCCATACTAATGAGGGTGATGAACAATGGCTATTAATGTTTAAAAATGAAACTCATAACCACCCAACGGAAATCGAACCATTTGGTGGGGCGGCAACATGTTTAGGTGGTGCCATTCGTGATCCATTATCTGGAAGGGCTTATGTATATCAGTCAATGCGAATTACGGGAGCTAGTGATCCTCGTAAAACATTGGCAGAGACAATTGAAGGTAAATTACCACAAAGAAAATTATGTAAAGAATCTGCCCATGGTTTTTCATCATATGGTAACCAGATTGGTTTAACTACAGGTTATGTTCATGAAATTTATGATGATGGTTATACGGCAAAAAGAATGGAATTAGGAGCTGTTGTAGCTGCTGCTCCAAAAGAACAAGTTAAACGGTTAGAACCATTAAAAGGTCATATCGTTTTATTAATCGGTGGTCGTACTGGTCGTGATGGTATTGGAGGAGCTACTGGTTCTTCTAAATCTCATGATGTTAAATCAATCGAAACAGCTGGTGCTGAAGTACAAAAAGGTAATCCAGTTGAAGAAAGAAAAATTCAACGATTATTTAGAAATAAAGAAGTAAGTGAAAAAATTGTTCGTTGTAATGATTTTGGAGCTGGTGGTGTCTGTGTTGCCGTTGGTGAATTAGCACCAGGCTTAGAGATTAATCTAGATGCTGTATTGAAAAAGTATGAAGGATTAACTGGTACAGAATTAGCTATTTCAGAATCGCAAGAAAGAATGGCAATTGTTATTGATCCAAAAGATGCTGATTTTATTAAAGAACAATGTGCTAAAGAAAACTTAGAAGTAGTTCAAGTTGCCACAGTTACTGATCAAAATCGTTTGGTTATGAAACATATGGGACAAGATATTGTCAATATTTCTAGAGAGTTCTTAGATGCAGCTGGTGCTGATCGTTATCAAAATGTTAAAATCACTTTACCTGATTTTACTAAGACTCCATTTGATGAAGAGCCACAATTAAATTTTGTTAAAACTGTTAAAGATACTTTATCAAAATTATCAGTTGCTTCTCAAAAAGGATTAATTGAAATGTTTGACTCTTCAATTGGTAATGGTACCGTTTTATCACCATTTGGAGGAATTAAATATCATAGTGAAATTGAAGGAATGGCAGCTTTAATTCCAGTATTGGATAAAGAAACAACGACATGTTCAGTTATGGCTTATGGATATAATCCAGTTATTTCTAAGTGGTCACCATATCATGGGGCTATGTATGCCGTTGTTGAATCAATTGCTAAAATCGTTGCTATGGGTGGCGATTATCATAAAATTAGATTTTCATTCCAGGAATACTTTGAAAAACTATTAGATAATCCTGTAAGCTGGGGTAAACCAATGGCGGCTTTATTAGGCGCATATCGAGTACAAAGTGCATTAAAACTACCTTCTATTGGTGGTAAAGATAGTATGTCTGGTTCTTTTGAGGATTTACATGTGCCACCAACGCTAGTTTCATTTGCAATTACTAGTGCTGAAGTTGATGATATTATGACACCTGAGGCTAAAGAACCAGGTCATGTTTTAGCTGAGGTAATGATTAAAAAGGATAAATTTAAAGTTTTAGATTTAGAACACCTTCAAAAACAATATGATGCGATCATGTCTTTAATGTCTCAAAAACGTATTTATAGCGCTTATACTGTTAAAGATGGTGGTGTTATTGAAGCAGTAAGTAAAATGGCTTTTGGAAATGGTATAGGTGCTGCCTTTAATGGTGAATACAGTTTAGGAAGCTATGTTACTCGCAGTTATGGAAATATCATTATCGAGGTTAAATCAGAAGAAGATTTAAGTGTTTTTGATAAGTATCGTATTGTTGCTATTACTAACGACAGTGGTACTTTATCTTATGGTGGTGATGTGATTTCATTAGATGAAGCTTATGCTGTTAATAAAGCACCACTTGAAAAAGTATATCCAACTAGAGAAAAAGCTCCAACAAGCGAAATAAAAGTTGCGGCATGTAAAACTAGATCAACTTTACAGCCAAAAGTAATTGTTGAAACACCATTAGTAGTTATTCCGGTTTTCCCTGGAACTAACTGTGAATATGATTCTGCTAGAGCGTTTAAAAAAGCTGGTGCCGCAGTTGAAATGGTGTTAATTAGAAATAAGACACAAAAAATGCTGGAAGATTCAATTAATGAGTTAGAAGCAGCAATTAAACGAGCTAATATCGTTATGTTACCAGGAGGTTTTTCAGCTGGGGATGAACCAGAAGGTTCTGGTAAATTCATTGCAACAGTTTTACGTAATCCACGTTTGAAAGCAGCAATTACTGATTTACTAGAAAATCGTGATGGTTTGATGATTGGTATTTGTAATGGATTCCAGGCTTTAGTTAAATTAGGATTATTACCATATGGTAAGATCAAAGATATGTCTAAAGATGATCCAACTTTAACATTTAATACTATTGGACGTCACGTTTCTCAAATGGTGGATACTCGTATTGGTAGTGTTAAATCACCATGGTTAAAATATGTTAATGTTGATGAAGTATATACAATTCCAGTAAGTCATGGTGAAGGACGTTTTGTGGCGCCAAAAGAAACAATGGAAAAATTGTTCGAAAATGGACAAGTATTCTCACAATATGTTGATCCAAATCGTAAAGTTACAATGCAAACACCATATAACCCTAATGGTTCAATGTATGCAATCGAAGGTATTATTTCTTTAGATGGTCGTGTTATCGGAAAGATGGGACACAGTGAACGTCAAGGTGAAAACCGCTTTAAAAATGTTTATGGTGAAATGGATCAAAAATTGTTTGAAGCTGGTGTAGATTATTTTAGAGGTGGAAAATAGAATGGAAAAACAAGAGTTTGAATGTTTAACCCTTTGTCCATTAGATGGTCGTTATTCGGGGGTAAAAGATGCTTTAGGTGAATATTTTTCAGAATATGCTTTAGTAAAGTATCGAGTTTTTGTCGAAATACAGTGGTTGAAGTTTTTATTAGAAAATGTTGAAAGCAGTGTTTTAAGTCAATTCGATCATCAAAATATGACTAAATTGACAGATATCGCTAGTAAATTCAACTATGATTCATTTGCTAGAATCAAAGAAATTGAAGCTACAACTCGTCATGATGTTAAAGCTGTCGAATATTTTATCGACGAACAAGTAAAAGCTTTAGGATTTGATTATTTACAAAGCTTTGTCCATATTGGATGTACATCTGAAGATATTAATAATACTTCATACGCTTGCATGATAAAACATGGATTAAAAGATGTTTGGTTACCAAAAGCTAAAGAGTTAACTAAAACTATTGATCAATGGGCTAATGATCATAGTGATGATGCCATGCTAGCACATACTCATGGTCAACCAGCTACACCAACAACAATTGGTAAAGAGTTTAAAGTTTATGCTTATCGTTTCTTATCAAGTATTGAAAATATTGAAGCGGTAAAAATTAAAGCTAAATTTAATGGGGCAACTGGAAATTACAGTGCGATTTTAACCGCATTTCCAGATTTAAACTGGCCAGAATTAGCTAAGAAGTTTGTTGAAGAATATTTAGGATTAGAATTTAATCCACTGACAACTCAAATTGAAAGTCATGATTATACTTGTCATATTCTTGATGGAATTCGTCATTTTAATAATGTTTTAGCGGATTTTGATGTTGATATGTGGTTATATATTTCCATGGAATACTTTAAACAAATTCCAGTAAAAGGTGAAGTTGGAAGTTCTACTATGCCACATAAAGTAAATCCAATTAGATTTGAAAATAGTGAAGCTAACATTGATATGTCTAATAATATTTGTGTAGCTCTTTCTAATAAATTACCAAAATCAAGAATGCAGCGTGATTTATCAGATTCATCAAGCCAAAGAAATCTTGGACTAGCATTTGGTTATTCATTACAGGCAATTAATGAAACGATGAATGGATTAGCAAAATGTGTTGTTAATAAAGAAAAACTAGCTAGCGATTTAAATGAGAAATGGGAAGTTTTAGCAGAACCAATTCAAACAATGCTAAGAAAATATGGAGTGCCTGATGCTTATGATACTTTAAAAGCATTAACTCGTGGTAAGAGTATTTCTAAGGAAGATATTATTAAATTTGCTGAAAGCTTAGAAATTTTATCTGATCAAGATCGTAATACTTTAGTTACGATGACACCAGCTTCTTATATCGGACTAGCAAATCAGTTAGCTAAATTAGATTTAGAAAAATAATATAAAATGGTCGTTGACAATAAATATCTGTCAGCGACCATTTAATTTTAAAATTTAAAGCGGTTATCATTTAAATACTTTTTTCGTCCCGGATTACCTTCAACTCGCTCGATTTGTTTATTTTTTAAATCATATATTACTGACCAAATAGTATCGACACCACTTTTACGACTATATTGACACATAAAGCCATGTTTTCCAGATAGAATATCTTTTATCAGTTCTTTTGATAATTGATGATTTGCTAGAGCTTGATTGGCATTTAAATATCGTTTATCAGATGCTAAATTATCAATATTGTTATTATTATAAAGCTGCATACTGGGTAAATTAAAGTGATTAGTGGCTACTAAATAATGATTAGATGAATCAATTACTAAAACATTTTGGCAATTACATTCAACAACTACAATTCTTCCTTTGCTGTCGGCTAATGTAATTATTTGATTTGAAGCAATGGGTACTTCTTTTAAAAAATTAATCGCTTGGGTTACTGTTTGACATTTTTCTAAAATATAACGTATTAACATCCCAGCATTTAATCCCGGAGCGATAGTTTCTGGATAAATAAAAGTTAAACCACAAGCTAGACCATATTCATTAACACCATCTTCCATTTGAATAAATGCCGTAGTATTACCAGTAAATGCATATGTATTATCTAGTTTATAAATGCAATTCATGGTTAGTTTTTTTAATGAACTAACAAAATCGCTATTACGACCAAGAATAATATTATCATGATTAGAAATGGCAATACAGGTACATTTATTTTCAAATTCAAAACAATACATACTTAATAAAAATGTTAGTATGTCTTCAAAATCTATTTGCTGGCCATTTGCCAGTCCTTTGATTTCTTCAATGATTTCCGGATAAAAGTGCTGATAAATTGGCAAACATTTGAGTGCAAATTCCTTTTTTGATTGGTTGATTGAAAAAGTTGGCTGATTTGAGATTTTAAAATTATTTTTCAATAATTTGATTCCATAAAGATACCCTGATTGAAAATGGGTACCTTTAAAGTGTCCATGATACATAAAATTTTCCTCCTCATTTTTTGAGCAAGATCTTCCTCGATTTCATGATAATTGAATAAAAAATTATTGTCAATCAAATAAAATTTAAGCTTTTTTAGTTAAGCTTACATTATTGAGTGTTGAGCTTAAATTGATATTTCTTGGAAAGGATTGTTAGATAATAAAAATATTTTTAAAAATCTAATAATATGATAAAACATTTAAAGTAAAAAAATGTGATAGTCTGTTATGAAAAGATCACATTTTATAATGATAATGTTTTAATCAGCTGTTTGATTTAAAATTAAGCAAAAATAATTTCTTTAGTAACTATTATCATGAAATAATGATACAATAAAAAAGAGGTGTCATTATGAGAAAAATAAAAATTATATGGTATAGCTGTTTAATAATTTATGTTGCAACTTTGATATATGCTTTTTTTGTTAATTGGCAAGGAAAATATTTTGGTATGACTTTTGTTGCTTGCTTGACGCCGTTTATTTTACCGGCACTTATGAAAATATTACATATCAAAGTTCCTTTAGAATTCCATATCATCAATCTGGTTTTTGTTTATTTTGCTAGTTTATTAGGAAGTTGTCTAGGTGGTTATTCAATACCGTATTATGATAAGTTTACCCATTGTGCCAGTGGTGTTGTCATTTGTGAATTGATATATTTCATATATAAATATTATTTAAGAGATAATCACCGAAAAGGTTTGATGATTTTGTTTTTAAATGCAGTTAATTCGATGGTAGCGTTATTATGGGAATTTTATGAATATGCCTTACTGGTCTTTTTCAACTATGATGCTATCAATCATTGGACCAGTGGTGTCCATGATACAATAACAGATATGCTAGTAGCTGTAATTGGTGGACTAGTCCTATCTTTTTATTTAATTTGTTTCGATCAAAGTCCTAAAGAACATTTCTTCGTATCTTTAGAAAGAAAGATGTACCAGCTTAATAAAAGAAAATGATTGAAGATTTAAAAAATAAGTTTAGCTAAAGAACTACGACATCGTAGTTCTTTAGTTTTATAAATAAAGTGCATTTACTATCTAATTATTGTTGAATAAAAATATCTAAGAAAATAAAAACAGGCAACTAATATATTGAATATAAAGTTTTTTTACAATTTTTCACAATATAGATTGTTTTTATCTTGAATGATATAATTATTATAAAAATAAATTATTAAATAAAATTCATCTAAAGAATGTAAATAAACAGATTCAAGTTATTATTAAAAATTACATTTAGGAAAAGAAAATAATCACCAATGGATTTCATTTTGTTGTAAAAACTTAAAAAGGGGGAGATTGATCTCTATCTAAAAGAAGATTCTAGGAAAAAGTCGGTACAGATGAATTTATTAGCCTCTATTGAATATGGCTCGAAAAATCCAGATTACTTGCTATTATTCTTTTATATAACTTTGATTTTATCAAAAAATATTTAATTAGAATATCAAATTGATAAAAAAGATTGTAATAGATAAATTTCCTATACCAATAAGTAGGTAGTTTAAATATTATGCCAGATATAGTAATCACTGCAAATACCAATTTTTTATCTTTTGTAGAAGTAGTGCTAAAGTATAATAGATATCTAGATAAAAATAGTGAATATATTTTTGAAAAAGATGATTTTTTGAGTAAAATAATAGTTTATTTAGAAGATGGTGAAATAGTTGTAGAGTTCTTACCAATTTTTAATATGAATAAAGGTACAAAGGATTTTTTACAGTCTGGCCTAAAAAAATAAGATATTTAGAAGTGGTATTTGAAATTAATAGAGATAAATTTATATTAAATTAATCCCCAAAATGGTTTAATGCCTAATTTATTTATGGCAAAGATGACTTGAATCGAAATTTTATTTTTTGTAACTTAAGAAAAATTACTAATACTTGTAATCAAGATTTTAAAAATATAATGAATAAATGAAATAATAATAGCAGGAGGGATAAAATGATCTATTTTACTAGTGATTTACATTTAGGACATAAGGCGGTAATTAAAATGCAAAATCGACCATTTTTGGATGTTGATGAAATGAATAAAAAATTAATTTTTAATTATAATTCTATTGTTAAACCTGATGATACAGTTTATATTTTAGGGGATCTTTCATATCGGATTCCAGTAGATTATGCAAATGATTTAATTAAACAGCTTAACGGTAAGAAAATCTTAATTAAAGGCAATCATGACAAACATTATGATCCTGAGCTCTTTGAAGGTATTTATGATTACTTAGAATTGTCAATCAATAAAGTTCCTGTGATATTGATGCATTATCCTTTATTGGAATGGAATAAAAGTCATCGAGGGTCTATTCATCTTCATGGTCATATTCATTCTATGGGTACAACTTATAATCAAGAATGTAAATCTACAAATATTCGAAGATATGATATCGGGGTAGATGCTAATAATTATTATCCTGTTTCGTTCAATGAAATTTTATCATTTATGGAACTTTCGAATAATAACTGGTATATTTCTAGAAATAATAAATAAATTTAATGTATATTAAAAAGAAACTGTAACGCCTCTAAGTAATTTTAAAATTACTGCTTTAGTTACAGTTTCTAAATAACATTATTTTTATTCTTCAATTCCCATTGCTTCTTCAATCGGTATACTTAGAACAATTCCATGAGCTGGTGTTTTTAAGCCACAAGCCTGATTTACTGCCATCATTGTTTCTGATTTTTTCTCCCGAGGAACAATGATCATTGTAAATTCTTGTTCTTCTTGTAAAGTGATGCCTAAAAAGTGCAATGCTTCTTCAAGACCACGGCGACGTCCTTTGATAATAGTTCCACCTTTAGCTCCTACGGCTCTTGCTGCATCGATAACGTCATCACTATAACCATAATTTGTAGCAACTAATATCATTGAATAAGCATAATTCTTTTTCATTTTTTCAATTTTTTCTCCTTTATCTAAATTATTATCATAGATGCCCATGACAGAATTTTGAATGCCGCTGATTGGAGTCACAATAGCAATTCCCTGGCCTTTTTTATTCATAGTTAGTAATTTATTTAAATGACTTATAGTTTCTTTAATTAATATTTCTGGAATAACTACAGCAGTTATTAAACGATTAGTTCCTGATAAACCACAAATATCTAGAATTTCAGAAGTAGCTGTTCCTTGTCCGCGGGCATGGAAAAAAATCGGTATTTTTAATTCTTGCATCGCATCATTTATTATTTCTTCGTCTTCAGTTTTAGTAATTAGAAGCACAATTTTTAGTTTTATATGACCTTGATTACAATGTTGCATGATTATTCTTCCTCCCAGTCTTCAACAGTAATATCATCATCAATAGTTTCCAAAGATGCTGGCTCTGTTTCATGTTTAGATTTAATTGCATAAAGTAGTCCCATCGCCTGAATAGTAATTAAAGGGGTTAAAGCAACTAAAGCAACTACTCCAAAGGCATCAGTAACCACATTACCACCAATTGCAATACAAACTCCCATGGCAAATGGTAATAAGAAAGTTGAAGTCATTGGGCCACTGGCAACACCACCAGAGTCAAAAGCAACTCCGACAAAAATCGATGGAACGATATGACTTAAAATCAATGAAATAGCATATCCAGGAATTATTATCCAATAGATATTAATGCCAGTCAATACTCGAAACATGGCTAGGCCTACGGCAAAAGCTACCCCAATTGATAAACACATATTCATCATTTTATGAGAAATGATACCACAGGTAATTTCTTCTACTTGATCATTTAAAACTTTTACAGCTGGTTCCGCTTTAACAATATAATAACCAATAATCATTCCAATTGGAATTAAAATCCAACGAACATTCGTTGTTGCCAAATAACTTCCTAATAGATTTCCTACTGGAGCAAAACCAATATTAACACCGGTTAAAAATAAGATTAAACCAATAATGGTATAGATAAAACCAACAATCATTTTCATTAATTGTTTTTTGTGATATCTTTTAGTGAAAAGTTGGAAAATGATGAAAACGCCAATTACTGGTAGCATGCTTATCATTACTTCTTTAGCATATTGTGGTAAAGCAATGATAAATTCACGGGCAACATCCTGGCTCATTAATACTGGTGTTATTTCAACTGCACTGTAAATAGCTTCCGTTGGATTATAGAAAATACTTAATAACAGAATCATTAAAATTGGTCCGATACTGCATAAAGCAATTAAACCGAAACTGTCATTATTTCCATCTTTATCGCTTCGAGTTGCTGAAAAACCAATTCCTATTGCCATTATAAATGGTACTGTCATTGGTCCTGTAGTTACACCACCAGAATCAAAAGCTACAGCTATAAAATCACTAGGAGTGAAAAAGGATAATAGAAAGAGTAAACAATATAAGGCTGTTAATAGTTTTGGTAAGCTAATTTTAAAAAGAATTCTAATAATTGAAACGATCATAAAAATCCCAACACCAACAGCAACGCTCCAAATAATTACTTGATTGGGGATGGAAGCTACTTGAGCGGCAAGAACTTGTAGATCTGGCTCAGAAATCGTGATTATAGTTCCTACTAGAAAACAGATAATGATCGTTAGGATGATTTTATGTGTTTTCATTAATTGACGCCCAATTCCTTGTCCTAATGGTGTCATGGCAATTTCAGCACCAAATTGGAAAAAGCTCATTCCAATAATCAACAAGACGGCTCCAGTAATGAACAATGCCAAGGTACCAATCTCCATCGGGACTAAAGTGACACTTAAAAACAAGACAATCAGTGTGATTGGGACCACACTAGCTAGAGATTCTTGAATTTTTTCTTTTAATTTTTCATTCATTAAATGTATCTCTCCTCCTTTTTTGATAAATATTTATATTTTTAAATTAAAATTGTAATGATGAATTTTTGGTAAAGTAGTTCCAAAAATCATCAAATTCTTTGGCAGTAATGTCATTACCGTCAATTAAAATAATATAATCTTCATCTCGCCAATGATAAGCTATCGTAGTTATATGGAAACCATTTTTTAAATAAAATCGTTTGCGTTGCTGCCGCTGTAAATTATTATCAGCTTGCTTGTTTTCAGCTTCAATATCAACAATAATTCTGCGTTTTGGGAATTTTAGTTTTAATTGTGATAAGATTTGGGAACCATAACCTTGACTTCGCTTATTATTGGCTATGGCAAAATAAATAATATTTATAATGTCTAAATGACCTAAGATGCTGATAAATCCAATAAAATCAGATTTATCATAGAATGCATATGTTGTAACTTGAGGATTTAATAATAATTTAAAAGGACTCAGTTCATTTTTAGGGAATGATTGTTGATAGAGATTTTTGATTGATTTTAAATCGAAAAATTTATCAGATACTATATAACATTCTAACATCATAACCACCAATTAAAGTATATCAAAAAAATATTAAAATTTTGTTTATTAATTTGAAAAATAATAGAAAATATTAATAACATTAATAAAAGGTATTAATTGATATCAATTAATACCTTTTAATGTAAATTATGATGATTAATAACTCAGTAAAATAGGAACATTGTTTTTATTTGCAAATGCGACAGTTTGGTATAAAATTGAAAAAGCTTGTTTAGCTAAAAATTCTGTATTATATAAGCAGCTTTTTTCATCTTGTTTTTTTTCAAATTTATACCAATTGATAATAGATCTTTCATTACCATTCCATCCTAGATGATTAATATGCTTTAATTCATTTAACAGAGTTCCAGTCGTGGCGATAACGATAGTTTGACCAGTTGGATTAGGACCATAAAAGGTTAATTGTTCATTAATTGGTAACCAGCAAGTCGTTCCGTTAAATAAAGACCAATTGTATTTTTCATCATTAAGTGCCATTTGAACTAAATCATGATTTTCTAAACTAGTATCTGATTTGATGGTTTCTGGAAACGGTAAATGATAAATCAATGATGCACTATACATTATTAGAGCGCTATAAGCTTCTTGGATAAAACGAGCTGTTAAATAATCAGAGCGAATTTCAGACCAGCTGGGATAGTTCTTGTTTTTAATATTAGAAATACTCTGTAATATTTGTTTTTCCCAGTTAGCGACCATTTCTTGAATGTAGTGGTTGTCGTTGTTTTCTATCTTTGAAGTAACTTTCACGATTTTTAAAGATTCTTTATCATCTTCGTTTAAGATCCAGTCATCAGTGTAATACTGGTTTACAGTACCGGCGTATATTTTTATATCCATATTAATCACCCTTATCATTAGTTATTCATAATATTACTAGGTTGATAAAAATTGTCAACTATGATAAAAAATTATAACATAATTTTAACATTTTAACAGGATAAATTTAACAAATAACGAAATAATACAAGATTTTTGATAAAGTAAAAAAAACGTACTATAATTGATCCAAATTATTGAATAAGATATAGATCAAAATAGTACGTTTTATTATAGGGGGATATTTTTTTTAGAATCTTCTAGTAAAGAAACGAATTAATTTTGAAAAATGTTCACAGTTGAAATATCTTTCACTTTCAACCCAAGCTGGACAATTTTCATGATTATTAGATAAAGAATAATATTGATAAGATAAGTTCATGTTTGCTCTCCTCCTGTGTGATAGTATCTATGATTAAATGTTTTATTTTTAGTACATCATTATTATATTAATTTTATTTGAAAATAATAGGGACAAAAATTATAAATAACTGGGGCTAGATTTGTTCATCATACACAAATGTATACATTGATACTAATATTCATGAATAATTTAAAAAATTATGCAATTATCAAGTTTAAATAAGCTGTTTTTAAGACATAAATTTCTTAAATTGGGAAATCAATAGCCAGTAAATAGAATCTGTTATATATTGAATCTTGATAGGAGAGAATATTTATGGATGAAAAACAGAAATCGGAGTCATTTATATTGGCAATTTTATTAGCGTTAGTTGGCGGTTTTTTAGATGCATATACATATTGCTGTCGAGATAAAGTTTTTGCTAATGCTCAAACTGGTAATATCGTAAGATTGGGAATGACACTTGCAAATGGAGCTTATATCCAGACAATTAGATATTTCATTCCAATAGTTGCTTTTTCTTTGGGAGTCTTAGCGGCAATGTATATTAGAAATAAAAATAATACCAGGTTTCATTGGCGGCAAATTATCATTTTATTAGAAATAGTAATCATAATGATAGTCGGCTTTATTCCAATTAATCATATCACGAATATAATTGCAAATATATTCATATCATTTTTATGTGTGATGCAGGCCGAAAGTTTTAGAAAAGTTTTAGGACGACCATTTTCATCAACAATGTGCACTGGTAATTTAAGAAGTGGAACTGAATATTTATTTCAGGCACTATTTAAAAAAGATTACCAGTTATTAAAAAACACCAGTTATTATTTATTGATCATCGTTTCATTTATAATTGGAGCTTTTTTAGGAGTATATTTTACTAGAATTTTGGTTGAAAAAGCCGTTTTTTTAACTATTTTGCCTTTGATAAGTGCAATATTGATTATGTTTTTTCAAAAAAAATATAGTATCTGGTATATTTTAAAAAGTGTGCTGGCTAAAAAAGCAATTATCTCTATTAATAAAGAGAGTTAATATTAAATTTGATGATCTAAAACAGAAAAAATTAGTATTAGTCAAATCATCTATATCTTGACGTCTATAAAAATATTCGGTAAAATGAAAGTACGTTGAAAATAACCCTTGAGGGAGTAGTTGGCACTTTTTTAGTGGGTCAAGTCAACATACTGATTATTAAATAATCTGGCTTGTCTTAAATAACGAGACTCATATAGAACAATATATTGCCCTATTTGAGTTTTTTGGATGTAAAAAAGAAGACTCGGATATAACAATATATTGTTGTATACGGGTCTTTTTCAATGGGAAAAACTTGAAGGAAAGGAAAGTGGAAAAATGAAGAATATTGGTAAAGGAGTTAGCTTATGTCGTTAATTGAAATTGCATTAATTGGAGTCGGGCTGGCTATGGATGCTTTTGCAGTTTCAATTTGTAAAGGCTTGGCTATGCGGAAGATGAATTATCGCCAGGCGATTATCATTGCCGGATTTTTCGGGGTATTTCAGGCATTGATGCCGGCATTAGGTTATCTTTTGGGTACTACATTTGCCAGTAAAATTGCTGCAATTGATCATTGGATTGCTTTTATTTTATTAGGTATCATTGGAGCTAGTATGATCAAGGAAGCTTTTGAAGATGATAGTGATGAATTAGAGGACAGTAAATTAAGAATTGGTGATTTATTTATGTTGGCGATTGCCACAAGTATCGATGCTTTGGCAGTAGGAATTACTTTTGCTTTTTTTGAAGTTTCTTTATTAACTTCAGTTACTTTAATTGGAGTGATTACTTTTATCATCTGTATTATTGGGGTAAAAGTTGGTAATGTTTTTGGTAAGAAATATAAAAATAAAGCCGAACTTGCTGGTGGTATTATTTTAATTTTGATGGGAACAAAAATATTGATTGAACATTTATTTTTCTAGGCAGTTGTTACTGCCTTTTTTATGAGTATTTGATATAGTTTTATATAAATTGGGATAACTGGAAATTATTGAAATATGGTAAATCTAAATATTTGAGATATATTCTTTTCATTTATTTTGAATTTGGTATAATAAAAAGCAAATATATAAAATAAGGAAGGATACGGATGAGTAAATTAAGAAGAATGTCAAAAGCATTGTTGATGGAAACCCATGAACACCGGGCATCTTTTATAGTTTATATGTCACTAAGATTATTAGTTATTGCTACAGCTATTTTACAATTTTGGCGTGGTAATTATGAAAATGTATTTACTTGTTTATTGACATTATTGCTGTTAGTAGTGCCTAGTTTTTTCCAAGTTACTTTTAAAGTGGAATTGCCATCAACTTTGGAAATAATTATTCTTTTATTTATTTTCTCAGCTGAAATTTTAGGGGAAGTAAATAATTATTATTCAATTTTCCCACAATGGGATACTATGCTACATACGATTAATGGTTTTATCGTTGCTGGAATTGGTTTTTCTTTAGTTGACCTTTTAAATAAAAGTGATCGTGTAAAATTTGAGTTATCACCATTCTTTGTGGCATTAATTGCTTTTTGTTTTTCGATGACAATTGGTGTTATCTGGGAATTTTTTGAATTTAGTATGGATAATCTTTTTGGAATGAATACTCAAAAAGATACATTGATCACAACATTAAATAATGCCAGATTATTAGGTGGTGGTCGGTATGATTTTAAAAATATAACTGAAGTAATTGTCAATGGGAAACAATTAGCTGGTTATATTGATATTGGGTTGATTGATACCATTGGTGATTTGTTTGTCAATTTTATTGGGGCAATCGTATTTAGTGTTTTTGGATTCTTTTCAATTAAATTTCCTAACACATTTAAATTTTTAAGAAGATTTATTCCTCGAAAAAAGGATAAAGATAAAGATTATTTAAAATATGTTAATAAATCCTAGATATAATAATTATCTGGGATTTTTTCTTGACTTAAACTAGACTTTAAGTTTTATACTTAATATTAACTTTAGGTTAAGTTGCAGGCAGGTGATTTGATGAAAAAGGTGATGAAAGTGGTTATGACCATTACGTTAGTAGTTATTTTAATAGCGGTATCTTTGGCAGGAAGATTTTATTATAGCGTTTATGCCAGTGAATATGATTTTAAGATAGATGATTTCAATGAAACGATAAACACCGATAATCATCTTCGAATTGGCACTTATAATGTTCATTCTTTAAATTATAGTTATGAGGCGGTTGATAATTTTGTTACCGATATTCAAGACTTAAATTTAGATATTATCTGTTTACAAGAAGTTGATCAAAATGCCTGGCGTTCTGGAAATTATGATATGGTAAGTGAGTTGGCTGCAAAAGCGGGGTATACATATTATCATTTTTATTCAACGATGTGGATTATAAATGGTTATTATGGAATAGGAATTTTAAGTAAGTATCCTATTACAGCAGTTTCTTCTAAATTAATGCCAAATAGTCTTTTTCATGAGCCCCGAGTTTTAACTAAGACAACGGTTAAATATGGTATGCAGGAAATTGATATTTATAATACTCATGTTGCTTATGATAGTTATCATGCCAGTCAATTAGATTTTATTGAAAAAAATATTGATTTTAAACGTCCAGTTATTTTAGCTGGGGATTTTAATTATTTTTATGGATATAATGAACGCTGGAAAACTGATATCATGGCAAGTGTTAATGATGATGAGGCTTTGATGACTTATGGAAGTTTTGGCTCTCCTGATAATATTTATTATTCCAGTGAGTTTAAGTTAATTGATCGGGCAGTAAAAAAATCATCTTTTTCCGATCATGATTTATTATTTGCTGAATTTTTACTTGGATGATAGTATAATTAATATTGTGTTTACATTATTGACTTACAATTTAAGTATAATAAAACAAAGGAGTGATTATATGATGGAGAAAGTAAATAATTTATTAAGTCAAATTGGATATAAAGAATTTAATGTATTATATAATCAAAAAAATATCATTATTAACCAGGATAGTTACTTATATAGTGATATTAGTGATGTATTATGTATTGTTGAATCATATGATGCAGTAACGATCAAAGCTGGTGGTAACTATGGTCATGGAATCAATTTAGAAAGGGATGAAATGATATATTTAATGTCATTATTAAATGGTAATGATAATGATATCAAAATTGAATTAGATGCTGTTTATTTATTAATTCGTGATCGCCATTATAATGAAAAAAGATATATGATTGGAATTTTCCCTAATGATGATGACGAATTAGCTGTTTGTAAAAACAAAGGTGAGGGCTGGGCTCGTGGAATTATTGAGTATTGTCATCAACTAAATGAATTAGAAAAAAATATTAATCATAATGATCAGATTGATAAAATTGAAGAGGAAGAAGATGAAGAAGATCTGATTGGTGATTTGTTAGAATCTTTATTAAATGGTCCGTTACCAAAGAAAAAGAATGAATTACAAAAAGTAAAACCAAAACCTGCTAATGACTTAGTTAAAGCCAAACAAGAATTGACTTTAATGGCTGGAATGTATTTTGATGAAATCAATTATCCTAGTGGCTGGTATGATATCCAGGTGATTGCTGGAAGTGGCTATTTTGAATATTATGCTAATAATGTCAGCAAAAAGATATATTTAGATGTAAATGATGAATTATGTCGTGGATATCGTAATTTGTTCTTAGATGCTAAATCATCGATTTCAATTAATACTGGAATAAAAGTAAAATTAATTTATATTGGTAAAAATCCACGGTAATTAATTAGATTGAAAATAGCTTGAGTACAGATTAACTTAACGTTTTATAGTTTATTTATGTCTTAGATTACTAATTTTTAGTTATATTTTTTAGGTTTAGCTAAATATTTGCCTATAGATAAAGAAGATACTAGTTTTGTATCTTCTTTTAATTTTTAAGTTGTTTTGGTTATCTGTTATAACAAATCAATATGTTCAACGAAATAATGCAGCTGAAATAAAGTATGGATGCAAGAATTGTATTGATGTAATTTCACTTGGGTGTTAACTGGCAGATTAAGAAAATATTGACGTGAGGACATGCTTTCATTGATCATTTCATGAAGATTTTGATAATACATATAGTTCACCTATAATCAGTTTAACCTAAATGCCACAAAAATATACTTGCCATTTAGACAATGAAATAAAAACATCAGAGCAACTCTGATGTTTAAAAGGGGATATCATAATAGAGGTGTTTTAGTTTTGATGGCAGTGTTTATAAACAATTTTTTTAAATTTTGATTTTATTGTCAAAACACTGATAATAATAACAGTTAAAAATAATAAACTTAAAATCATAAATCATCCCTTCTTTTTTCCTTGATTAGCGACGGTTTCCATTTTAGCTTGCAACATAGCAGCATCACCTAAATAATAGTGATCAATTAGATTAAAATTATTATCAAATTCATAAACTAAGGGGATTCCCGTTGGAATATTAACTTCAATTATTTCTTCATTAGATAATTGTTCAAAATATTTAACTAAAGCTCGAAGGGAGTTACCATGAGCTACAATTAATACTTGTTTATTAGCTTCCATATCTTTTTTGATGACATCATTAAAATAGGGAATTACGCGGTCAATTGTAGTTTCTAAGCTTTCACAATTAGGTAATCTACTAGGATCAATATTTTGATACATTGGTAAATTCTTAGGATTAAGCTGGTCGTTTTCATCTAGAGCTGGTGGTAAAACATCAAAAGAACGGCGCCAGATCTTTACTTGCCGTTCACCATATTTTTCGGCAGTTTCTGATTTATTTAACCCCTGCAATGCTCCATAATGGCGTTCGTTTAGTAGCCAGTTTTTATGTACGGGCAAATAACAGCGATCCATTTCTGTTAAAATATGGTCTAAGGTATGGATAGCTCTTTTTAAATATGAGGTATAACATACATCAAAATCATAACCTTCCTGTTTTAAAATGATTCCTGCCTGTTTAGCTTCTTCATGGCCATCTTTGCTTAAATCGACATCGCTCCAGCCTGTAAATAGATTTAATTTATTCCACTCACTTTCTCCATGACGTACTAATACTAGTTTCATTGTCTTTTCCTCCTATGTAGTTAGCGTACGCTAACTTTAATTAAATCATAATTGGAAACAGGTGATTTGTCAACTGATTCGATTATAAAAATAATTCAATTCAAGTTATGTTAAGGTGATACTCTAGTGGTACTATTTAATGAAAATGAAGAATAATTAAATTTGATAAATTTTTTACATTAAATATTTTATTTTTATTTCTATATTTGAAAAATTTTTCTAGTCGGTTACAATTATGATATAGTATAGATAATGTAAGCGTTTAAAAAGAGGTAGAGATTTATGAATAGTTCAAGAAGTTTAAACATTAAGTACATTGCCAGCCAGGTATTTTATTTTGCAGCCTTTGCTGCGATGATGGGATATGCATCAGTTTATTTGCTCTACAAAGGGTTTTCTAATTCAACAATTGGAATTATTTTATCTCTTTGTAGTATCTTAGCAGTATTTTTGCAACCAGCATTAGCTACATTTGCTGATAATCACAAAAATATTGAGATTCGTAAAATTATTACCACGATTGTAGCTATCGCAATTGTTTTATCAGTTGCTTTGTTGATTTTACCGGCCAATCAAACTATTATCTTTATTCTAATTGTTTCAATTTTTACACTGGAAACAACGATACAGCCTTTAGTTAATACTTTAGCTTTCATTTTTGAAAAATATAATATCAATATTAACTTTGGGGCTGCTAGAGGATTAGGATCAGTTGCTTATGCAGTAACTTCAATTGCATTAGGTTATGTTGTTGAATGGTTCAATCCAGATTTATTGCCATTATGTTATGTTATTTTTAATGTTTTGTTATTTATTGTTGTTTATACTTTTGTTTTACCAAAAGGAGCGCAATCAATTGAAGCCAAAGTTGAGGAAGAAACAGAAGAAACATTGGTTGAAGAAAATACTAGTTTATTAGGTTTTGCCAAAAAATATAAAAAATTCCTGTTATTATTATTTGGATTTGTCTTTGTTTATTTTGCTCATACTATCATCAATAATTTCTTTATTCAAATAATTACTAATGTTGGTGGTAATAGTAGTGATATGGGAAATGCTGTCTTTTTAGCAGCAATGCTGGAATTACCAACTATGGCATATTTCAATCAGTTAGTTAAAAAAGTAAACTGTGGCACTTTGATTAAAATATCAATTGCTATGTTTTTAGTAAAACACGCAATAACTTATTTTGCCAGTGACATGATTATGATTTATATTGCTCAAATTTTCCAAATGGGAGCATTTGCATTGTTTATACCGGCTTCTGTACATTATGTTAATTGTAAAGTTGACAAGTCAGATATTACTAAAGGACAATCATTTGTTACCACATCGATGACAGTTTCTGGTGTCTTTGCTAACTTAATTGGCGGTGTTTTATTAGATGTAATTAGTGTAAATCAAGTATTATTGGTTGGGGTTATTTTATCAATCTTTGGTGCAGTAATTGTTATCCTGGCGACAGAAAAAGTTTAGTATCAATCAGGTCATAACGACTTGATTTCTTTGTTTTATAAATAATGGGGTGAAATTAATGAAAGTTGTAGTTGCAATTGATTCGTTGAAGGGAAGTCTGACATCAATGGAAGCTGGTGAGGCCATCGAAGAGGGCATCCATTTAGTTGATCCAACAATCGAAGTAGTAGTTAAACCTTTAGCTGATGGTGGTGAAGGGACGGTTGCTGCTTTAGTTAATGGTTTGCATGGAAAATTAAAACAGGTCCAGGTAACCGGTCCTTTAAAAGAAAAAATCGATAGTCAATATGGAATAATCGAAGATAAACAATTAGCTATTATGGAAATGGCCAGTGTAGCTGGGATAACTCTAGTACCCGAAGAAAAAAGAAATCCTTATTATACCACTACCTATGGCTTAGGTGAAATGATCAAAGATGCCATTGATAATGGATGTCGTAATTTTATTATTGGAATTGGTGGTAGTGCGACTAATGATGGTGGTATCGGAATGTTACAAGCCTTAGGTTTTGATTTATTGGATCATAATAATCAGCCAATTTCTTTAGGTGCTATTGGATTAAAAGATTTAGTTAAGATTGATGATCAAAATGTAATTTCCGGACTATCAGAATGTCAGTTTAATATTGCCTGTGATGTAATTAATCCTCTATGTGGTAAAAATGGGGCTAGTTATATTTTTGGACCACAAAAGGGAGCTAACTTTGAAATGGTCGTTGAACTTGATAATTGGCTAGATCATTTTTCTAAGATAGTAAAAAATAAATATCCTGATAGTGATCCTAATTATCCAGGAACTGGAGCTGCCGGTGGTCTGGGCTTTGCCTTTTTAACTTTTACTAATGCAAAACTAGAATCTGGTATTAAGTTAGTTTTAGAAGCTATAGATCTAGCCTCAGAGTTACAAGATGCCAATTTAGTAATTACAGGTGAAGGTTGTTTAGATTATCAAACAGCAATGGGTAAAGCGCCAATTGGAGTCAGTAAATTAGCTAAGCAATATTGTAAACCAGTAATTGCTTTGGCCGGCAGTGTGACGCCTGAAGCGCGAGCTTGTAATCAAGCAGGAATTGATGCTTATTTTCCAATTGTAAGAAAATTAACTACTTTGCAAGAAGCTATGAATAAGGAAAATGCCTGGAATAATATGGTAGAAACAGTGGAACAAATATTTAGATTATTGAAAATAAAAATAGGAGAAAAATAAAATGATAAAAGCGATATTTTTTGATATTGATGGAACATTGGTAAGTTTTGAAACACACCAGATTCCTAGTACAACTATTGAGGCATTAAAACAATTAAAGAAACAAGGAATTAAGATTTTTGTTGCTACAGGACGGGGGAAAGATGGCTTAGGGGTATTAGAAGATATCTCTTTTGATGGCTATATTACTTTAAATGGGCAATATTGTTATGTAGGTGATAGGGTGATTTATGAAAATGTTATAAGTAAAGAGGATTTAGAAACGTTACTTTTCTATGTCACAAGCAATAATATTCCTTGTGGCTTTACTGAAGAACATGATAAATATTATAATTTTCGTGATTGGCGAGTTGATGAAATTCATAGTATTACTAATAATGATAATCAACCAGCTAAAGACTGTAGTAATGTTGTTAATCAGCGAATTTATCAGTGTCAATGTTTTATTAGCGAACAGGAAGAACATGAGTTATTAAGTCAAATGCCTAATTGTATTTCAGCTAGATGGCATCCATTATTTTGTGATATTTCTCCTAAAGGTGGTACCAAGCAAAATGGAATTGATAAGTTTTTAGAATATTATGGATTAAATCTAGAAGATACAATGGCTTTTGGGGATGGCGGTAATGATATTCCAATGTTAAGACATGTAAATGTGGCAGTAGCTATGGGTAATAGTAATAATGAAGTTAAAAATGTGGCAGATTATGTAACTGATACTGTTGATCATGATGGAGTAGTTAAAGCTTTAAAATACTTTAAATTAATTTAATTAGATCAATTTAGTAATATTTGAAATTGAATTATGATTTGGTAAGTCAGTCTAGTGATTTATTTTATGGCAATTACTTGACTTGAAGTAAGCTTTAAACGTTATAATACAGTTGTAGTTGAAACTTTAAAGTAAACTACATTCCATGTTCTAGGGCAAAATTGCCCTTTTTATTTGAAGAAACGGGGTAGATATTTATGGAATATAAAAAATTGGGTAGAACGGATATCATGGTAAGTGAAATTGCTTTAGGTTGTGAGGGGTTGGCAAAAAAGTCGTTTGAAGAAGTAAAAAGTTTTGTCACTAAAGCTAGTGATAATGGAATAAATTTTATTGATTTTTATGCTCCAAATCCTGATATGCGCAGCAATTTTGGGAAAGCAATAGCAAATCAGCGTGATAAATGGGTTATTGAAGGACATTTATGTACTTATTGGAAAAATAATCAGTATTTAAGAACTCGTAAAATGGATGAGGTAATTTCTGGTTTTGAAGATTTATTAACTAGATTAAACACTGATTATATTGATATTGGGATGATTCACTATGTTGATAGTCAAGATGATTTTGATCAGGTATTCGAAGGACCAGTGATTCAATATGCAATTGACCTAAAAAGAAATGGTAAAATCAAGCATATTGGGATAAGTACTCATAATCCTTTGATTGCTATTCAAGCAATTAAAAAGGGATTAATCGATGTTATTTTATTTTCAATCAATCCTTGTTACGATATGTTACCACCATCAGAAAATGTTAATGATCTGTGGGATGATAAAAAATATGAACAGCCATTATTCAATATTGATCCAGTTCGACAGGAGTTATATGAATTGGCTCAAAAAGAAGATGTGGCTTTAACAGTAATGAAAGCATTTGGAGGTGGTGATTTACTTGATGAAAAATTATCACCATTTAAAGTAAAAATGACAGAATTGCAATGCTTGCATTATTGTTTAACTCGTCCTGGTGTTGTATCAGTAATGGCAGGCTGTCACAATGATGAGGAATTAGAGGCTTGTTTAGAATATGAAACAGCGACAGATGCTAAAAAAGATTACGCCGAAGTTCTAGCTAATGTTCCTAAGCATTCTTTTAAAGGTAATTGTGTATATTGTGGCCATTGCGCTCCTTGTGTAAAAGGAATCAATATTGCTGAAGTTAATAAATTTGTTGACTTATGCAAAGCGCATGATGAAGTACCGGAAACTGTAAGAGAACATTATCAAGCTTTATTACATCATGCTAGTGATTGTATTGCCTGTGGTCAATGTATGAAAAATTGTCCTTTTGGTGTTGATATTATTAGTAAGATGGCTGAGGCTAAAAAAATATTTGGTTTTTAAAGGAGAAGAAAATGGTTGAAAAGTTTGAAGTAGCGATGACACCGTTTGATTGTATGCGGATGATCCATGTCTATTTACCAGATGATTATCATTATAGTCAGGAAAGATATCCAGTAATGTATATGTATGATGGTCATAATTTATTTTATGACAGTGATGCTACATATGGTAAATCTTGGGGTTTAAAAGATTTCATGGATCAATATGATAAGAAGTTAATTATTGTTGGAATGGAATGTAGTCATGAAGGAAACCAGCGTTTAAATGAATATTGTCCTTATGATGTTGCCAAAGGATTCTTTGGTCCTATTCATGGTCAAGGTCAACAATTGATGGACTGGGTAGTTAATGAATTTAAGCCAATGATCGATCAAAAATATCGGACGATCCCTTTTAGGGAATGTACTGGAATTGCTGGAAGTTCTATGGGTGGTTTGATGGCTTTATATACCGTAATTAAATATAATCAGTATTTTTCTAAAGCTGCCTGCATCTCACCGGCGATATCTTTATGTTTGAATCAATTACAACAAGATTATCTTTCTAACAATATTGATAGTGATACTCGAGTTTACTTTAGTTTTGGAACAAGAGAAATGCGTGGTAAATCAGGAGTAAACTGGATGTTAAATAATATTAGATGGTTTAATGATCGATTGATCGATAATCATAGCTATTGTTATATTAACGTTGTTAAAAACGGACGTCATAATGAAGCGTCATGGGAAAAAGAAAATCCGGTTTATTTGGATTTTTTGTGGAAATAAAGCATTTTAGAATATTTAAAATACTTTTTACTATTTAAGAAAAATAAAAGGAAGTTCGGTAAAATAAGCTAAAATAAAGAAAAAGACAGGAGGAACAAAGATGATTAAAATGATTGTTTCTGATATGGACGGAACTTTATTATTAGCTGATGCTTCAATCAGTCAAGAAAATTTAAAAGCAATTAGATATGCTCAAGATCGTGGCGTTATTTTTACAATCGCTACTGGTCGTGATTATGGTGGATTAAAAGGTGTATTGGATCGTTTTGATTTGCATTGTGATAGTATTTTAGGTAATGGGGCGCAGTTTGCTGATGCCAGTGGTAAAATTATTTCTAGTTGTTACTTTCCTAAGAAATTGTTTAAAGATGTTTTAAAAATATTTGATGATTTAAATACTTATTATATGATTTTTACTACTAAAGGTTTTTATACGACTGCTAAACCGGAAATCGTTCGCGATGCTTTTATCAATCGTTGTATTACTCGTTTTAAACGTCAACGTGAGGATTATGAAAATGGTGATCAGCAGGATATGCCATGTATGCATTTGATTGAAATTAAAAATGTTGATGAGTTTTTAAAAACTGATTTAGAGATCATTAAAGTTGAAGCCTTTAACACGAACACTGCTATTATTGAACAGGCAAAGGAAAAATTAGCTTTAATCGATGGTATTGCTTATTTATCGTCATTCGATGATAATGTTGAAGTAACTGATGTTAAAGCACAAAAAGGTTTGATTTTACAACAGGTAGTTAAACAAATGGAAATTGAAGCAGATGAAGTAATGGTTTTAGGTGATGGTTTAAATGATATTAGTATGTTTGAAAAATTTAAATACTCATTTGCCCCTGAAAATGCTGATCCCAAAATCAAAGAATTAGCTTATCAAGTTGTTGCCAGTTGTGAAGATAATGGTGTTGCTGAGGCTATTTATTCAATGATCAAGTAAGATGAAAATAATAACGACACCAGCTAAAAAAATGACTAATGATATTAGTTATTTAACCCCTGCAAGCTTACCGGTTTTTTTAGATGTAACAAGGGAAATCCTAAAACATTTAAAAACATTAAATGTAGATCAAATAAAAAAGATGCTTCGCTGTAATGACTCAATTGCCCAAGCAGCTTATTGGAATTATCAGACGATGGATTTAACGAGAAATACTGTACCAGCGATCCTATCTTATCAAGGAATTCAATATGATTATTTACAAGCTGATTTATTAGATTTTGATGATTTTGATTTTTTAAATGAGCATTTGGTAATTTTATCGGGTTTTTATGGGGTTTTAAAACCATTAGATGGAGTTGTCCCTTACCGTTTGGAACTTAATAATTATTTTAATAATGGTAAATATCGTAGCTTATATCAACTATGGGGCAATAGGATTTATCTGGAGTTGATCAAGGATGATCATAATATTTTGGATTTGGGGGCAAAGCAATATAGTAAAATCATTCAAAAATATTTAAGCGATGATATTAATTATGTAAAATGTTATTTTAAACAATGGTATCAAAATGAATTAAAAGAAGTAGGTGTATATGTTAAGATGGCTCGAGGAGCAATGACAAGATATCTGATCAAAAACAAGATTAATTGTTTGGAACAGGTTAAAAACTTTAATGAGCTAGGATATCAATTTGCAGCTGATCTATCAAATAATCAAGCATATGTATTCGTAAAAAAATATAAATAAAAATACCTAAAATTTGCTATACATATTTAAAATTTTCTTGACAATATCAATTATTTTGATAAAATTATTCATGCGGCTATCCCTAGGATATATGAGGACTTCGACGTATACCTTGGAGCTAGCTAAGTTAAAATTTTAGGAGGAAAAGTTAATGTTAACTAAAGAAGAAAAAACTGCAGTAATGCAAAAATATGCTCGTAAAGAAGGAGATACTGGTTCTCCAGAAGTACAAATCGCTGTATTAACAGCTGATATCAACAAATTAAATGGTCACTTTAAACAACATCCAAAAGATAAACATTCAAATCGTGGATTATTGAAAAAAGTTGGTCGTAGAAGAGATTTATTAAAATACTTAAAAAATAAAGATATCGAAAGATATTCTGCATTATGCGAAAGCTTAGGATTAAGAAAATAATCATAAAGTTAAATTTTTAAAAAGACAAATCGTTAAGATTTGTCTTTTTGGTTGGCTAAATAATGTAAATAACCTAGAAACATCCATGCTAAAGTGGCTGATAGACAATATACATAGAAAACACCATAATCAAATAAACTGCCAATAAATTCAGAGGCAACAATTAATGTAAATAGTAGTGACATCATATAAACATTAAAATTATGATGCTTTAGACATTTTAAGATATCTTTAAGGGAATAAATGATAAAAATAAAGAAAAGCAAACCACCAATAATTCCGGTAGTAACAAAACTTTCAACTATTACATTATGACTATGAACTACTTGAATTTGTTTAACTACCTGATCATCAGTTTCTTGAATCCCAATTTTTTGAAAATTATTAGCGCCAACTCCAATAATCGGACTGGTTTTAAAAACCGTATATGAAGTGTGCAATAATTCAATGCGTCCACTAGAAACCTGGTTAATTAATTTTAAACTTGGTTCAATATTACCAGTAAGTAAAAGTTCCACTGACTTAATCACTTCATCAATTTGAAAACGACTTTCACTAGTATCTTGATTAAACAAGTTTGATAAAGTATTAGTCGTAAAGATACTTCCTAGAAATATTCCCAAACAAATTAAAACTGATATACTACAGCGAACAAGACGAGAGTAATTCTTTTCTTTAATGAAGTAGGCATAACACATTGCGGCTAAAATAATTGCAATAATAATTAGGGCACTACGACATTTAGTTAGTAAGATATAGATAACTTGGATAATAATATTACTAAGATAAAATGATGAATACTTACTCTTATTTTTAAGGGCAATCATTGCCATTATGATTGCTATTGTTGCTAAAAAGGCAGCTGGATTACAATTGAAATAAACACCAAATAATCGATCATCTACCATACCGATTGGCCAGCCATTTTGTTGATTGGAAAAATTAGTAATATACATTAAAATTGAAATCAAGCTGGCAATGGCTGTTAATGTGGTTGTCAAAGGAATAATTATCTTTAATTCTTGTTTTAATGTGTTTATAGAAAAATTTTGTCTATTTTTATAGATTAGAAAAAAGATAATTATTTGCATCAAGGCAATTAAAAAGGATTTTTGATTGCTATAGGGATTTAATAAAGTTGCCAAAAATAATAGCAACCCATAAACGCTTATTAATAAAAAATTGATATCTTGAAAGTTGATCTGTCGTGTGATTAGATCATAACTAATTAAAATGCCACCCCAGATCAACATGAGATAGCTTAATGGGTTAATATCTATTCCTAGATAGCCTAAGGCCAGGGTATTGATGAAGACATAAATTATAAAACAAATTTTGTAATTTTTTCGTGATAATATAATTTTAAACATGCAAACCTCCCACGCGACTATTCTATCAAAATCACAACTTAATTACTACTATTAGTATTCTTAATTTTTAGTGAATTAAAATTATTATGGCTAAATTTTTTTGTCATATACTGGCAATTAAAGCAACTTTAAGTTATTATATTTTTTAAGAGAATATTTAAAGGGTGGAAAAGAAAATGAAAAATATTACATTAGTTATCATGGCAGCCGGAATTGGTAGTCGTTTTGGCGGCGGTATCAAACAATTAGCACCTGTTGGTCCTAATGGAGAAATAATCATGGATTATTCTATATTTGATGCAAAAGAAGCCGGGTTCAACAAAGTAGTTTTTGTGATTAGAAAGGATTTAGAGGAAGAATTTGATCGGGTTATTGGATCAAGAATTAAACAAGTAATCGATGTTGAATATGTATTTCAGGAATTAGATCAGATTCCAAGTGAATATCGGGAAATATTCAAAGATAGAACAAAACCATGGGGAACAGGACAGGCTATTTTATGCTGTCAGGATGTCGTAAAAGAACCATTTTTGGTTATTAATGCTGATGATTATTATGGTAAAGAAGCTTATCAGGTAGCCTATCAGTTTTTAACTGAGCCAAAAGAAAAAAGTTTTAAATTACCATTAGGGATGGTAAGTTTTGTTTTAGAGAATACTTTAAGTGAAAATGGCGGGGTAACTCGTGGTATTTGTCAGGTCGATGAAAGTGGTTATTTAAAAGATATTCGCGAAACTCATAACATTGAAAAAGCTGGCGATAAAGCAGTTGCTAGAGAAGATAAGGAAATTGAATTAGATTTAAAAGTACCAGTTTCGATGAATATGTGGGCGTTGCAACCAGAGATGTTTGCAATTTTGGAAGAAGAATTTGTAAAATTCCTAGCAGATTTAGCACCTGATGATTTAAAAACGGAATATTTACTGCCAACGATCATCGGTGGTTTATTAGCTGAAAATCGGGTTAGTGTTAAGGTTTTACAATCACATGATAATTGGTTTGGGGTAACGTATAAAGAAGATAAAGATTCTGTTGTTAAAAGTATTCAACAATTAATCAAAGAAGGGATTTATCCACAAAAATTATTTTAAATATTAAATACAGTTAAAAAAACCGTTAGATAATTTTGATAACTAACGGTTTTTATTTGCTTAAATATTGATAGTTGCTATTAAATAATAATTGCAATTATTTAATATTATTCAACAGTTACTGATTTAGCTAGATTACGAGGTTTATCTACATCGCATCCTTTTAATTTAGCAGCATAGTAAGCAATTAATTGCAATGGAATCGCCACCAATACGGCTTGTAAAATTGGATTTACATCGGGCATATAATAAGTTTCATCAACATTTCCAACTTCCTGACCAGCTAAAGTAAATAAGATAACTTTAGCACCTCTGGCAATAGTTTCTTGAATGTTACTAATAGTTTTAGCAGCTACTCGAGGTTGAGTTGCTACGGCAATGACTACACTGCCTTCTTCAATTAAGGCAATTGGTCCATGTTTTAATTCACCGGCAATATAAGCATCAGCATGGATGTAAGATACTTCTTTTAATTTTAAAGCTCCTTCTAAAACAGAAGCGTAATCTAAATTACGACCAATGAAATAAGCATCATGTAAATCTTTTAGATAACCGGCATATTTTTCAAATAATGGCTCGTCTTCTAAAATCTTTTCTAGCTGTTTAGGTAAATCAGCAATTCCCTTGATAATGTCTTTGTAAACATCATTTTCTTTTCCTAATGTTTGCGCAATATACATAGCTAGTAATAATAAGACAATTACTTGAGTAGTATAAGCTTTAGTACTGGCAACGGCAATTTCAGGACCAGCACAAGTATAAATTGTCGCTTCGGCATCACGAGAAATGGTAGAACCTAAGACATTTGCAACTGCAATTGTAGTGCAGCCTTTATCTTTAGCTAAACGCAAAGCAGCTAAAGTATCAGCTGTTTCTCCTGATTGAGAAACAAAAATACATAATGTTTTTTCATCGATGATTGGATCACCATATCTAAATTCTGAAGCGGCCTGGCTAAAAGTAGGGATACCAGTTAAACGTTCAAAAATATTAGCCCCTGATAAACAGGCATGATAGGCAGTTCCACAGGCAACAAAGTAAGCTTTGTTGAAAGTGGCAAAACGATCTTTAATTGCTTCTAATTCTGGTAAAACGATGCGATCTTCATTTTCAACTCGACCTCTTAATGTTTCTCCAATTACATATGGCTGTTCATGAATCTCTTTTAACATAAAAGTATCATAGCCACCTTTTTGGGCTGCTTCATTATCATATGGGATATGAGTTTTTTCTAGTTCGATTTCTTTACCTGTAGCATTGTAGAAAGTAATTTCGCCTGGTTTTAATCGAGCAATTTCATAATCTTTAATAAAATATACATCTTTAGTATAGTCTAATAAAGCGGGAATATCACTCGCTGCAAAACTGGCGTCTTTGCTAGTTCCTAGAACGATCGGACTATCTTTTTTAGTAACATAAATCGTGTCAGGCTCTAAGGTAGAAACGATGCATAATGCATAACTTCCTTCAATGCGGTTTATAACTTGTTTTAATGCTTCAAGCATGTCTCCTTGATAATAAGAATCTAATAAATGAACCACAACTTCACTATCAGTTTCACTATGGAAATGATAACCCTTGGCAAGTAATTCTTCTTTTAACTCACGATAGTTTTCGATGATTCCATTATGCACTAATGAAATAGTATTATCGTTATTAGTATGTGGGTGTGAGTTAAGATTAGATGGGATACCATGAGTTGCCCATCGAGTATGACCAATTCCAACATGACCAGCTGGATTTTCCAGTTCCAGTTGGTTGATTAGATTTTGCAGCCTTCCTTTAGTCTTAACAGTCATCAACTGATTTTGATCGACTAGTGTTACTCCTGCTGAATCATAACCACGGTACTCGAGCTTAGATAGCCCTTGAAGTAAAAATGGTAAAGCTTCGTCTTTACCTGAGAATGCTGTAATTCCACACATAAAAAATTCCTCCAAAATATTTAATTTTTATTTGTTATTATGGAGGATACCGAATGAATTTGTTTAACGATCACTCGTTATTTTTGTTCATTGTTCAGGTAGTATCATACCTCTAGACCATCCGCCGAATCTTTCGATAAGTCTAGTCCTCGTCAACTAATTATTAATTAGTCCTGGCGCTAAATTTTTTAATTAATCTCCGTAATAACTTAGTTGCTATTATATACAAATAAATTCTAAAAAGCAACCTATAATTATTATATGAAAATTAAGATTAAAGTGTGATAGTTATTTGATTAAAAATAAACACAAATTTTTGGGGATATTATAGTTTTACGAATAAAATCGGAAAAAGTGTAAAAACTAAAAGTGATTTTGATAATTACGGAATATAAATTATTAGGAGGAATTTATATGAGTGTAAAAGAGAATTTAATAGAAATAAGTAAATCATTGGAAAACTTAGAAGAGACCGGAATATATGATGTTGAAAAATATAGCTGTTCTTTAAAACATCTGACCAATCAATTAGAATATTTTTATTGTCATTTAGTAAAAGAAGGAGGACGAGATATCGATAATACTTATTATCATTTATCAAGCCGACCACAAGTTCATCAATTGGCTTATTTTAATATTGGTCGTGGTTTTCCTAAAGAATTAATGGATGGTCATTGGTGTTATGTTTTAAAGGATTTAGGATATAAGATGCTGATAATTCCCTGTACTTCAATTAAAGATAGTGAAGCCAATCCAGAATTTGAATTGGATATTGATGTTATAATGTCTGGAAAGAAAACTAGAAGTCGGCTGCAGTTAAGTGAAATTCGTTGTGTTGATATGCAGCGATTAGATTTACGAAAATCATTTTGTGATGTGTTGACTAAACATGAAATTATTACAGATTATGTTAAAGAGCATTTATTAAAATAAAAAGATCAATATTTAAAATAAGCAAAATACATAAAAGCAGCGGATTTTTTCCGCTGCTAAGTTTTATAGATTTAATAAACGTTTTGTGTCTCTGGCAATAACTAATTCTTCGTTAGTTGGAATGACGAATACTTTAATTTTAGAATTTGGAGTACTAATTAAACGTTCTCCCTTACCATTTACATTAGCTTCTTCATCAAGTTCAACTCCAAGAGCTTCTTTAAGTAAATCACAAATTCCGCTTCTTGCATAGTATGAGTTTTCACCAATACCAGCAGTAAAGCAGATAGCATCACAACCACCTAAAGCAATATAATAACGTCCAATATAAGCGATAACACGACGGAAGAAAATATCAATCGCTAATTGAGCTCTTTCGTGTCCATTTTGAGCTGCTTCTTGAACATCTCTAAAGTCACTAGAAACCCCAGAAATTCCTAATAATCCTGATTCCTTATTTAACATAGTGATAACTTCTTTCATATCCATTCCTACTTCTTCGATTAAATAATCGATAACAGAAGGATCAACGTCACCACTACGAGTTCCCATCATAATACCTGCAAGTGGAGTGAATCCCATTGATGTATTTACAGATTTACCATCTTTTACAGCGGTTAGAGAACCACCTGCTCCTAAGTGAGCAACGATAATTTTTGAGTGTTCTGGATTTCCTAATAAGTCAATTGCTCGTTGAGAAACGTAATAATGACTAGTACCATGAGCACCGTATTTACGAACTTTATAATCAGTGTAATATTTATAAGGGATTGGATAAATATAACATCTTGGTTCTAATGTTTGATGGAATGCTGTATCAAATACCGCAACAGCACCAGCATCAGGAATTGCTTCTTTAAATGCATAATATCCAGTTAAGTGAGCTGGGTTATGCAAAGGAGCTAATGATTTTAATTCATCGATTTTAGCAACAACATCATCATCGATAATGACTGATTGATCAAAATAAGCGCCACCTTGAACAACTCGGTGTCCAACTCCTTTAATTTCATTTAAATCTTTAACAATTTGTTTACTTACCAAAGTTTCTAATAACAGATTTACTGCTTCTTTATGATCTTTGATTGGTTTTGTAGTAACGTCTTTTTCTCCATTGTATTTGATAGTGAATATTGAATCATCTAAACCGATTCTTTCAATAACACCAGATGTAATAACTGATTCATCATCCATTTCAAATAATTGGAATTTTAAAGATGAACTACCAGCATTTACAGAAATAACTTTTGCCATTTATTGAGCCTCCTTACATATCGTCATTATATCATCATTTTCTCAAATTTCTAGATAAATGCAAGAGCTTTAGCTTTATAAAAATAAAAAAATTAAAAATAATATTAAAAAAATATCGATTAAATGATAGTTTATCGGATTTTATTAATTATTTTTAATCTAGGAATAATTTATTTAATTAATTTACTAATAATGTGTCATAGTTTTAAAAGTGTAATAATATTTAGTAACAACAATATAAGAAAACAATATAAATAATTTTAAAAATAACCCAAAACAAACCGACAGGTTATATAGACTATTACAAGTGTAACTTTATTTTGCTTATATACAAAAGATTGAAGGTATAAATTCAAAACTATTAAAACTATGACTCTACTATTATAATTTAATTGTAATAAATTGTAAATGCCAATCAATAGCCTGATTTTTTAAAATCTTGATATATTTTTAGAGTTAAATCCAATCAAAAGGGTAAAAGACCTTGATATTTTAGATTATTCATCTATAATAGTGGTTGAGCCAGGGGCGCATTTTGCTGAGAAAGGTCGAAACCTTGTCCCTTATCATCTGAACTGGGTAATGCCAGCGTAGAGAGAGCAAAATTTTAAGTTATTGCTTTTTTGCGCTTGCAAAAAAGCTTTTTTAATTTTGTTGGCTCTTTTTTTAGAAAGGAGAAACAAACATGAAAAACCAAAAATTTATTTTAAACACTAAAACAATGACTTATATGGCTATTTTTGCGGCTTTGCAGATTGTTTTAGAGTATCTAACTCAATTTACACCACAGATGCCTCAAGGAGGAAATGTGGCATTTTCACTGGTAGTATTGATGCTTTGCAGTTATTTAATGACACCAGTCTATGGCTTGATCGTATCACTAGTTTGTGTGGGATTGCATTTTGTTTTAGGCTTTGCTACATTTTATGGGGCTTTATCGGTTATTTTTGATTATCTTTTACCAATGGCAATTGTTGGGTTAGTAGGATTGATCCCATTAGTTAAGATCAATAAAATAGAACTGCCGGTAGGAATTATTATTGTTATGGTCTTAAAAACAATCTGTCATCTAATTGCTGGATGGTATGCGTTTGCAACACCATTACCAGCCAATTTAGGATATAATTTACCATACAATATTGCGACAATGGTAGTTTGCTTTATTTTATTTATGATCTTATATCCTAGACTTAAAAATACTATTAAAATATAAATTTAAATAGTAATAGCTATTATTTTTTAGATAGAAAAAATATTATTAAGTGATGTAATGACCTTTTAATAGATAGTATAAATAATTATGTACTGTTTATTAGAAGGTTTTTTATTTGGTAAAAAAATAAGACAGTATTTCTAATAAATTGGATAGAAATTACTTTTATAGGTAATGTTAATTTGAGCAAAAAATTACTTTTATTCTTTAGACTTTAAAAATATAGGTAATTTGTGTATAATGGTAATGTTATAAAGAGAGGTAGAAAATGATGTCAGATTCTCTGATAGGAAAGAAAGTATTAATTCATTGTTATAAGCATGATGGAACGATTCATCGCTGCTGGTCTAAAGGGTTTATTTTAGATGAAAATGATGATCATTTTATCTCCATTAATAATCGTACTTTAGTAACAGAAGCAGATGGACGGATGTGGCATACCAGAGAACCAGCCATCTGTTATTTTCCTAAGAAAAAATGGTATAATGTGATATGTATGATTCGTAAAACTGGAGTTTATTATTATTGCAATATTGCTTCACCAACATTATATGATGGCGAAGCTTTAAAATACATTGATTATGATTTGGATTTAAAAGTTTTTCCCGATGGGAATTATCGGATTTTGGATGAAGAAGAATATCGACAACATGCCAAAGCAATGAATTATTCAAAAGAATTAGATAAAATATTAAATAAGCAATTACAAATATTAATTGATTTAGCAAAGAAAAGACAAGGACCATTTAGTGATGATTTTACTAGACACTGGTATCATGTCTATGAAGATTTAACTCAAGGATAGGAGAAAAATAATGGAGAAAATAATTATTGTGGAAAATATCCAGGCAACACTAGCTTTAGGAAAAAAAATTGGTCAATTATTACAACCAGGAATGTTAATGACTTTAAATGGTGATTTAGGAACTGGTAAAACGACTTTTACAAAGGGGATTGGTCAGGGATTAGAAATAAAAAGTGTTATTAATAGTCCAACTTTTACAATTTTAAAGCAATATCAAGGTCGTTTGCAATTATCGCATTTTGATGCTTATCGTTTAGAAGGTCAAGATGATGATCTTGGTTTTGAAGAGATTTTTGATAGTGATGATGTTTGTGTTGTTGAATGGCCAGAATTTATTGAAGATATTTTACCAAAAGAGCGTTTAGATGTTGTTATTGAAAAAATAGATGATAATTCTCGTAAATTTATTTTCTCGACTAAAGATAAGCAATATGTACAGTTATTGGAGGCGTTAGGATGAAAACAATAATTATGGATACATCGAATTCATATTTAGTCATCGGACTTTACCAGGATGGAGTGGCCCTTGAAAAATATCAGGAAGCGGGGAATCGTCGGCAAAGTGAAGATGCTTTGCTTAGATTAAATGAGTTACTTAATAAACATCACTGGGAAATTTTAGATGTTGATGAAATGGTTATTACCATTGGTCCAGGCTCTTATACGGGACAAAGAGTAGCTTTAACTATCGCTAAAACTTTGGCAGCTATTTCAAACATTAAAATTAAAGCAGTATCCTCATTACATGGCTATGCGGGTAATCAAAAAGCTATTAGTGTTATTGATGCTCGCAGTCAAAAAGTGTTTGTGGGCGTATATAATCAAAATAAACCAGTAGTTGCAGATCAGTTGCTGGATATTGCAGATTTTTCAAGTTTTAAGCAAAACTATGAAGATTATCAAGTGGTCGGTGATAGTCAATTAGTTGGTTATGAATCTAAACCAGTGGATTTATGTCAAAATATTTATGACGCTAGTTTGAGTTACGATTACCAAAGTAATGTTGATAATCTTGTTCCACAATATTTAAAAGGAGTAGCTGCTAAAAAAATATGATAATTCGGCGAATGGAATTACAAGATATTGATGAAGTAGTGGCTTTGGAACAGGAATTATTTACTTCACCTTGGAGCAAGGATGATTTTATTTATGAGATTGAAAAAAATGCTTTTTCGACCATATTGATATTACAAGAAGATGATCAGATTGCTGGTTATTTAGGAATGTGGAATTTAGGTGATCAAAGCCAAATTACAACTTTAGGAGTAAAAAAGCAATATCAAGGTCGTGGTTTTGCTAAAGCATTAATGAATAAATGTATCGAAATTACTAAATATTTAGGTTATGATAATATTAGTTTAGAAGTTAGAGTATCTAATCAAAAAGCAATTAAGTTATATCAGCAGTTTGGTTTTCAAACAGTGGCAATTAGAAAAGATTATTATCAAGATAATCATGAAGATGCCTATTTAATGATTAAAGAAATGGAGGGGAAAGAATGTCACTAATTTTAGCAATTGAATCTAGCTGTGATGAAATGGCCATGGCTATTTTAAAAGACAAACGGGAATTTCTATCTAGTGTAATTGCTTCACAAATTGATGTCCATGCATTATATGGTGGCGTAGTACCAGAAATTGCTAGTAGAAAACATGTTGAATGTGTCTCATTAGTTTTAAAAGAAACTTTGAAACAGGCTAATGTATCAATTGATCAAATTGATGCTGTGGCCGTTACTAAAGGTCCGGGACTGGTAGGATCTTTACATATCGGTTTACAGGCAGCAAAGACGATAGCGATGGCTTATCATAAACCATTAATTGGAGTTCATCATATTGCCGGACATATTTATGCTAATAATTATAATCAGGATATGGAATATCCTAGTCTTTGTTTAGTTGTTAGTGGTGGCCATAGCGAGCTGGTGTTGTTAAAAGCTCCATTTGAATTTGAAGTAATTGGTCAAACTTTAGATGATGCTGTTGGTGAGGCTTATGATAAAGTTGGCCGAGTATTGAATTTACCATATCCTGGGGGACCAGTACTTGATAAAATGGCGGCTGCTGGTAAACCAACTTACAAATTGCCAGTTCCATTGGATGATGATAGTTTTAATTTCAGTTTTAGTGGCTTAAAATCAGCAGTCATTAATTTAAATCATAAAGCCAATTTACGACATGAAACGATTAATAAAGACGATTTAGCGGCCTCTTTTCAAAATGTGGTTATTGCTTCATTGGTTGGTAAAACGATCAAAGCCGCTAAAGCTTATAACGTAAAACAAGTAATGCTGGCCGGTGGTGTCAGTGCTAATAAAGGTTTACGTCAAGCTATGGAAGAAGCAGTGGCTAAATTAGATAATGTAGCCTTGTTGTTACCACCAATGAATTGCTGTACTGATAATGCGATGATGATTGCCCTTGCTGCTAAGGAAATGTATGATTTAAAGATGTTTAGTGATTTATCATTGGGAATTAAACCTAATTTGGATTTGGAAAAAGAATCAGTAAGTGAGGTTATGGACAATGGATAAAAAAATTTCTAATGCTACGATGTCTCGCTATCCAATCTATTTAAAAGCATTAAGAAAAATGCAACATGAAGGAAAAGAAAATTGTTTATCAAGTGAGTTATCAACGCTTACTGGTATTCAAGATACGACGATTCGTCGCGATTTTACTTATCTTTCAAAAACTGATAATTTTGGACAACGAGGTAAAGGTTATGATGTTAAGCATTTAATTGATGGATTGAGTGAGGTCTTAGGCTTAGGTCTTGATGAATCAATTATTATTATTGGTGTTGGTAATCTCGGTAGTGCCATATTGAAATATAATCGGTGGCAATATACAGTTGGAAAGATCGTCTGTGGTTATGATCAAGATAAAAATAAAGAAGGGGAACGTTTTGGGGTTAAAATCTATAATATTGATGATTTAGAAAAGACGTTTCCTAAGGATTGTAAAATTGCTATTTTGGCGATATCTGATAATGTGCAGGCTACTGTTGATCGATTGATGAAATTAGGAATCAAGGGAATAGTTGATTTTACACATACCCATTTTACAGTTGAACCTGGAGTTGAAGTTCAACAGGTTGATGTTGTTGTCGCAATTCAGGAATTAGTTTTAAAGATGGATTCACATCGACAATAAGCTGTTTAAATATAAAGTAAAAATTAGGAGGATTAATATGTTTGAGTTTATTACCGTTAGGGAATTATATGAGATGTTTTTGAGCAATCAAATGATGGATCTAGAAGGATATGAGTATGTTGAACTTGAGGGTTGGGTTCGAACTAATCGCAATAACGGGAAATTAGGTTTTATTGCTTTAAATGATGGTACTTATTTTAAAAACTTACAAATTGTATATTTGCAAGAAGAATTAGAAAATTATGAAGAAATTGAAAAAATTTCAACCGGAAGTGCAATCAGAGTTGTTGGTAAGTTAAAATTAACACCTGAAGGAAAACAACCATTTGAAGTTGAAGCTACTGAAATTGAAATTGAAGGAAGCTGTGATAATGATTATCCATTACAGAAAAAACGTCATTCATTTGAATTTATGCGGGAAATTCCTCATTTAAGACCACGAGCTAATAGTTTCTATGCTATTTTTAGATTACGTAGTGTTTTATCAATGGCAATTCATGAATTTTTCCAATCTCAAGGATTTGTCTATGTTCATACTCCTATTATCACTAGCAACGATGGTGAAGGGGCTGGAGAAATGTTTAGAGCAACAACTATTGATGATACTAACTTCGAAGAAGACTTTTTTGGAAAAGAAGCTTTCTTAACTGTTACTGGACAATTACATGTTGAAGCTTTTGCTTTAGCTTATCGTGATGTTTATACTTTTGGACCAGCTTTTAGAGCTGAAAATTCTAATACTTCAAGACATGCCAGTGAATTCTGGATGATTGAACCAGAAATTGCTTTTGCTGATTTGGAAGATAATATGGATTTAATCGAAGATATGGTTAAATATTGTATTGATTATGTATTAGATAATGCTCCAGCTGAAATGGAATTCTTTGCTTCAATGATTGATAAAGATTGTATTAACCGAATCACTAAAGTTAAAAACAGTGATTTTAAACGAATGACTTATACTGAAGCAATTGAAATTTTGAAAAAAGCTGATGTTAAGTTTAAAAATAAGGTTTCATGGGGAATGGATTTAAACAGTGAGCATGAACGTTATATTTGTGAAAAAGTTGTTAAAGGACCAGTATTTTTAACTGATTATCCTAAAGAAATTAAAGCTTTCTATATGCGTTTAAACGATGATAATAAAACTGTCGCGGCTTGTGATTTATTAGTACCAGGAATTGGTGAATTAGTTGGTGGGTCACAACGTGAAGAACGTTATGATGTACTAGAAAGAATTATGGATGAAAAGGGAATGAACAAAGAAGGATTACAATGGTACATGGATTTACGTCGTTTTGGTGGTTGTAAACATGCTGGATTTGGTCTGGGATTTGATCGTTTCTTAATGTATTTAACTGGTATGCAAAATATTCGTGATGTTGAACCATATCCAAGAACACCTAGAAATTTAAAATTCTAGTTAAGCCTATTTTTCATAGGCTTTTCTTTTATTTAGAAATGATTAAAAACATTGCCAAGCTACCGTAAATATTTTAAAATATAGCCAAGGAATATTTTTATTAATGATTATATCAATAATAATATTTATCTTGTAAGAAAGGAAAAGCTGCTTAAATTTTCAGCTGTAATTTTGATGCTGTTGGATTTTTTTAGCAGCAGGGCGACATAGAGTGAATGAATATGATCTAATTAACGCATATTTAAACTTAATCTTTGATACCAGTGTTAATTATTTTACCCGTTTATTAGATGGGTATAAAGGATTATGTCAGCTGCGTAACTGGCTTCATGACCGAAATATTGTTTTAAATGCTCTAGATAATATTTCCTTTGATACATTTATTGATTTAACTAAAGCTAAGACTCTGGAACAAATATACGAACGTTTTGCAATAGAAGATTTAGAACAATTAAAGAATTATATTTTACAGGAGCAGGAAAAATACCAAATTATTGTCTTATCAAGTTTTGATTACAGTGAGCCAATCAATGCTTATTTAACCTCAACAAAAATAGTCGAGGATTTAAAAAGTGATAATATCAGTGTTATTAATTGTCATCAATTATTATCAAAAGATGATCTATCATTTTATGGACCGCATAAACATTTTATCAATGCTTTATATCAAATAGATCGTTGGCCGGGTTTTTTGATTTTCAAAAATGATCAGTCAGTTTTTGTACCTGTTCATACTCTGCAAGATATCGATGAGATAATGTTTAAAATAAAACATGATACTATTTTTTCAATTAAATACCTAAGTCCTTATGATAGCTTTTTTATTCAATTAAGTGATTTGCATTTAGGTAGTAAAAAGAAAAATATTGGACGATTAGCTTTACAGCAGAGTTTAGATGAGACAGTTCCCATCTTAAAATCATATTATCAGCTTAAATTTCTAATTACTGGTGATTTGATGAATTCTCCAAATCGAAAGAATATGTATGAAGTTGATGATTTTTTGAAAATGTTGAAAACTAGGTATAAAGCACATGTCTCTTTTATTTTGGGAAATCATGATGTTATTGTGCATGGATTAAATATTTTTAAACGTCAAAAAAGTAAAGTTATTGCTTTTTTATTAGGAGAGAAAATTAAAGTATTAGAAGAGGAAAAAATAATTCTGATTAAAATTGATTCAACGAGGGAAGGGAATCTAGCTCGAGGAAAAGTAGGGCAGCAACAATTAGATGCTATCGATGAAGAATTGGCTGAAATTAAAGATCTACAAAAATATACAATGATCGTGATGTTGCATCATCATCTGTTTCCAATTACCCGTGATGAATTTTTAAAGCAGCGCTGGCAAGAAAAACTGTTTGTTGGGAAATTGTTAGATAGTACCAAGGCTTTAGTTGATAGTCAGGAATTAGTTAAATGGCTAAGAAAGCATAATATTCAATATGTTCTTCATGGTCATAAGCATTTACCTTTTTTTACATATCAAGAAGGGTTATATGTTATCGCGGCTGGATCTTCATGTGGTAGTGGGGCTAAAGAGTTTAAAAGCCGATATTTAAGTTATAATGTTTTAAAATATGATCATCGCTATAAGCGTTTTAAATATTGTTTTATTATTTATGATGATATTACTTTACAAGATCGTCAAAGAATTATTATAAATTTGTTTTAGGAGTGAGAAGTAGTTTGATTGATATTATTAATGATGAAAAAATGGGATGTCAAGTATTATTTGATTTTACTGCTGGTTATGGGGCAGTTCCCATCAATATTTATAATTTTATTTTACCATTATTATCTAATTCATTATTTTTACAACTACTAGCTAATAATGATGATATTCAAACTTGTTTTACTGTTTGTAATCAAAAGGATGAAAACTTTGCCAATGTTATTATTGAAATGGTGAAAAATACCGAAGAAATAACTAATCGATATTTAGCTTTATTATTATTAAACCATGAATTAGACTTTAACATTGAAAATGGAATGATGACTGGTAATTGTCGTTATGTAAAAAAGAATTATCATGAATTAGCTAAAAAACTTGGTTGTTTGTTACAAGGAAAAGAATCTGATGAAATAATGATGATGTTACGTGGCAATTTTAAAATTGTTTTTTTAGACCGTGAAACATTAGGAAGTGATATTGATTGTAGTAAACTATATCAATATGGGAACACAGTTATTTATGAACAGACAAGAGTTGATCAAATTGTTGAAAGAATTGAAGATGCCACTGTTGTTATCACTAATAAGCATGTTTTAAATGCCGATATTTTAAAACAGGCGCCTAATTTAAAGCTTATCTGTGTAACAGCTACCGGATTTAATAATATTGATTTAAAGTATTGTAATGAAGCTAAGATTACGGTTTGTAATGTTATGGGGTATTCGACAGATGCCGTAGCTCAACATACATTTGCTTTATTATTAGATTTATATAATAAAAATCATTATTATCATCAATACGTGGCTTCGGGTAACTATTCTTCTAGTTCGATGTTTACTCATTTAGGCTATACTTTTCATGAATTAAAAGGAAAAGTCTGGGGGATCGTTGGTTTAGGGGCAATTGGTAAACAGGTTGCTAAAATTGCTAAAGCTTTTGGTTGCCAAATTCAATATTATTCTACCAGCAATAAAAATATTCAAGATGAATATCATCCGGTCTCTTTTGATGTATTATTAAAAACAAGTGATATTATCAGCATTCATGCTCCTTTAAATGAAAATACCGCTGGTTTATTTAATCAAGAGGCATTTAGTAAAATGAAACGAAATGCCTATTTGATCAATGTTGGTCGTGGCAAGATTGTTGATGAACAGGCTTTAGTGGCTGCTTTAAAAAATAATCAGATTGCTGGAGCTGGGTTAGATGTTTTTGAACAGGAACCACTAACTAAAGATAATATTTTATTAACGATCAATGATCCAACTAAATTATTAATGACACCACATATTGCATGGGCTCCAATTGAAACACGGAATCGGGTTATTGAAGAGGTTTGTTTAAATATCGAAATGTTTAAACAAGGGAAACCACGTAATGTATGTCAATAAATCATAAGGTTAATGGTGTCATGATTCAATATTTCCAATGGTATTTACCTAATGATGGTAATCATTGGAAAAAAGTTAAACAGGAAGCTAAAAATATTGCTCAGGCTGGGTTTAGTTCAATCTGGTTACCACCAGCATTTAAAGGTCAAGGCGGTATCAATGATGTTGGTTATGGTGTCTATGACTTATATGATCTTGGTGAATTTGATCAAAAAGGAACGGTTAGAACTAAATATGGAACGAAAGATGAATATCTAGTGGCAATTGAAGAACTTCATAAATATCATCTAGAAGTTTATGCCGATATGGTTTTAAATCACCGCATGGGTGCTGATGGAACTGAATTAGTCATGGCTGTGGAAAACGATAGTAATGATCGTAATAAAGTTGTCTCTGATTTAGAACAAATCGAAGTCTGGACCCGTTTTGATTGTCGTGGTCGTAATGGTAAGTATTCAACTTTTGTTTGGAACCGAGATTGCTTTGATGGGGTCGATTATGATGAACGTAGTAAGCGCCATGCTATCTATGAATTTAATGGTGATAGCTGGGATGAGTTAGTAGATAATGAAAATGGTAATTATGATTATTTAATGGGGGCGGATATCGATTTCGATAATCAAGCTGTTGTCGACGAATTAATTCGCTTTGGTAAATGGTATTTAGATTTTACCCATGTTGATGGCTTTCGCTTAGATGCTGTTAAGCATATCGATTTTACTTTTTTTACTAAATGGTTACAGGAACTTAGAACTTACAGCAATAAACAGCTTTTTGCCGTGGGAGAATACTGGCATGGAGATGTAAATAAATTACTGCATTATTTAGATGTCAGTCAACATTGTATGACGTTATTTGATGTAACATTACATTTTAAATTTTATCAAATTTCTCATAGTAATGGAACTTTTGATATGGGTTCTATCTTTGAAGGTACTTTAGTAAAATTAGCTCCTAAATATGCCGTGACGTTTGTCGATAATCATGATAGTCAACCAGGACAGGCATTACAAAGTTCGGTAGCTAACTGGTTTAAACCTTTAGCTTATGCTTTGATTTTATTAAAAAATCAAGGATATCCTTGTGTCTTCTATGGTGATTATTATGGAATGGAAGAATATGGTGTCGATTGTTTTAAAGTGACGATTGATAAAATGCTTAAAGTTAGAAATGAGTGCCTTTATGGGGATGAGCATGATTATTTTGATCATCATAATGTTATTGGATGGACTTATGAAGGCGATTTAGAGCATATCAATAGTTCAATGGCAGTTATTATGAGTGATGGACCTAGTGGTGAAAAAGAGATGTATATTGGTAAATGTCATCATGGAGAAACCTTTGTTGATTATTTAAATAATATCAATCAGGAAGTCATCATTGACGAAAACGGGAATGGTAAATTTATCTGTGATGGTGGCTCTGTTTCTTTATGGGTAAAGAAGTCATTTGTTGAAAAAAATAAATAATTTTATTTTAAAACCGTTTTTTAGGTTTTAAAAGACACTATTGTGTTTTATCTTTTTCTTTATTTTATCTATAATATAGGTGTAGATAAAGGAGGAACTGAAAATGAAATATGCAGTAGTGAATGGAAAATTAACACATGCCAATAAGGTTCCTAAAGGAACAATTGCTCGAGAATTTGGTTACTCAAATTATCCAGTAATTGCCTGCCGTGGAAAACAGCGAGCATATTGGAAATATGTCACTGTCAATAAGGCAGCATAAAGCGTTATTTTATAATTACAAGGAACTATATAATTAATTGATATGTGTTAATATTATTATTTTAGAATTTAAATTAATTATTTAAAAATATAATAATTTGATATAAATAATAGAAAAAATGGCTATGACTATACTTAGCCATTTTTTGCTTTTTTTAAGAAATATTGATTTAGTATTCTTTGATGTATTAGAAAATTTGTTTTAGAAATTAAATAAAATAAACAAATATGCAAAACTATTGTCATTTTTGGTTCTTTTTGTTTCACAATGTTGTTAAATATGGTAGAATTAAAGTGTCAGTGAAAGTCTTTCTATTATTTATGTAATTGGTTTTAAATTGAAAACACTAAATTAACACTAATAAACATTTCTAAAAAATAAACACTTATGACAATATACTATAATTTAATACCTATAGATCATAAATTAAAATTGATAAAAGATATGCTTAATTGTCCTTAAACATTAGCAAAAGATCCACTGACTAGGGAAAGTACTTCGAGTTGAAGTACTTTCTTTTTTTTGCTTAAAAAAGCTGTTTCAAAATATCAATAACGATATTAATGAAACAGCTACAAAATGTTTTTACTATTAATAATTTTTAAAGCACTTTTAAACAAAAAATAACTAAATAACTATCAAAAATACTTTAGAATTTTTACAAAAAATTGTCATAGAATAATTAATTCTGCGATTTTACATATCAATTTTTTTTCATTTCTTCGATTTTTTGATCTAGGGTAGGGTGCACATAAAGATTTAAAGTTGTTGATATATTGGAGTGTCCTAGCATTTCACTTAATACTTTAATATCCATTTTGTATTTTACACAAACTGTGGCAAAAGTATGACGAAGCACATGGAAATTAATATCCATATCTTCCAATTGACATATCTTTTTAAATTTTCTTTGTATAACTCTTGGATCAGGTATTTTATAACTATTTGAAAGAATGTATGTTAAATCAGAATCTGGATTGTAGAAGTCTTTATAGTATTTTAGATAACATGATAATGATTCTGTCATTATTACAATTCTTTTTGAAGAATTGGTTTTGGGTGGAAGTTCAATTAATATAGTTCTTGGGTGGTCAACTGTATTTCTAACGCGCTGAACGGTTCTTGATATAGTAATAGTATCTGTTTCAAAATCTAAATCATTCCATTTTAGACCACAAATTTCTCCTAGCCTCAATCCAGCTTGTAGTCCTAATAAAATAGCAACATTAATATTAGCATATGTTTTTTGACAGTTAATTATTAAGTCTCGTCTTTGTATATCATTTATTACTTCAACTGATTTATTCTTTCCACTTATTTTAATTCGCGTTAATTTTACTGCTTTAAGATCATATATTTCTTCTCCATAAGACAGGATATCTTTTAAGACATACTTAATGGTGCGTAATGTACTGGAAGTTAATTTATTTTTATCATATTGCTCAAACAATCTATAATAATCATGCTCTGACCAATTTTCGAGTGGTTTTTGATTGTATAATTTAAGAAGATGTACTTCAATAATTGTTTTGTATTTGATAAATGTAGAATATTTAACAGACTGTTTTTTTAGATTTAACCATTCATTTGATAGAACAGCAAATGTAATAGCATTCTTGTCTTTTTTCATCTTTTAATTTCTCCTAACTTATTAATTATATTATTTGTTCTATTGTTATTATTTCCAATAACAAACTAATTTATTTTAAAATGTTGAGGGTCATTGAATATAATGACTGTTAAAATCGTAGTAAAAATTTAAATTAGCATCCCAATTGTAGTCTCAATTATGATTAATAAGGTTAATTGAAAGCAAAGAGACAATATTATATAATATTATTAATCTTATACTTGTTTTGAAATCATTAAAAATATTTTTAATATTGAGGAGTTAATATTATGCATAAAGATCCATTTTACAAAAGTCTAAATTATGCCATTTCCGGTATTATTAGTTGTATAAAAAAGGAAAGAAACATTAAGATACATATAATATTTATGATTTTAGTTATTATTTGTGGTTTTATTTTTCATTTATCAATAACAGAATGGTTAATTTGTATTTTGTTATTTGCTTTAGTTATTTCTTTAGAACTAGTAAACACTGCAATTGAGGCAGTTGTTGATTTATGTTCACCTGATTACCATGAACTTGCTAAATATGCTAAAGATGTTGCGGCGGGTTCGGTACTTATTAGTGCTATTGCTTCGGTAGTTATCGGACTTATTATCTTTATTCCTAAGTTATTTTAAAGATAAAATTACAAAATCTTATTATGTTAATGTTAAGATAGTTGAGAAATAATATATGGGATATACTAAGAGAATCGATTAATATATAAATAGTTAAAAATGGATTGATAGTATTAATGCTAGAGAGTTAAACTATCTAAAGTTTTTATGAATGTAAAAAACGGGTTAGGTGATTATTTACCTAGCTCGTTTCTTTGTTTGATATGTTATTTTAAGATATGCCAATAAAAAGTAACTGGTACTGTCTAAATAATTAATAAAAGGAACATGCTAAAAGCATCAAAGACCTAAGGGATTATACCAGTTACGAAAAAATTATATCCTAGTACTGATATAATGTAAAGAATAGTTGTGATTTATAATTTACATTAATGTTTAAAAAATATGAATTTAAATTATTATTGAAGGTTAGTGTTTTAATAATGATTGTTTATATTTTAAAGAAAAGGAATTGCATATTTCTTTAGAAGTATGCAATCCTTGTATGAATAAATATTTAATTTTTATGCATTTTTATTATCTTCGATTGCTTGTTGTTTTTCATACATTTTTACAAAAGGAATGTAAATAATTGTTGCAGCAACGATAGCGATTAATTGACAAATACCACCCATGATATTGCCACCACTGGCAATAAAACCATATAAGAAAGGTGGCATGGTCCATGGAACATTTAAATACATTATTGGACAAAAACCAATAACAGTCAAAATATAACCAATAATTACACAGACAATAGGTGCTAAGATAAATGAAATTATAAGAATAGGATTTAAAACAATAGGCAATCAAAAAGCTTCAACTTCCATGATATTAAATAAATTAGCAGTAATTCCAATAGATGCAATTGAGCGATTTTCAGCTCTTTTACCAACAATAAAAATTGCTAATGCCAATCCTAAAACCATTCCCGTACCACCAGTACAAGAGAAAATTCGATACCAAGAATAATTGACAATATTTACAGGTTCTAATCCTTTTTCAACCATTTCAGTATTTTGAACAATTAAAGTTGTAATAATTGGAAGAAAGTCACCATTTACCATATTATCACCATGTAAACCTACAGACCAGAATACCCCAATTAAAAATGTAAAAATTAAAACACCAGGCAATGATCCACCAATATTTAATAATGGCGTTTGAATTAGATTAAAAATCAAATCATTTAAATAATATCTAGTTAACAGTTCACATGTAAGTCCTAATAAAGAAATAATTGCCATAACGATAAACCCGGGAATTAAATATTCAAAAGAACGGGCAATTTGAGGAGGAACTGCATCAGGTAATTTAATTTTAAGAGCATCAATTTTAAAGAATAAACTGAATAATTCAACAGAAACAATTGCAATGATAATTCCAGTAAATAGTCCTTGGCTGCCAATAGAATTACCAAAAATTCCGGTGATAGATTCAATAACTTTACCATCGACAATAAAATCATAAGATGATTGTGTAATTGTAAGTAATGAAGCAATTGCTAGAATCGCACCAAACATTTTGTCAATTCCATTGTGTTCAGCAATTTCAGCGCCTATTAAAAAAGTAATTGCTAATGTAATACAGTTAATAGTAGCAAAGTTTAAAGCATCAAAAGCAGGATTTAAAAAATCTAAGGCCATAATTGGACTAAAAATTGCTCCTAATCCTGTTTCGGCATTAACGATAACATTTGACCATAATATCCCAACTGCTCCAATAATGATAAAAGGCATAAAGTTTTGAAACCCATCTTTGATCGCAGACAAGTATTTATTTTGACTTGCCCAGGTTCCAAATTTCAGTAAAATACTTTGAAATCTTTCCATATTTCTCTTCCTCTCTTTAATCTTTTTTGAGTAATGTGCTTTCATAAACCGATGTTTTGGGAGTATGGACAAAAGTTAAAGTAGTTTATAAAAGTCCTTACATAACTCGATATTTAGCTTAGCATAATTAAATAAATAATAATTTGATTTGAAAGTTTTAGGACCTAAGTATGCTAATTTATTAAAAATAAAGGAAGTTATAAAACACCTAAGTATCAATAAATGAAATAATAATGTTATTTTTGGATATTTTGTTAAAATTAATAAATATAAAAGAAGATTTTTTTATTTTATAGAATTGATGAAACAAATAGTTTTTTGATATTGAATCATCTTATTTATTTGTTTTGCTTAATATTTAAATGATTTATATTAGTGAGGTGTCAAAATGAGTTTAATTGAAAAGTTACATAATTATGATATGTTTACTGATTTAGAACTGACAGTAGTTCATTACATCAATGATAATGCTAATCGAGTGATTGATATGTCAATAAATGAACTGGTAAAAAACACTTTCTCATCAAAATCTACTATAATTCGTATTTGTAAAAAATTGGGTTTTAATGGGTATAAAGATTTCAAAATTCAACTAGCTAGATTGATTGAATCAATCAAATATGTAAATAATCAAGTAAATTATTTTATACCGTTTAGTTATGATGAATCTAGTCAAGAAATAGCAAACAGTATAGCAAGTGTTTATAAGAATACTATAAATTTAATAAATAGTGAATTAGACATATCAAAATTAGAAGAGATAGCTGATTTATTAGTTGAAAGTGATAGAGTATTTGTTTTTGGTCGTGGTGATTCAGAAATTACAGCTCTTAATTTTATTAATAAATGTACTAAAATTGCTAAGTTCTTTCATCTAGCAACACAATATGATGAAGAAGTTTCTTATGCTAAGAATGCTGGGAAAAAAGATTGCTGTTTGTTTATAACTTATGATAGAACTGACTATTACAATGAATGTGTAAGGGAAATTATTAAAAATAGAACTAAATTTATTGTAATAACAGGTTGTAAAGATAGTTTATTGATTCGATATTGTAATTATAAAATTATTATCCCGCATCAGGAAGATACATATGATAGAATTGCAACATTTTATTCACAAGAAGGTTTTCAATATATTTTAAGCGTTATCTATTCACTCATGTATAAAAGAACGATACAAAATAAGAAATATTAAAGAAATAACTAAAATGACTAAAAATAATGATTGATATTCATTGTTAGTAAACTATTAAGAAGATTAGATTATCAAAGTTTTATTTTAGAAATTATAACTTATTCAACAAAGAGTCTTATAAAAATTTAATAATTTAATTAAGAATTGGAAATAGATTGGTGTTAAGAAAAAGTATTGAATTAATAGAGAACGTTGTTATCTATTTAATCAATAAATAAAAAGTAAAAGAAGTGATGAAAGAGGAGGAATTAGAAATGAGTTATCCAGATAAGTTTTTATGGGGTGGTTCTATAAGTGCTGCACAAATTGAAGGTGGTGGGGATGAAGGAGGTAAAAGCCCGGTTCAAGTAGATTTTGGTGATGTAGGATCTACTAACGATCGTCGTTATATACATTATTTGAATGCTGATGGTACTAGAGGTAAAATGCGACAGTTTGATCAGTTGCCAAAAGGTGCTAAATATAAGTTGTTTGATGATATTAAATATCCAAATCATATTGCTGCTGATTTTTACCATTGGTATAAAGAAGATATTGCTTTAATGGCTGAAATGGGATTTACAACATTTAATACGACAATATCATGGGCTAGAATATATCCTTATGGTGTTGAAGGAGGTATCAATCATGAAGGAGTTGAATTTTATCGTAATATATTTAAAGAATGTCGTAAGTATGGCATGGATCCAGTTATTACTTTATATAAGTATGATGAGCCAGTTTATTTAGAAGAAACTTATGGTGGCTGGACTAATCGTAAAATGATTGATCAGTTTGTTGAGTTTGCAAAAACTTGTTTTCTAGAATATAAGGATTTAGTCAATAAATGGTTAACTTTTAATGAAATTAATATCTTGTTAACTCTTGAAGGTGATGGAGGAAAACAACAGGCTTTAACTAAGTTACACTATCAGATGGTTGCTTCAGCTAAAGCAGTTCAAATTGCTCAAGAAATAGATGAAAATATGAATGTAGGGTGTATGATTGCAGGATTTTGTATTTATCCATATACATGTGATCCAAGTGATGTAATTATGGCATACAAGGAATTTCAAGATAAATTTGGTTATTGTGGAGATACTATGATTCGTGGTTATTATCCTTCATATGCAAAAAGAATATGGGATAGATATAACGTAAGGTTGGATATTACAGAAGCAGATAAGAAGGATTTAAAGGCAGGGAAGGCTGATTTTTTAGCTTATTCTTATTATAACTCCAATGTTATTACTACTCATGAAAATGAGGGTGAATCCTTAGGTGGCGCTGGTGGAGTTACTGATTTAAAGAATCCATATATTGAAGCTTCAGATTGGGGTTGGCAAATTGATCCAATTGGTTATGAATATTTTTTACATTTTATATACGATCGTTATCAAGTGCCAATATTTGATGTAGAAAACGGTCTTGGAGCCTTTGATAAAATAGAAAAAGATGGTTCAATCCATGATGAATACCGCATTGATTATTTAAGAAAACATATCCTAAGTCTAATGAAAGCCAGAGATGAAGGAGTTAATATTTTTGGTTATACTACTTGGGGCCCAATTGATTTAGTATCATTTACAACAGGGCAAATGGATAAAAGATATGGATTTATTTATGTTGACATGGATGATAATGGTAATGGTGATCTTCATAGAATTAAAAAAGATTCATTTTACTGGTATAAAAAAGTAATTGCCAGTGATGGTAGAGATTTAGATTAAATATCAGTATTAAATCAATATTTACCAATGATTAGAAGGGAAGAATGTTATGAAATTTAATGAAGTGATGCATTTATCATTTTATACTGATCAGATGAATGAAATGAGGAATTTTTATGAAAATAAATTAGGATTAAAAGCTAAGATAATAATGCGTTATGAGGCTTATAAAGATCAAATTAATCGTGGGGCGGCAACTAGGGCTAAAACTGATCCAACTGGAATCGCTTATATATTTATTGAATTAGCACTAGGACAATATTTGGAATTGTTTCCTAAAGCAGATGGACAGTTAGAACATGAAAAGCCAGATACAAGACTAGGATATTCGCATTTTGCTTTAATGGTCGATGATATTTACAAAGCCAGAGAAGAACTTATTGCAGCTGGTGTTGAAATTGATGTTGAACCCAATAAAGGCCAATCAGAAACATGGCAAATGTGGATTCATGATCCCGATGGCAATAAATTTGAAATTATGCAATATACTAAAAAATCTTTACAATATAAAGGAAATATCAAGCAAGATAGTGAAAAATATGGTAAGTAAATATATAAATCTGCTCTTGTTGGAAAGTTGGTTATTGAAGTTGATGATGGGTAATTTTATAGTTTCATAATTAAAATATCGACTTTATATAATTATAAAAACATTACTGTAAATTAAAACTAAATTTTAGCTTTTTCATAAATTTAGTAGATACCATAATTAGTAATTTTGTTTATATCTAATTTAATAGAGTAAATCTTATATAAATTATGTTTTTCAAAGATTTTCAATTTATAAAAGTATAATAAACATCATTTAATTAGCAAAAGAGATAGTTATAGAAAATTATATACTGCAACAGTACAATACAAAAATATCATGATTGATATTTTAAATTAATAATCATATTTATTTTGTGAATATATAGTATTGAAATTACTATATACTATCTTTTAAAGTCTGTTCTATTTTTCATGCAATTATTATATAATTTATTTAAAGAAATGATATTTAATACTGTTTGATTTTAATGTTTCTTTAAGAAATTTATCAAATAATAGTTTTAAAGGAGAACAAGGTATGAATAATAATAATAAACTATTTTACTTTCTAATGTTTTTACCATTATTTATGGTTTTAGTTTTGTTACCATTTTTACCTGATCAAATTCCTGCTCACTATGGAATCGATGGTGGAGTTGATAGGTGGGGTAGTAAATATGAAACATTTATCTTTCCGGCAATAACGGTTATTTTTGGTTTTATCATGCTTCTGATTACAAAATATGCTTCTAAGCAAGAAAAAAGTAGGGGAAATAATAAGAAAATAGGTATTAATTTAGGTATAATGTTGTTATTATTTTTTAATATCTTGTTTTTCTATTTTCTCTATGCTGATTTTAATAGAGTTGAAAATTTATCTACTATGCCAATCAATATTCAACAACTTAGTTTTATATTATTAGGCGTGATTATTATAATTCTGGGTATTATGATGCCAAAATTAGAAATGAACTCTATGATTGGTCTTAGAACTAGTTGGAGTATGAAAAATGAAATAACATGGAAGAAAAGTCAACAATTTGGTGGGAAATCATTTATCATTGTTGGTTTATTGATGATTATGATAAACTTATTAGTTCATTCATCAATTAGTATTATTTTATCTTTGGTCATTCTTATAGGATCTTTACCATTTGATATTTATTATACATATAAAATGGCTAAAAAATATAATTAGATTTTATAATTTCTGTTAGTTATTTAATGATTTATCTTGAAAATAATCGTACAAAACGAAAGATTTCAAATGGCTAAAAAATTTGAAATCTTTTTGTATTTGTTAGGGTTAATATTCAATGAAAATTATTATTAAAAAATCTATTTTATTGAAAAATATTACATTTATTTATTCTTATTATCAGTGCCAAATTCATAAGGTGAAAAAACATCTTGGTATAATCTTATTTGTAGATAGATATACCGAAGGGAGAGAAGAATAATGAAGTTAGAATGGAAAAATCCTAGTATACAAGTTCAAGAATTTGAACCTAATGAATATGTTGCTGTTTGTTGGGGTGTTGCTTGTGAAACTGGACTTGCAAATAAGTATGAGAGTTCGATTCATAATTCAGCGCAAGATCATCGAAGTGAACATTGTGGAACGATTGGACATCAATGGCTAACAGACAGTAATAATGATGGTACACCTGAAAGAATGTCCGAAATCAATACTGATGGTCTTGGAACATTAGCGTGTACGATTTATACAGATGGTACTTATAAGAGACAAGGTAATATCAGTGAAGTTGAAGTAGGTGATTATATTTATTGGACAACTAGTGCTGGTTCTTTTTTGAATAAACGTACATGGCATCACCAAGGCCGGGTAACGGAAACCACTCCAGGTCATCCAAATAGATCATAATGATAAAAACTATTGTTCAGACTTAAATTGAGTCTGCATAACAATAGTTTTTTATTATTTGCTAGTTTTACATAATTCATTTTTCATAACTTCAATTGATTCTTTAGTATACTCACAAATATATCTTGGTACACTATCATATTTTCCTTCTTCTAATAATGCATATGCTGGACAAGTATTGCAATAATTTCTTAGTTTACATTGATTACATTTTGAGCCACCTTTAATTGATCTTGTTTTTTCAACAAGTATTTTCCATGACTCTTTAAAACCAGTTTCAAAAACATCTATACTTGGCTCTGTCATTATTACACAGGGCCTCATTTTACCTTGCCAATTAATTGTAAATGAACATCTTCCGGCCTTACATTTCATACTATATGGTTGATTTTCACCTTTATCAGTATAATTGATTTTATCCAGCTCATATTTACATGAAGTAAAGAACACTTCATCACCCATTTCTCGATGTAAAACTTTCATTCTAGTTCTGGCAGCAGTTATAGGGTCCATTCTGTTTTGAAAAGCAAATGGTTTATTTCTTTCACGAACACCTGAACACATATAGGTATCTATTCTTACTGGTATATCTAATTGTTCTCCTATATCTAGAATACCATCTGCACAGTGCATATTGATTTTTGTTAAACTTCCATTTATCTTTACTGGTATATCATATTTCTTAAGCATTTTTAAAGCATTTATAACTTTATTAAATCCTTTACCATAATGACATAAATCTTCATATGTTTTTTCATCATCGCCATATAATGTTATGTTTATACGTCTAGGTCTATGTTGAATAAAAAATTGAATCCATTCATCATCAATTAATGTACCATTGGTATTAACGGTTACTATCATTCCAATTTTTATCAAATGTAGATATAATTCTTTAAATCCTGGATATAATAAAGGTTCACCACCAGTTAGCAATATAAATAAGACTCCATTACTTTTCATTTCATCAGCTAATGAAATCCATTCTACTAATGAACGAAGTTTACCTTTTTTATTCATTTCATTTATAGATAATCTAACATAACACATATCACAATTCATATTACATAAAGGTGTTAATTCTAATACACCATATATTGGAAGTGATTTATTATAAGCTTTTGTAAATAAAAATTTTTCTAAAGTATCTTTATATTCTATTTCATTTTCCATAACTACTCCTATTTAACAAAAAAGTTGGAGATAATCTCCAACCAGTATTAAATTATGATTTTGCTGTTTCCCATGAATCCTGATCAAGATTAGTTGTACAGTGAATATCATCGCCATGAATACCTCGCCAGATAATAACTTGTTGGGCGTTTCTCGTATAGCCATTTGGACAATAATATCCGTTAAGAAAATCATCAGTTGATTCAGCAGTGTGTTTTTCGTCACAAGCATAGTAATAATTAAATGGCCAGGCAGTAAGTTCTGTATCAGCTCTATAACCCCTTCCGCCAGTTGTTTGTAATCCATCTTTTCCATTTGTTTCTTGATATACACTACCAGGTGTTCCTCCACCGGCATCGCAATTAAACAAATAAGTAGTACCACTATCACCACAAGCTGCAACAAATTCATTTGATTTAAATTCTTCAGCTATGATCTTAGGTTCATTCCATTCTAATTTCATTTTATTCTTCTCTCCCTTCGGTATATCTATCTACAAATAAGATTATATCAAACTTACTTAGTGCTATCTTTTTTAGGAAAAGCCTTATATAATGCTTCGATTTTATTAGATTCATTGACATGAGTATAGATATTCATAGTAGTTGTGATATTAGAATGTCTAAGAAGTTCTTGAGTTGCTTTTAGCTCAGCTCCACTATTTACAAGTCTTGTTGCTAGAGTATGTCTTAACATATGAAAATGGAAATGAGTATCTAATTCTTTAGATATTTTCCATAGTGTATATTCTAATTGCTTTGGATTTAAATATTTACCATGACTGTCACTAACAACATGTTTGTGGGGATGAATTTTAAGCCATTTAGATATTATTTCTTGTAAGTCTTGATGAAATGGTAATATGGCTTTGGATGACTTAGTTTTCATTTGTGATGAAACGATTAGTTCTTTTCTGGTTTTATTTGCATATATCATTTTTTTAGATATATAAATAAGTTGATTGTCAAAATCAAAATCATCTTTATCTAATGCAAAAACTTCAGAAATTCTTAAACCAGTATAACGGCCAATAAATAAAGCCGTTATATATGCATTTCTAATGTCAGAAGGATTATCATTTAGTTTTTCAATTATTCTAAAAAAATCTTCATCTTTATAAACTAAATTGTTTTTATTTCTAGGTCGATATTCTCCAGTTATATGAACTAGTTTTAATGGATTATTATCAACATAATTACATTTAATTCCAAAATTAATAATTACATTCAAAATATCTTTTAATTTATAATTAGTTGCAATTCCAATATTAGAATTCTCATTAAAATACGATTGAAACAATCTATAATTAATTTCACTTATTAAAATATTTCCAAGTCTATTTTTTATATGTTTATTATACCTGCTCCTATAATCAATAATAGTATTATCCTGATAAAAATGAACAGCTTCTAATTCAAGCCATTCATCAAATACTTGATCAATAGTTACTTTATATTTTTTTATATAATTTTGTTCTGCATTTAATTCAATCCTTTTTCTCTTTTCATACAATATCGCATCATCATATGAAAAGAATCCACTCTTTGAAAATCTCTTACGTTCACCACTAAAAATATCAACATAATTAAAGTAAACTTGATATGTAAAACCTGATTCTGCTTTCTTACTTTTTCTCTTTCTAATCGCCATTTTTCTTCTCCTTTTTTGTTGTTTTTGGAACATAAATTAAGAGTAAATTTCCGAAAAAATTACAACAAATATGTCCTAAAAATAATTTTATCAACGATATTTTTTACAAAAAAGAGAAATATATTACTCATATTTTTAGCAAATACATAAAATGAGAATTATTATTGCATAAAATGTGAATATTTATTTGCAAACAAATAATCAGAGTGATATAATCTTATTTGTAAAGATATACCGAAGGGAGAGAAGAATAATGAAGTTAGAATGGAATGAACCACAAGTTATGGTTGAAGGATTTAAACCAAATCAATATATTGCAGCTTGTTATAAAATAAAATGTACAACTCCTCAAGGAAATAGTACTTTTTATTACTTGTATGATGATTCAAATGATAATGGTCGTTGGGATAGCGGTGATAGATTATTATACTCAAACAGATGGGGTGGCTTTAGTGGCTGCAATAGATGGCATAAGGGCGTAATTCAAGATAACCCTCCAGAAGAAAATGGATTTGTGACTAGAGGTACTAATCCTAATCACGATAGAGCATATGCAGTATATTGGTGGAATGAAAGGTTAGGAGCTGATAGTGATTATCATGTTATGACTCCTGGCAATGAAAATTATGAAACTAACCCAAATGCTTCTTAATTAAGTAAAAATGATTTTAAATTCACTCATATAAAAATACTAAAAAAGTATTTTTATAACATCTTAATGAGTGAATTTTTTATCATAAATATTTGTATTAAACACATTGCATAAACTTAAGTTTTTATAAATTATATTTATAAGAAAACATAAATTTTATAATTATAGCCAAAAGAAAAGTTATTACATTTCTTATGATTTGTAATAACCTTTTTATTTATTGTACTTATTTTATGAATGATTTGGATGATTTGGGTCCTCTTGTTGAACAACTCCCCAGTGATTCCATTTTCTTTTATCGCCCCGACCAGATGCATTAGTATGCCAAAAAATTACATCACCTGGATCAACGGTATTATTTCCATCCATTTGACGTATATAATCTAATCCACCATTTAACCATCCTTGTTCACCGTTGAATTCGCCGACGCTTTGGAAAATACCACCATCATCAGTGATAACTCTATTTGCACTTGCATCTCCACATGTATCCGGAGTACCTATTGTTGAGTGACTGACATCTCCTCTTTCTGGTGAATCCCAATGATACCCATATGGTAGTGATGGATCAGAACCTCTACCACAAGCTAGTTTAAAACATGCCGCTACATATTCATTAGGTTGAAAACTTTCAACCATAATCTCAGGTTTATTCCAACTTAATTTCATTTTATTCTTCTCTCCCTTCGGTATATCTTTACAAATAAGATTATACCAAGATGTTTTTCCGACAATTTAAACAAGCTTTTTAAATTATTATAAATTTGTGGTAAAATATACTTGGTTGTATAACTTATTATTTAGTTCAGGAGTATAATGGATTCTATTTATAAAAGTGTATTAATTAAGATATTGATAATAAAATTATAAAATTTTGTCAAAATATAACTATGCCAGAAAGGAAGTGAATATATGGGGATTTATTTAAATCCAGATAACAGACCATTTTCTAGAATATTTAACAGTGAAATATACGTTGATCATAGCTTACTTATAGAATATACAAATAGGATATATGATAAAGATAATAATATGATTTGTGTATCAAGGCCTAGACGTTTTGGAAAAAGTACTGATGCTAATATGCTTGTAGCATATTATTCTAAAGGATGTGATTCTAGAAAAATTTTTGATAATTTGAAAATTAGTAAAACAGATAATTATTTAACACATTTAAACAAGCATAATGTTATCCATATAAATATGCAAGGTTTTTTAAGTAAAACTCATGATGTAAATAAAATGCTTAATCGTCTAACTAAATTAGTTTTTAGAGAGTTAAAGAAAGAATATCCTGATATTGATTATTTTGATGAAGATGATTTGGTACAGATTTTTGAGGATATTTACAATGATACTCAGACTAGTTTTATCTTCATTATTGATGAGTGGGATTGCATTTTTAGGGAATATCAAAGCGATACTGATTCTCAAAAAGCTTATCTGGATTTTTTAAGAAATTTATTGAAAGATCAACCGTATACAACTCTAGCTTATATGACTGGAATTCTTCCAATAAAAAAATATGGTACTCATAGTGCATTAAATATGTTTAAAGAAATTTCAATGATAAATCCTACTCCATTAGAAAACTTCATGGGATTTACTGAAGATGAAGTAAAAGATTTATGTCAGAAATTTAATATGGATTATAATAAAATCAAGGAATGGTATGATGGATATCAAATGTCACCAGAAATATCAGTTTATAATCATCGGTCTGTAGTTTATGCTTTAACGGATCGAAAATATGAAAACTATTGGACATCTACTGAAACTTATGAAGCATTAAGAGTATATATTGATATGAATTATGATGGATTGAAGGAAGCAGTTATAGAATTGTTATCTGGTGAATCTATAACAATAAATACTAATAAATTTCAAAACGATATGACAACATTCAAGTCAAAAGATGACATTCTAACACTGCTTATTCATTTAGGCTATCTAGGTTATAATCAAAGTAATAATAGTTGTTATATTCCTAATAAAGAAGTAATCAGTGCCTTTGTCAATTCAATAGAAGACTCAAATTGGAATGAAACTACAGTAGCATTACTTAATAGTCAGAAATTACTTGAAGCAACTTGGAATTTAGATGAAAATACTGTGGCTAAATATATAGAACTAGCGCATTTAGATACAAGTCTCTTAACTTATAACAATGAAAATGCTTTAGCTTATACAATAATGCTAGCTCATATAGCCGCAAGAAATTATTATACGATCATAAGAGAAATGCCAAGTGGTAAAGGATTTGCAGATATAGCTTTTATTCCATTAAAAGATAGACCAGCAATGATAGTAGAATTAAAATGGAATCAAGATATTAAGACGGCTATTAACCAAATCAAAGAAAAAGAATATCCTAAATCTTTGGAACACTATAAGAATAATTTATTATTAGTTGGAATAAACTATGATAAGAAAACAAAAAAGCATAACTGTAAAATTGAAAAAGTATTACAAGAGTAAGAATTTTACAATTCTTGCTTTTTATATTATTGTTTGAAAATATATGTGATTAAATTGTTACTATACACTTCTCTAAAAATTAGTCGATAAAGCAGTTTGGTATAGGCTTTTTTGCCTAGAACTTTGACATATGTTTCATCGCCACAATGATAAGCATTAAGATCATGCTTAAAATTATCCAGCCAAGGAAAAAGCAGATGGCTGGCAGCCTGGGCATAGTTAGCGATGGTTTGATGAGAAATCTTTATAT
>NZ_CALUXO010000073.1 GCF_944324745.1 uncultured Thomasclavelia sp. | reverse complement strand
TTCAGGTTTCAAAGATTTATGATTTTTCAAAACTGGATTTCATCTTTCTTTTTTTTGCGGATTCGTGTAAAAAAGTGCAGAAAATTTTTGGTTCGATATTAATTTTTCATAAACTCTTTACACTACCTAATAAAAGGAGGGAAGAAAGTTATGAAGAAGATGAATAAATGTCTACTGATATCATTTATTTTAGGATTTGCCTATGTCCTTTATTTATTTTCTTATATGTATAGTAGCGCTGGTTCAGGAGCAAACGATGCCGAAAACTTAGGTATCGGTCTGGCAATCAGCCTTGCTATGCCACATATGATATGTGCATTATTAGCGGTTATTTTTAATGGGCTAGGATTATTTTTAAACAAAAGAGGTTTTGCTCTTACTGGTGCCATTTTATATACTGTAGCCTGCGTTTTAATGCCAGTATGGTTCATGTTTACTATAATTCAGGCAATTCTATCCTATATTGGATTTGCAAAACTTAAATAAAAATTATTAAAAAAGCCATCTTGATATTTCAGGATGGCTAAATATTTATTATCTTTAATTTTGATAAAATCATCTATTTAAAATAATCTATCTGTGTAGTTATTTTAGCGATCTTTGTATAGTAATCAAATTGACTAAGCGCTTTTCTTTCTAGTTTCGTTTCAACCTTACCATCAACAATATAATATAAAGTATTCGAAAATGAAGCTACAAAACTATCATGACTCACCATTACGATCGTTGTTTTAAACTCTCGATTGATTTTGACAAATAAGTCCATTAACTGTCTAGAACTTAAACTATCAATATTACCGGTAGGTTCATCGGCAAATAGGATTTTAGGATTAGTTACTAAAGCTCTGGCGATTGCCACCCGTTGTTGTTGCCCACCAGAACACTCATATGGAAATTTATCTATTATATCTTCAATGTTTAATTTACGGACAATATCTTGTAGTAACTGATCTTGTTTAGCTACTGGTACTTTATTTAATCGAAGTGAAAATAATATATTATCTTTATTTTTTAATGTATCGATTAAATTATAGTTTTGAAAAATAAATCCAATGTCTTTTTTTCTAAGTAACGCTTTTTCTTTTTCAAACAATCCCAAAATATTATTTCCTAATAAAACTAACTGTCCCTTGGTTAGATCATCAATCGTAGCTAAAATATTGATTAATGTCGTTTTACCAGAACCAGATGGACCCATAATACAAATAAAATCGCCTTCATATACATCTAAAGAAATATCATCAATTGCTATCTTTGGTACGTTACTGTATAACCCATATACCTTATTGATTTTTTTAGCTTCTATTACTTTTTCCATAAATCTATTTCTCGCTTTCTTTTAAATAAAATTAGCATCAAACATCCTAATAATGGTATGACATATTCAGCCATGATCCATAAATTAAGATTAGCACCATGATTAAACTTAATTAAAATACTAAATAAATAACCACCAGCAATAATAAATAAGATTGAAAAAACGATTATAATTTCTTTAAATAACACTTGTTTAATATCCCTATATGTTAAACCTAATTTATATAAATTTTGATATAACTGTTTTTTAGTTGTAAAATCAATTTTGCATCGATTATAAAGGGTAGAACAAATAATAATTACAATTAAAAGATAAATTAATTGTAATTGAATAAAATAAAGCGAATTATCAACAACATTGATCAATTTAATTGGAAGCATTACCATTACAAACATCATCAAAACTAAAATCACTTTAATTTTCTTTAAAAACAACGATACATTACCATTAACAACATACGTCAAAGCCTTTAATCTTTTACAATTATTTCTTTTTTGTAAATAATTAAATATCGTTTGATTAAACAAACCATAACCACCAATAGCTCCAATAATAATTGCCACTCCAGTACCAAAATTAATTTCGGTACTTTGATAGATAATCGATAACCCCAGCAAATAAATCAATATATATAACAAATCCGGCAACTTAAATTTCTTATTTTCATTTTTATAAATTGCAATATTATGTCCTTCAAGCATATCAGAAATTTTGACTTGATTGCTAAAATATAAATCCAAAAAAACTATCAATACATACATCATCAATAAAATCATCAAACTTTGAAACAAGGCTCCTGGAGCAATTACAAAAACATCAGCATTAATTTGATTATAGTAATAAATCAAATATTGAAACAGCGGTATTAATAACATCGATAAAATCATTGATAAACCATAAGCAATAGTAACTATGATAAAATTCTGCACTGACATATATTTAATTAAATCAAACGTATTATACCCAGCTAATTTGACTAATGCGATTTCCCTTGAATTGACATTAATATAATATTGACAGGAATATGCTACTAAATAAACACAAATAGCGATAATTAAAAAGTACAAAATCCTCAAATCGGTAGCATCTTGATCAACCGTTAAATATAATATTTTAAATTGACGGCTTTCTAATAAATTAATCATGATCAAACACATCATTATGGTCATTGCTAGATTAATTATCAAAGATATCGCACTTTTAAAATTTGTTTTTAACATGGTAATTGCCATTTTTACCATCTAACTCACCTCTCATTCATTCTTTCAATCCTATCTACTTTCATTATATATAAAGCAAACAAATAATTAAGTGACTATGAATAAGTGGCTTAAAAACTGCATAACCGGTAATAAATAAAAAGGATTCCTTAGAACCCTTCTATTCATCAAAATTAGTACTATCACCCAGTTCTTTCCATCTGGTAATATCTTTAATATGTTCTTTTAAAATATCAATTCCCAGATCCGTAATTCCTTTACCTAATAGAATTGTTTTAGGATAGTCATCTCTTTCAATCACATCAACGATCACTTTACCAGCTTTATCAGGATCACCCTTTTGTCCAAATGGATCTTGAGCTAACTTATCACGAGCTGCCTGAATTGTCGCATAATCACTAATATGATTTTCTTGTCCCTTTACGTGAGCAACCCTGAAATTAGTTCTAAATGGACCGGGTTCTACAACCATAACTTTAATTCCTAAAGAAGCAACTTCTTTTCTTAAAGCTCCGCTGATTTTTTCTAATGCTGCTTTACTAGCAGCATAATATCCGCCACCACCATCATTAGTAATAACGCCCAATGAAGAAATATTGATAATTGCACCTGCTTTATTAGCCCGCATATCTGGTAAAACAGCTTTAATTAAATTAATTGGTCCAAATAAATTAGTATTAAACAATTCATTAACAGCATCACTGTCACCTTCTTCAATTGCACCACTATATCCCCGACCAGCATTATTAACTAAAACATCAATCATTCCAAAACGTTCTTTAGCCTGCACCATTAATGCTTCAATGCTTTCTTTACTAGTAACTTCTAGCGAAACAGCCAAAGTATTATCAGGATACAAAGCAACTAAATCTTTTAATTTATCTTTATTTCTGGCTGTAATAATAGCATTGTCTCCTTTGCTTAATACCGCTTTAGCGATTCCTTGACCAATTCCACTAGAACATCCAGTAATTAACCACGTCTTCATTTTCTTTCCTCCCTAATCAGTAAATAACACCAATGCAATAAATTCTAATGGTTCCTTACCGATGGCATAAATACTATGACTTTGTCCATCATCAGTAAAAGTGACATCACCAGGTTGCAAAATAGTTTTTTGTTTATTTTCATCAACATATTCGGCTTGCCCTTTTAAAATATACATCGTTTCACTAGTACCTGTATGTTGATGATAACCAAGACCGCTACCAGGGTTTAAAAAACAATGATTAAAAGCTCTACCTTTTTGAGCTAATTCCTCAGGTCCATTTAAGATTTTTTTCATAGTCAAAATTCCACTGCCATTTTGGGGCTTTTCTACTTCAACTACTGTTTGATTAATTTGTTTACGTATCATTTTATCTCTCCTTTATTTTCTACTATCATTGTAACTTTTTTTATTTAAAATAACAGCAGTTTTTATTTTCATCAGTAAAACTTTTAGTTTCACTAAAATAATTAATTTGATAAAATAAAATTGGTGATAAAAATGATTGATACAAATACGCTTTATTATTTAATTGCCGTAGCTAAAGCTAAGACTTTATCGAAAGCCGCTCAAGAATTACACCTATCGCAGCAGGCTTTAGGACGTTCAATGAAAAAATTAGAAGAGCAATTGCAAGTTCCCTTATTTACAAGAACTAAAAATAAAATTGAACTCAATGAATATGGTAAAATGGCAGTAATCTATGCTAAAAAGGTCATTGGACAACTAGATGAAATGGAAACCACGATCAAAGAGCTCGAACGAAAAAATCGGACTATTGCTATTGGTTCATTAGCCCCTCGTCCTTTATATGACCTCTACAAAATTATTGCCACTGAATTTACATCAATGCGTTTAGAAACTGAAATCATCAGTGATGTAGATACTTTGATCAAAGGATTAAGACAAGAAAACTATCAAATAATTATCTTGAATAAAAAAATTAAAGCTGATGATCTAGCTTATAAACTATGGGGCAGTGAACAGTTATATTTTACTCTTCCATTGGATCATCGTTTAGCCAATCAAGATAAGATATCTTTTCAAGATATCGATGGTGAAACTTTGATTCTATATCAAAATATTGGTTTTTATCAAGAACTGGTCACTTCTTTGATGCCAAATACCCATTTTATTATTGAAAATAACCGAAATAATTTTTTAAATCTATTAAATCGTTCTGATTTTGTTTCATTTACAACTGATTTGGCAATGGAAGAAGAGGGAAAAATTAATAATCGTTCAATTAAAGAAATCAGTGATTTTCAATCTATTGTTCCTTTTTATTGTTATTGTTTAAAAAAGAATTATCATAAGTTCCAAAATATCTTTAAAAACATTTAAAAGTCAGGAAAATTTCCTGACTTTTACATTATTTTTCATTAATATGTTCAATTGATTTAGCTAAAATTTCATGAATATGACTATCATCCAATGAATAAATAACCGTTTTACCTTCTTTACGAGATTTAATCAATTTAGAAACTCTTAACGTTTTAAGCTGATGTGAAACAGCTGACTTAGTCATATTAATCACATTGGCTAAATCCGAAACGCACATTTCACTTTGTTGCAAAGACATCAATATTTGAAGTCGAGTACTATCACCCATTACTTTGAAAAAATCCGATAATTCCATGATTTCATCAAAAGCTGGCATATTATCCTTAACTTTATTAACTAATTCAACATCTTGTGGCTTACAATCACATCGATTTTCCAGCATGCGACTCCCCCTTTCAGGACCTTATTAATAATATTATAAATTAAAAATTAAATATTTGTCAATTATCGTTAAAAAGCCTTGACAGTTGAACAATCAATAAACTATAATAATGGTGTAAGTTGAATATATGTTCAATTGTTCAAATAAATCAGGAGGGTATGAAAATGAAAAAGACTTACAAGATCGATGTTGATTGCGCTAACTGCGCTAATAAAATGGAGATAGCTGCTAATGAAACTGAAGGTGTAAAAAATGCTGTCGTTAATTTTATGACATTAAAAATGTCTGTAGAATTTGATGAAGGAGCTAATCCTAAAGAAGTAATGAAAAATGTTTTGAAAAATTGTAAAAAAGTTGAAGATGACTGTGAAATCTTTCTTTAATCTTTAAAGGAGATGGGGAAAATGAATAAAAAGCAAAAGAAAATGCTTGCTAGGATTATCATTTCTTTAATTTTATTCATTGCATTAAAAATATTACCATTAGAACCTATTTATGAAACTGTCTTATTTTTAATCACATACTTAATTATTGGGTATGATATACTAAGAAAAGCAATTAAAGGAATTTTAAATCGACAAGTATTTGATGAGAATTTTTTAATGGCCGTAGCCACAGTTGGAGCTATAGGCTTAGGTGATTACGGGGAAGGAACCGCAGTAATGCTGTTCTATCAAATCGGAGAATGGTTCCAAAGTTATGCCGTTGGTAAAAGTCGTCGCAATATTACTGAATTGATGGATATTCGTCCTGACTATGCTAATATTGAAGACGAAAACGGTAATCTTGAACAAGTAGATCCTGACGAAGTAGAAATCGGTAGTATCATTGTAGTTAAACCAGGTGAAAAAGTTCCCATCGATGGAATTATTATCGAAGGCTCTTCTACTTTAAATACTAGTGCTTTAACTGGTGAAAGTCTACCACGTGAAGCTAGTACTAATGATGAAGTAATCAGTGGTTGTATTAATATGACGGGATTGTTAAAAATAAAAACAACTAAGGAATTCGGTGAATCAACAGTATCTAAAATTCTAGATATGGTTGAAAATGCCAGTTCTAAAAAATCACGTTCTGAAAACTTTATTTCCCGTTTTGCCCGTTACTATACTCCAATAGTTTGCTACAGTGCTTTAGCACTAGCAATCATTCCACCAGTAGTATTAATGTTAACTGGTAATAATGCTAGCTGGTCACAGTGGATTTATCGAGCTTTAACCTTTTTAGTTATCAGTTGTCCATGTGCATTAGTTATTAGTATTCCTCTTAGTTTCTTTGCAGGAATTGGTGGTGCCAGCAATGCCGGTGTTTTAGTCAAAGGTTCTAACTATTTAGAAGCTTTAGCTTCGGCTAAATATGTTGTTTTTGATAAAACAGGAACAATGACTCAAGGAGTCTTTGAAGTAAATGGAATTCATCACGCAACGATTGATGAAAAAGAATTAATCGAATATGCTGCTTTAGCTGAAAGCTATTCAACACATCCTATTTCTAAAAGCTTACTTAAAGCTTATGGTGAAAAACTAGATAAAAATCGTGTTCATGAAGTTGAAGAAATCAGTGGTCATGGTGTTGTCGCTAAAATTGATGATTGTACCGTTTTAGCTGGTAATGATAAATTAATGAAAAAGTTTAATATTGATTATGAAGAATGTCATAGTGTTGGAACTATTGTCCATGTTGCTATTGATAATCAATATGTTGGTCATATCTTAATTTCTGATATTATTAAACCAAATGCTAAAAAAGCTATTCAGGAATTAAAGAAAGTTGGTATTAAAAAGACCGTAATGTTAACTGGTGATACCAGCAAGGTTGCTAATGCTGTGGCAAATGAGCTGCAAATTGATCAAGTATATAGTGAATTACTTCCAGGTGATAAAGTTAATAAAGTTGAAGAGTTATTAAATCAAAAAGGACCTAAAGAAAATCTGGTCTTCGTTGGTGATGGAATTAACGATGCCCCTGTTTTATCTAGGGCTGATATAGGTATTGCCATGGGGGCACTAGGTAGTGATGCCGCTATTGAAGCTGCTGATATTGTTTTAATGGATGATGATCCATTAAAGATTTCTAAAGCAATCAAAATTGCTAAAAAATGTGTTCGCATCGTTTATGAAAATATTTATTTTGCTATTGGTATTAAAGTAATCTGTCTACTGCTTGGAGCTGTTGGAATTGCCAATATGTGGCTTGCTATCTTTGCTGATGTTGGCGTCATGGTTCTAGCTGTATTAAATGCAATTCGTGCTTTAAGAGTAAAGAATTTATAATAACTTATTTGATCCAAAAAAGAATATTTCTTTTTTGGATTTTCTTTTTTCGACAAATTCAGAATTTAAACAGTAAATTTATAGCTTTATTAACATCTTCATTCATTCATCACCAGTCAAATATACTGACAAGTTGAAATAAAAGTGAAAAAAGTATATAATACACCTATGCAATATCAAATTGTATACACAAGTGCAATTATTTGATTTTATCCGTTCATTCAAAGATTATTTTAAATGATCCTTGATGATATTTATATAAACAAAAAGTATTTTTTATTTATATAAAGGATCGAAACTTGAGGTATACGATGTTAGAAAGGGGAATATTATGGAATATTTAACATTGATAGGTATTGTTATTATTGTTGCCGGTTTCGCCTTGAAATTAGACGTTCTTGCAACAGTAATCATTTCCGGACTGGTTACTGGGTTAGTTTCCGGAATGAGTTTAGTTGAAATCTTAGAAATCTTAGGGAGCTCATTTGTCAGCAACCGTTTGATGTCTATTTTCTTAATCATCTTCCCAGTAATTGCCATTATTGAAAGATATGGTTTAAAGGAAAGAGCAGCTTATTTGATTGGAAAAATCAAAAATGCTTCTGCTGGTAAAGTTTTGGCAATTTACTCAGTAGTACGTACTGTTGCTTCTGCTTTGAACATCAGAATCGGTGGTGTCGTTCAATTTGTTCGTCCATTAGTTTTACCAATGGCTCAAGCTGCTGGTGAAAAAGTTAAAGGTGATAAATTTGATGAAAAAGAAACAGAATCAATCAAAGGTTTATCAGCTGCGGTTGAAAACTATGGAAACTTCTTTGCACAAAACTGCTTCCCTGCTGCTAGTGGTGTTGTTTTAATGCAAGGTACTATGGCTGGAGCTGGTTTTACTGAAGTTACATTAGGAACTATTGCTACTTCTTCACTTTATATTGCTGTAATTTCAGTAATCTTAACATTTGTTCAAGTATTCTTATTTGATAGAAAAATTAAAAAAGGAGGTAAAAAATAATGTTAAACTTTCTAAGCATCTATCTTCCTGAATTTTTCTATGTATTATGTGCTTTAGTCAGTTTTGATACTGCTTATCGGGCAACTAAAAATAAAGAAGCACGAATTGGAACAACACTATTTTGGGCTTTATTAGGGATTACATTTATGTTTGGTCGTTTAATTCCTAGTGTTGTTATTGGAGCTATCTTAGTAGTTATGGGGTGCTTAACTGCAACTAAACAAGTTCGTATGGGTGAATTTGTTGAATCTACTGCAGAATTCCGTCAAGCTTCAAGTCAAAAAATTGGAAACAAAATTTTTATCCCTGCCATTTCAATTGGGGTTATGGCTTTAATTTTATCATTAATTCAATACAATAGTGAAACAGCACAAACTTTCTTCTTGAAGTTAAGTAGTTTCTTTACAATTAAATTATTCTCATTTGGAAGCTCTGCTGGTGACCCTACTGCCTTAGATGGTGCAGTTATGACTGGTGTTGCTTGTATCGTTGCTTTAGTTTTAGCTATTGTTATTTGTAAACCAAAATTATCTGAAACTCGTAGTGATACATCTAGATTATTAATGCAAGTTGGTGCATCTTGTTTATTACCACAATTATTAGGAGCATTAGGAAGTGTTTTCTCTTCTGCAGGTGTTGGTGATGTCATTTCACAAATCATTTCTAACGTCATTCCTTCTGGAAATGTCTTCTTAGGAGTTGTCGTATATTGTTTAGGTATGGTTATCTTTACAATGATCATGGGAAATGCATTTGCAGCATTTACTGTTATTACTTTAGGAATTGGTATTCCATTTGTTATTAATCAAGGTGGCGATCCTTCTGTTGTGGCTGCTTTAGGTATGACTTGTGGTTACTGTGGTACTTTAATGACACCTATGGCTGCTAACTTTAATATCGTTCCTTGTGCCGTTTTGGAAACTAAGGATCAAAAATATGCAGTTATTAAATCACAGGCTCCTATGGCTTTAATTATGATCGTGATTCATATTGTTTTAATGTTAGTATTAGCTTTTTAAGAGGTGATATAAATGAAAATCTTAGTTACTGGGTTTGACCCATTTGGTGGTGAAAAAATTAATCCTGCTATTGAATCAGTAAAAAAACTAGCTGATGAAATTGCCGGTGCCGAAATTATTAAATTAGAAATTCCAACAATTTGTCATAAATCATTAGAAGTAATTGATGAAGCAATTGCTAAATATGATCCAGATGTTATCTTATCAATTGGACAAGCTGGTGGTCGTCCTGATATTACCGTTGAAAGAATTGGTATCAATATTGATGATTGCCGTATTCCTGATAATGCGGGGCAACAAATTATCGATGAACCAGTTTATCCTGAAGGACCTGCGGCCTATTTCTCTAACTTACCAATTAAAGCAATGGTAGCTAATATCCAATCTAAAGATATCCCAGCATCTGTTTCAAATACAGCGGGTACTTTTGTTTGCAACCATGTTTTATATGGTGTTAGATATTTAGTTGATACTAAATACCCTGGTAAAAGAAGTGGTTTTATCCACATTCCATATTTACCACAACAAGTTATCGACAAAAAAGGTCAACCAAGTATGTCATTAGAAACGATTGTTGCTGGATTAACAGCTGCGATTGAAGCAATTGTTAATAATGATGAAGATATTAAAGTAACAGGTGGGGCTACTCACTAATGATTAAATCTTTTGTTTATGGTACTTTAAGAAAAGGAATTTATAATTATGATTTGTATCTAAAAGGAAAAAATACTTTTAAATGCAATGCTTATATCAAAGGTAGTTTAAAAACAATTAAAGGAAAAGTTTATCCAGCTTTTCTTCCTGAGGGTTCCAATTTAATTATTGGAGAATTGCATGAAGTCGATGACAAATTAGCTAAACAGCTTGATGAATTAGAATGTTATTATGGAAAAGATGATCCTCGAAATGAATACAACCGTGAATTACTTGATATCTATAATCAAGACGGTGAAATTATTGATCAAGCTTATGTCTATATCTTTAATATGGATAATCCAGAAAATAAAGATATAATTGGTGAAGAAATCGAATGTCATGATTATGTTGAACATACAAAAATAAATAACTTATTTTAAAAATAATCCTAGTAGCTTAACTGCTAGGATTTTCTTTTTCATTTCTAAAATATCATTGATTAGTTTTAAAAACTAATTACCTGATTGAAAAAATCTATCAAGATAACGAACTGCTTTTTGATTATTGATTGATTCTTTTTATGATAATTCAAATTGCTGTCTTGATGCTTTTGTTGATCAATATCCAAAAACACATAATTATACCATCAATATAACTTTTGCCAAATTCATTTCCATCTCATTAACATTTAAAATAACTTACCAGTATAATTACTAATTACTATGCTCTTAGCAACTAATGCGATCTTTCGATAATTTATATGACATTTTTTAATTATCTTTCCTTATCATATAAATCATTTGTAAGAAAAAATGCTGTTATTCTTGTATCAAATAACAGCTTTAAAATTCAAATTTTTTTATTCATCATTGCTTAACATTTCATTTAACATATAATTAATTGTTTTTAAAACTAATTGCTGTTGTTCATGACTGCATTTTGATAACTTAACAGCAATATCCTGAAATGCTTCTTGAAATTCATTGGTTTCATTACCAATATTTGCAAAAACAATATTATCTAATGAAATATTCAATTTAGTTACCAAACTCATCACCACTTCAAAAGATGCATTGATTTTACCACTTTCAATATTAGCAATGTGTCTTCGAGAAATTCCTGTTAAATCTGCTAATTCCTGTTGCGTAAGACGATGTAGCTTTCTTTGCTGTCTAATAGTTTTCCCTAATAATTCTACTGCGTTGTCTGTCATTTCTATCACCTCATATTAATCTTAAATAAATCACAACAATAAGAAATATTATTCATACTAAAAGATGTAACAAATTTATGATTATTTTTCAAGTGATATCATTTATTTTTTATTAAAAATAACCAAAACAAGCAAAAATATTACCATTTTATAACCATTTATCTAAATAACCAACAATTAATTATTTCTTAATTCCATTTTAACAATTCTTTAAAACATTATCTCTATACTATAATCGTCAATTCCCTTTGACAATTCTTTAACTAAAACGTGTAATTTCCTTTAATAACCCATCCGCATTAGTCTTGCAAATTATACGGATAAAAAGGTTTAAAATTAAACCTTTTATCTAAATTGTAAACATTCATCAATAAAAGTCTGGATGATTTTAGAAATGTTTTTATGTTGGTGATAAATAATATGATACTGTCTTTTTAAGTTTAATTCCGGTACCTCTATTTTTTTAACTAATCCCAGCTCCAATTGTTCTTTAACCAACATATATGGTAAACAGGCAATTCCTAATCCATAAGCTACATTTTTAATAATTACTTGCGTACTGATACTTTCCATCGCATATTTCATTTCAATTTGATGACTTTGAAAAACGCTTTTAACTAAAGTTGCTACTGAACTTCCTGGCTCCCTAGTAAAAAAAGGATATGCAGTTAATGATTCTAACGATGGCTTGGTTTGCTGCAATAATGGATGATGATTGGAGACGATTACCGTTAAATAATCTTCCATGAAAGGAATTTTAATCAACTGATTACTTAGAGGATTCGTCTCAATAATGGCAATATCTAATTGGTTTTCTAAAACTAGTTCTTCTAAAATCTTCGAATTATTAACTTTTATCTCCATAGAAAAATCTGGATATTTCTGCTTGATATTCTTCAATACATTGGGCAAAACATAGTGACTATTAGTAATGCTGCTACCAATCTTCAGAAATTTATTATCATTGAGTGTCACTGCTTCCATTTCATTAAATAAATCAATAATATGAATTGCATATTGATAGAAACTGTTGGCTGCAGCAGTCGGATAAATTCGCCGATTCATGCGATCAAATAGTGAAACCTGATAATGACTTTCCAGTTCTTTAATAGCTAGACTGACAGCTGGCTGGGCCATCAATAGTTTCTTGGCAGCTTTAGTAATACTCTTTTCCTGATAAACTTGAATAAATATTTGTAAATGTCTTAAATCCATAACATACCTCAATACATAACTAATTTATTATATATATTATATAATAATATTATTTTACTTATATATCAACCACCAGTATAATAAAAACAGGAGGTCAAAATGAAACAAAAATTATTCAAACTATTCTTTTCAACATTATATCTTAGTGCTTTTACCTTTGGTGGTGGTTATGTCATCGTTACCTTAATGCAAAAGAAGTTTGTCCATCAATACCATTGGATTGATGAAGATGAGATGCTAGATCTAATTGCAATTGCTCAATCGGCTCCAGGAGCCATCGCTGTCAATGGTGCTATCGTCGTCGGCTATAAGATTGCTAAAATTCCTGGTGTAATCATTAGTGTTATTGCCACTATTATTCCCCCATTTGTGATTATTTCCATCGTATCAGCCTTTTATAACGCATTTAAAGATAATTTGATTATATCGTTATTATTAGAAGGAATGCAAGCTGGAGTGGGTGCTGTTATTACTGCCGTCGTCATTGAAATGGCAACCGGTATTTTAAAAGAAAGAAATCCGATTTATCTAGTAATCATGTTATTAGCATTTATCGCCAATTATTTCTTTAAAGTTAATGTCATCTTTATCATTGTTACTTGTATTCTAGTTGGTTTGATTTATACCTTTTATCAAGGAAAGGGGGCTTCAAAATGATTTTCTGGCAGTTATTTTTAAGTTTTCTTCAAATTGGTGCCTTTAGTTTTGGGGGTGGTTATGCTGCCATGCCTTTGATTCAAAATCAAATCGTCAACTTACATCATTGGCTGAATTTAAGTGAATTCACCGATTTAATTACGATATCCCAAATGACCCCTGGCCCTATTGCTATTAATTCAGCGACTTTTGTCGGAATAAAAATTGCCGGATTGCCTGGGGCTTTGATAGCAACAATTGGCTGTATTTTACCTTCTTGTCTTATCGTAACAATTATTGCTTATTTTTATTTAAAATACCAGCACTTGCAATCATTACAAAACGTTTTAAACTATTTACGACCTGCTGTCGTTTCATTAATAGCTACCGCTGGATTATCCATTATCATTACTGCTTTTTTTGGTAGTGAAGTTATTGCTTTGCATCAATTAAAACTTTCGATGGTCATTATTTTTGGTTTTTGCCTTTATTTATTATCTAAAAAATGTAATCCTATCTTAGTAATGGTATTAGCCGGCGTTTTAAATATTGGTCAATATTTTATCTTTAGCTATATTTAAAAATGATTATTTGAAACTACTCAAATAATCATTTTTATTTTATCAATCATTTATTTTCTCAATAACTATAATTTTCTTTCCATCATCTTAGGATTGACTGCATACATCAATGCAGTCTCCTTAGTTATTTGTTTTTGATGATACAGATCTATAATCGCATCATCCATGGAAACCATTCCTAATTGGCGACTGCTGGCAATCACATTATCGATTTGATGGGTCTTACCATCACGAATTAAAGTTCTAATCGCCTGATTACAAATCATAACTTCAAAAACCGGTATCATCTTGCCATCAATCCCAGGTAATAACTGCTGGCTGACGACCGCATTTAATACCATCGCTAATTGAATACGAATTTGCTGCTTAGAAGCAGCCGGAAAAACATCAACCATCCGATCAATCGTATTAGCTGCTCCAATTGTATGTAAGCTAGAAAAAACCAAATGACCCGTTTCAGCAGCTGTAATGGCAATATCAATAGTTTCTAAATCCCGCATTTCACCAACTAGAATAACTTCAGGAGCTTGTCGTAAGGCTGCTTTTAAAGCTGAAACATAATTAGCGGTGTCGTGATAAACTTCGCGCTGGGAAACAATACTACGATTATGTGAATGTAAATACTCAATTGGATCTTCAATCGTAATAATATGGGTATTGCGATTTTTATTGATCAAATCGATAATACAAGCCAATGTCGTGGATTTACCACTTCCAGCTGGTCCGGTTACTAAGATCATCCCCTTTTTTTGCTTTGATAAATCACAAACGATCGGTGGTATATGCATTTTTTGGGGATCAGGTAAATCAAATCGCACGATTCTTAAAACTGCAGCGCTAGAATTACGCTGACGATAAGCATTAACCCGAAAACGACCAATTTGTGATAATGAAAAAGAAAAATCATCATCACCGGTAGTTAAAAACTGATCAAAAGAGCGATTATCAGCCAGTTGATAGATTTCTTTGATCATTTGTTGGGTATCATCAGGCATCAAACGTTGATCATTATAATTAATTATTTGTCCTTCAACTTTAATCGCACATGGCGCTCCAGCCACAATAAAAACATCAGACGCTCCTTTTAGTACGACATCTTTTAATAACTCTTTAACTTCCATCTTCACCCTCCAAATTAACTGTCTTAAAACTTATAATCTCTAATTGATCACCATTGATCGTAAAAGTTAACTGTAATATTTGATTATCATTAATATTATCTTCAATTATATAATTATTATTGTCTTGATGATAATCAATCGACAGCTGACTTAACTGCTCTTCTATATTATTACTATCTAATTGATAAAATTGTTGCAATAAACGACTTTCACTTTGATAATAGCTGCTGGTAAACTCAACTTGTCTTAAAGTAGATTGATAATAGGAATTAACACGTAAAAATGATAAAATTGCCAGTATCGTCATTACTAGAATCACAAAAATCATAAATATTGAAATTGCCCCGACACTTAAACGTACCCGACTACCTTTTCGATTCAATTTAATTTCCTCCTAATATAAATGGCAACTCACTGATAACTTCATTGTTAATTACTATAATTACTTTACCACCAGTATAATTTAAATCACTAAATTCAATTACTAAATTATCATTTTGATAGGTAAGGGTGTCAACTTGTTGATAATTATTTAAGAGATAGCTAAGATCTTGATTTTTTGCCTGCAACGATTCAATCAGATTGCTAGCTGCTAAAAGACTATCTTGGATTTCTGTCGCTTCCATCTGCTTATTTTTAGCTTCCACAATAAAAGAGGCACAGATAGTTGCTGAAGCAGCAAAAAAGAGAATCACAATAATTAATTCCATCAAAAATGAAAACGAACTTACTTTTGACTTCATCTTTACCTCCTAACTGTGTAAATAAATAATACTAGTTTTAGTTTGATTGGCCTTACTTACAGTAATATAAAGCGATGAACCTTCCTGTTTAATTTTAAAGTCAGTGATGGCAAACAAAGGTTCCCCCTGGCTTAGATTTGACGGATAATCATTACTAGTATATAACTCTTTTAAATAACCATCCTGAAAATAAATATAGGTTGTAGTTTGACTGGTAGTTATCTGCAAACAAGTTACCTGATCGAGCTGTTGTACTTTAATTGCCCCTTGACTGTCATTTGCTTTCAATCGCGTATTAATATAAGCAAGACAAACACTTAAATCATCTTCAGTTTGACAGGTCGTATCTAGTATCTGATAACCTCTGATTTCATAAGTGATAATAAAAAATGATCCAATGACAAATAATAAAAACAATGATAAAGAAAAAATCATATATGCGCTTTGATGTCTATTCATAACTAGGCTCATTTTTTCCAGACTTTTACATTATGCGCTTTGATGTCTATTCATAACTAGGCTCCTTTTTTCCAGACTTTTACATATGGTTCAAGATTATCAGCCTGATAATAGTAAATAACCTGATAGTCATCATCATTAAGCAACAAACCATAATTATCTTTTAAATACTGGATATCTTGAGGATAACGTCCTTCAATGCTATAGCATTTTAAAGATAATCGTCTTATTGTTTCTTCAATTCGCGACAAATCTTCTTCATTAGAAAAATCAGCAGTATTATTAAAGCCATAGAGCGTAATTATCAACATCACTACTATTAAAAATACTTTTAAAATCTTCTTCATTATCGCTTACCTCTAAATAGAAGCCATGATGCTAATCAATGGTAACATTACTGAAATAAGTACAATTCCAACAATCAAAGACAACAGGGCTACAATTGATGGTTCAATAATATTTAAAAAATGATCGATTGCTTCACTAACCTGATTTTGAAAATAATCGGATAGTTTGACCATTGTTTCATCAAGCTGACCAGTTTTAAAACCAATCTGAATCATATTTAAAGGCATTCCCTGATAGATCTGGTACCGTTTGATAACCTCAACAAAACTATCACCAGCATTTAGATCTTGAAAACATTTAGTCAAACTATCTCGTAAGCTTGTATCCACAACTAATTTAGGAATATATTCCATCGCCTGATTTAAATCATAGCCACTAGAAATAAACAACGATAATCCATAAGTTATTTGCGCTTTGTTTAAAGCCTGAGACAATTTTTTAGTAAAAAAAGCTTTTTGTACCAATGTCGTTAAAACATCTTCCTGTTTAGTTTTTTGATATAGATAGATTCCTAATAGCCCGATTACGATAAAACCAAGTATTATTAAACAAATAAACGAAAAAACCTGACCAAATTGCATAAACGTTGTGGCAAAAGAAGATAAATCAGTTCCCAAATTCAACAGGACATTTCTAAAGATCGGTAAAACTTTAAAAACAATAATTGAAACAACTACAAACATCATAACAATCAAGATCAAGGGAAAAGTTAACGCCTGTTTCAACTTGCTGCTGATATCATCAATTCGAAAATAATACTGACTCAATGATTCCATGACTGCATCAAGATTACCACTTGTTTCACCAATAGCCACCAGATTACTCATATAATCATCAAAAGCCTCACATTGATCAAGAGCCTGGTAAAAAGATAATTGTTCCTCTAATGCTGCTTGTAACTTATGTAAAACTGATTTTAAATTTTGATTATCACATTCTTGATAAATCATCTCGATCCCCTGCTGTAAGCTAAAACCTGATTTTAAGATCATCGCTATTTGCGTGCAAAAAAGATATTTTTCACTGACCGTTAATTTCACCTGCACCCCTCCTTAATAGTATAGTGTTTGAACATATTGTCCATCATAATCATATTTAGTACTGGCAAAAGTAGGATCCATGATCGTCCAGGTATTTTGATCAATAAAAATATCTGGATTCACCCAGCCATGTCCTTCTAAATAAACTTCAACCCAGGCATGATATTCATCATCATCTACACCACCACAAATCAAACGAGCCGGTAAATGATTGATTCTAAGCATCGCCACCATCATTGCTGCAAAATCAAAACAAATTCCTTTCTTCTCTTTAAGCAATGATTCTAAATCCGGAATAATGTATTGCTGCCTGGCAAGTTGAGCTTTATTATCATCATAAGATAAATAATCGGCTACAAACTGATAAATAGTGGTAATTCGAGCCAGATCATCATCTTGATCTTTAACCGTATCAATTGCCAGTGTTGTTATTTGATCACCAGGATAATAATTTACTAAAATATTTGGATATAAAAATGGTGATAATTCATTATCAATGGCTACCTCAAGATTTAAACTTTGGACAATTGCGTATTGACTTCCTTCAATATTTTCTAAAATTTTAAGAGTATAAGTACCGCTTCCTAATTGCAAAGGATAACTGGTACCAGTTACACTAGTTAAATCATAATTATATTTGACATCATCTTTACTAATTTGAATTTTAATTTTTTTATTAACCCCAGCCTTTAAAAAGCCAATTACATATCCTAAACTGGCATTAGAATAATCGATCATCGCTACAGTACTATTTAGTTGCTCAGTACCAGTTTCTGGATATAAAATATCAGATACTGTATAACCTGGTGATGCGGGATAATCACTTGGGTATTTTTCTTTACTACATCCAGTTAGAAGAACTGATAATATTATCAATAGCAGTATTAATTTATCGCGCATTATCAAATCCTCCTTGAGGATAATTATACACTGATTAAATCTACTTTAAAATAAAATACGTGATATTTTTGAGATTATATACTTATATCATCATATTTTAATCACATATTTTTAATTAACTAATAATTATCATTTAATTAAAACAATTGATTTTTAAGACAAAAGAAATTACACTAAAACTATAAAAGGAGGCCTAAAGATGATTTATACCGTTACATTTAACCCATCATTAGATTATATTATGCATGTAGATAATTTTGCAGCAGGCAGTACCAATCGCTCTAAAAGCGAAGAAATTTATCCTGGAGGTAAAGGCTTTAATGTTTCGACAATTTTACATCGATTACATTTTCCAACTACTGCTTTAGGTTTTATTGCCGGTTTTACTGGCGAAGAGATAAAAAAACAGTTATTAAAGCGCGGTTTTAATTTAGATCTATGCCAGTTGGACACTGGAATCTCACGAATTAATATTAAGATGAAAAGTAATCAGGAAACAGAAATCAATGGTAGTGGATCAGCTATTCCTCAGGCTAAATTAGATGAATTATTTGATAAACTCAGCCAGTTAAAAAAAGGAGATATCTTAGTTTTAGCCGGTAGTATTCCTAGCAGTTTACCAAGTGATATTTATGAAAAGATCATTAAATTATGTCATCAAGATGTAGCAATAATCGTTGATGCCACTAATGAACTGCTTAAAAATGTTTTACCATATCATCCATTTTTAATTAAGCCAAACCGTGATGAATTGGAAGAATTATTTCAAACAACAATTAAAAGTTTTGACGAAATCATTACCTATGCCAAATTATTACAAAAACAAGGAGCTAAAAACGTCTTAGTTTCTCTAGGTAGTGATGGAGCAATTTTAGTAGCCGCAAATAACCGTAATTACTATTGTCCAAGTGCTAAAGGTCAACTCATTAATAGTGTTGGCAGTGGCGACAGTATGGTTGCTGGTTTTATTGCCGGTTATTTAACCAATCATGATTATGCTTATGCCCTAAAATTAGGAAGTGCCTGCGGTGGCGCAACTGCTTTTAGTCAAGATTTAGCCAGTGAAAAACTTATCCATGAAATTGAACAACAACTAACGGTTAGTGAAATCTAAAAATCGGTCATTTATAAGATGACCGATTTTTTGATATATCCGCTTTTTTTATTAGATATTCAAATAAATAGAAAAGAATTAAAACTATTAATGCAAACATTAAATCACCAATCTATTATATTAATATTTTTTATCTAATATGAAAAAAACTCTGTCTTTTAAACAGAGTTAAATATTCGAGTAAATTCTTCAGGCATCTTAGCAACAAATTCCATCTTCTTTTTAGTTTCTGGATGGGTAAAACCAAAAACATGAGCATGCAAGCCTAATCGTTTAAGCGGATTAGATTTAGCACCATATTTTTTATCACCAATAATACTATGACCTAATGATTGCATATGAACACGGATCTGATTTTTCCTTCCGGTATCCAAAAATACTTCCACTAAACTATAGCCTTTATTTTCTTGAATAACTTGATAATTAGTAATTGCTAATTTTCCTGTTTTAGCAATATATACTTGCTGAGTTTTACTTTCTTGCAGATAATTTTTGATCGTTCCTTGTCTGGATTTCAATTTACCTTCAACGATAGCTAAATAACCACGTTTATACACAATTTTATTCCACTTATCCTGTAATTTGTTTTTAATTTTTTCGTTTTTGGCAAACATCAACACTCCAGAAGTATCCCGATCTAAGCGATGAACAATGAAAACACGAGCCCGTTTATCACTTTTTTTAAGATATTCACTTATGTAATGATAAGCTGTTTTTTCTTTTTCAGTACTGGTCGCCATTGATAATAAACCAGCTGGTTTATTAATGACGATCAATTGCTTATCCTCATAGATAATTTCAAAAGGTAAATTAGTGGCACTTTTAGCAACAATTACCTCATCGCCAGGTTTTAATAAGTAATTAAACTGACTAATAGTTTGTTGATTAACTTGAACTTGTTGATATTTCAACAGATTTTTAGCTTTCTTTTTATTATAAGTTTGCAACAAAAAATCAATCAAACTTATTTCTTCATTAACATGAAATTTATTCATCGATTGGTTCAACCTTTACTGCCATACCAGAAACTTGACATTCAATCATGTTATGACCTAAGTTTGTAGTTGTAAAGCGAACATTTATAATTGCAGAAGCATGACGACGCATTGCCTGTTCAACCGTCAAAGCCATGGCATCTTGACGTTTAGCATCCAATAGTTGTTCAATATCAATATTATCATCACTTTCAAGTGTCTGATTTAAAATTTTACTACCAAAAACAATCCCTAAATTTTTTGTAATTTTAAATCCAGGAATATAATCCATGGTACTCATTTCGATCATGTTCACAAACTGCTTCCCCCTTTTATTTCATATTGATAATTCGATAAGTATTAAATAAAACAATAACTGATACTAATAAATACATCACTGCCGATAACCACCATGGAAGTACATGAATCACTGCCATAATGATCATAATTAAATTAATCGTCAAGCCAAAGAAAATGTTTTCCAAGGTAACTGCTTTTTGTTTTCTAGAAATCATAAATGTTTCAATTACCGTATTTAAATCAGAATTCATCAACATAATATCACTATTTTCAATTACCTTTTTATCTTTGATTCCCCCACGACTAATTGCAACATAAGAATTTTGTAATAACGCTAAATCTTTAGAATTATCACCAATATAAGCAACCGGACCGGCAATACTAGCTTTTTCCATCACTTCAAGTTTTTCTTTAGCCGTCAAGTTATTATAAATTCGATACTGATCATCTTCTAGATCAACTGGTCCATCATTAAAAATAATTAAATCTACATGCAATTTAACTAACTTGGCAAACAGATCCATTTCTTCTTCAGTGACTTCCACTCCATCATAGCGATCATAAATAATTGTTCGACATGAATTTAAAGCATCTAATCCACTATTTTCTTTAATAATTATATTTCTAGAAAAAGCCTTGGCTACCCCAGATAATACAGCAAATGAGGAAGCTTGTTTATAAGCAAAGCTACCAGAAATTGTCAGTAAGATAACCCCAACATAAATATATCTAAAGTTATGTTGTAAATCAAATAATGGCACTAAAACAGCACATAGAATTCCAATAACCACTAATAAAACAGAATCAGCTTTACTGATTAATTCAACCAATCGATGGGTTTTTGAAGTATCGACTGGCGCCATCATCGCAATTTCTAAGATCTTATTCATCGCACTACGTTCATAAGTGTATAAAACCTGAATTCTTAAAGTATCTTTAATATTAACACTACCACTTTGAACTTCATCACCAGGTCCTACTTCTTCTAAGACATCACTACCATTGATAGCAAAAACATCCAATTCACTTTTACCAGAAATGATCTTAGCTCCTAATGGGACTGTTTCTCCTGGTAAAACAACTAAAATATCACCAATATCTACATCTTCTAGATTTACCATTTCATATTCATTTTCACCGATTTCACGACGTCCCATCGTAATTGGATTAATTTTATCGTCGATGCGATCCATTGAATAACTAAGCAGTTTTAATAATAATCGTTCTCCAATCTGGAAAAAGATAGCAACAAATACGGTTTCTATATATGCCTGATAAACCCATCCAAAGAAACAAGCCAGAGTTATCGTAACATTTTCACTTAAGAAATGTTTCACTTTTAAATCCTTGTATACTTGTAATAATGTTTTTTCACTGACAATAATTAAAGTGACCAGCCACCCAATTCGAGTAATAATATTAGGATCATCACGAGTAACAATTCCTAATGATAGAGCAACAACTAAAACGGCAATTCGAATCATTGCTTTTAAATATCTTTCCTGGAATAAATCTTGAGATCTAAATGGTTTTTTCCACAATTCAACATCAATCTTCGGATTAACTTTATCAACTAGACGATTCAAACGCAATAAGACTTTTTTATCGCTAGTTGTTACTTTTAGTAATTTATTTGTAAAATCTAAGCTAACGTTTTCATAGGCTGAATAGCGAGAAATAACTTCTTTAATTTGATTGGCATCTTCTTCACTTTCTAAGTTTGTGAACATAAAAATATGCTCGACCTTTTTTTCAGTTGGTACAAATTCTCTTTTTCGTGAGTTGACTTCTTCTTTTAAAATATAATTGTCACCAGCATTCTTTAACAGCTGTTGAACATTTTCTGGTTCTTCACAATAGAAGGAAATCCCATTTTTTCCTACTTTGATTCGCGACACTTCCTCCATTTCATTTAAAAGAAGCGTAATCTCATTTAACTTATCATTATCATTGATATTATCAATATAGAAATTACCAGCCATAATAATCTCCTTTCTAATTCACTTAATTTTATCATAGATAGTCTAATTTTCCAAATTAAACTATTCCATAGACCATTTTTAAGATTTGGGGATAAAATTTATGATACTCATCAAGACTCAATCCTTTTGAAGAAGACATCAAATAAAAATATAATCGATGCTTTAAGCTGCGAACTGGTGGAACAAAATAATCATACTGATCATTTAAAACCATTCCATTTCTTTGATAAAAGCGAATTCTTCTTTGACTGATCAAATCACCAGGATGTTCTACTTCCAATAAAACAATCTTATCATCTAAAGAGATAAAATGCTGTAACATCGAGCTGCCAGCCCCATGTCCTTTAAAAGAGCCATCAATCGCAAAATAGTCAATAAAGCGAAAATCATCTGATAAATAAAATGACATCACACCAACAATTTGCTCCTGATCATTTTTTAAACATAAAACCTGATAGCTCTGATTAAAAAAAGTCTCTTTCATATAATCATAATCTTTAATTTCCTTTGAGGGAAAATTATTTAATAATATTTGATAAAATTTCTCAAACTCATCACCTTTCAACAATTCATATTTCATTTTTTCACTCCTGTCTTTTTATTATTAATTAATACAAAATTCTCTTCAAATTCTTCCTTAGTGCAAGATAAATCAAACTCTTTACCATAAATCTTATAATTAACCTGGAGGCGACCACTATCACGGATTACACAATCGTAAACTTCACCTTTAGTAAATAAATCACGTTCTTGCCGTCCTATTACAATCTTCATTGTCTTTTTACAACGACAAACTCGGCGTTTTCCAATATTTGTAATAGTCAATCACCTCTTTTTCAACCAAAATTTAATACTCAAAACCATTATACCATGTTATAGACTAAAAAATAATCCTAAACATAAAGCAAACCCTTGAAAACAAGGGTTTAACTAATTCTTACTAAATTCTAATAACTCTAGATCGGCGTTTTTCTCAGTTGCCCAGCGAACAGCCCATTCACTAGTAAATAATAATAAATACTGTCCTTTTAAATCCTGTACTTTCTTAGTATCACTAGATAAATTCAAAGCTTTTAAATCACTATCGGTTTTAACCCAGCGAATAAATTGATATGGTAATGGTTCTTTAATTATTTCCACATTATATTCAGTTTTTAGCCGGTGTTCTAAAACTTCAAATTGTAAGACCCCAACAACACCAACGATTATTTCTTCCATACCGCCACCTAATTCTGTGAAGATCTGGATTGCCCCTTCTTTGGCAATTTGTTCAACCCCTTTGACGAATTGCTTTCTTTTCATCGTATCTTTATTACGAATCAAAGCAAAGTGTTCTGGAGCGAAAGTTGGAATCCCTTCAAAAGCAAAGTGATCTTTACCAGTGGTAATCGTATCACCGATTGAAAAAATACCTGGATCAAAAACACCGATAATATCCCCGGCATAAGCTTCACTTACTTCCTGACGTTCATCAGCCATCAATTGTTTTGATTGATTTAATTTAATTTTGCGCTTACCTTGATAATGATATACTTCTAATCCTTTAGTAAACTTACCAGAACAGATTCTAAAAAATGCCATTCGGTCACGGTGGGCTTTATTCATATTAGCCTGAATTTTAAAGACAAAAGCACTGAAATTTTCACTAAATGGATCAATGAGACGATCCCCAGCTTTTCTTGGCAGTGGTGGTGTTGTCATTTTTAAAAAGTGCTTCAAAAATGGTTCGATTCCAAAATTGGTTAAAGCAGAACCAAAACAAACCGGTGATAATTGTCCCTGGCGAACTTTTTCTAAATCAAATTCATTTCCAGCCATATCTAATAACTCAACGTCTTCTTGTAATTTATCAAATAAATCCTGACCTAATTCATCAATTAAAGCCGGATCATCATAATGCATTATTTTAATATCTACTTCTTTACGGCCACCATCAACAGGAATAAAACGAATTACTTCTTGACTATGACGTTCATAAACACCTTTAAATTCTTTACCACAACCAATTGGCCAGTTAATTGGACAGGTATCGATTCCTAATTCCTGTTCAATCTCTTCCATTAATTGATAAGGATCACGAGCTTCACGATCCATTTTATTAATAAAAGTAAAAATTGGAATATGACGCATCGTACAAACTTTAAATAATTTTCGTGTTTGATCTTCGACCCCTTTACTAGCATCAATGACCATGACTGCTGAATCAGCGGCCATCAAAGTTCGATAAGTGTCTTCTGAAAAATCCTGATGCCCAGGAGTGTCCAAAATATTGATACAAAAACCATCATAATTAAATTGTAAGACCGATGAAGTAACTGAAATTCCTCTTTGTTTTTCAATTTCCATCCAGTCACTTGTTGCCGCTTTACTATTTTTCTTACCTTTAACGATTCCCGCTTGCTGAATTGCTCCCCCATATAACAAAAACTTTTCAGTTAAAGTTGTTTTACCAGCATCCGGGTGCGAAATAATCGCAAAAGTTCTTCTTTTTTCAACTTCTTGTTTTATACTACCCATATTCTCTCCTTATTATATTAATCAGTTTTACCTGCATCTTATATTAATCAGTTTTACCTGCATCTTCTCTTTATCTTTTAGTTCCTTGCAAGGTTTAATAATATCGACTAAATGCATTTTTGTCAACTGTAATCAAGGTTTTTAATCACAAGCCTAAAAAGACAAAGATAACAAGTAAGCCCTGTTATCTTTAAAATACAAAATTTCCGTTTTCAAAAATCAATACTTCTTGATTTTCTTTAGTTTTACCAACGATTTTTAAATCACTAGTTCCAATCATAAAATCAACATGTGTCAATGAATCATTGATACCTTTTTCCAGTAATTGTTCCTTAGTCATTGTCAAACCATCTTTAATACATTCACCAAAACCTTTACCAATAGCTAGATGACAAGAAGCATTTTCATCATACAAAGTATGATAGAATAATGTTTTCATATTGGAAATTGGTGAATCATAAGGTACTAAGGCAATTTCTCCTAAATAATGACTGCCATCATCAATTTCAATCATTTCCTGTAAAATTTCTTTTCCTGTCTGACAATCAAAATCAACAATTCTGCCATTTTTAAAGACTAATTTAAATTTATCGATTAAATTACCATTATAATTTAACGGCATTGAACTATAAACAACACCATTAGTTCCTAAACGATTGGGACTAGTAAAAATTTCTTCGGTTGGGATATTAGGAAAATAATAAACACCATTATTATCATAGCTGCCACCACCAGCAAACAAATAATCTTCATTTAAAGTTACTGTCAAATTGGTTCCTAAAGAGTTAGTATATGTCAAACTAGTTAAATTTAAATTATTTAAATAATTTACGCGTTTTTCAAAACTTTGACGATGTTTTTGCCAGCTATCCAAAGCATCTCCATCATCGATCTTACAAGCTTTAAATATCGCCTGCCACAAAGCATAGATAGCTTCTTGATCAGACATGTCTGGATATACTTTATTGGCCCACTTTAATGAACTAGCTCCAGCAATACACCAGCTATTATCACCTAGATCCATTCCATCATAAAACGGTTTACAAGCAGTGGCTACACTTTTAGACCACAAAGCGATCTTTTTAGGATCAATGCCCTTTAATCCTTCAGGATCATTACCCTGGATTGAAATAAAAGCTGCTTTTTCTTTAGCATAGTCATTTCTTAAATGTTGGTACCACAAAGGCACTTCGCTAAATTTATCAATCGGTAAATACTCGTATTTATAACGTGAAATCACTTCATCATAATAATGTACAATTACTTCATCTGCTCCAGCTTTATAGGCTTCTTTGGTTACTAATTGCGCCAGTTTCGCATTTTCGACTGGAGCTTCAACTACAACTTTTTGACCTTTTTGGACATTGACTCCCGCTTTAACGATCAACTGCGCATATTTTATTAATTTTTCTTCAAATGATAACACTATTCATCATCCTTTCTATCTTGATTTAACTTATCCAATTCATCTTTAGCCGCTTCAATACCTAAATTTAAAGCTTCTAAATAATAATATCGCGCCTTATCTAGATTCTTTACAGTTCCTTCACCATGGCTAAACATATATCCCAAGATAAAATTAGCCTCAGGATCTTTTAATGAAGCTGCTTTAGTGAACATTTCATAAGCTGCTTTTTTATCAACCGCTGTTCCAATTCCATAATAGTAACAACGCCCTACATTATAGATACCAGGAGCATAATCCTGATAACTAGCTGCAGCTAAATACATCTTAAAAGCCTGTGATAAATCTGTTTGACAACCTAAACCATGCTCCAAATAATATCCCAACATATTTTGAGCTGGTGCATATTCACTTTTAACAGCAGTTATTAAATATTCATAAGCTTTATAATGATCTTGAACCAGTACCTCACCATCATCTAAATATAAAGCTAGACGATACGAAGCATGTCCATCCCCTAATTTAGCAGCATCTAAATAATATTTAATTGCCTTAAGATCATCATGATAATTTTGTTCATAAATCAAACCCAAAGCATACATAGCGCCACTATGATTCAAGTTAGCGGCTTTTTGATAATATTCGATGGCTTTATCAAGATTTACCTCAACACCACGACCCATTTCATAAGCAACACCAACCCGAAACAATCCTGGTCGATAGTTTTCATTAGCAGTCTGTAAATATAATTCAAAAGCTTTATTCAGGTCTAAGGCGACTCCTTGACCATGATCATAAAGATAAGCCAAATTATATTTAGCTCGTAAATAATTACCATCAGCAGCTTTTTGATAGTATTCAATTGCTTTTTGCAAGTCGACTGGAACACCGATTCCCATTTCATAGCAATAAGCTAAATTACACTGGGCTGGTGGATAATCTTCATTGGCTGCCTGTAAGTAAAAAGCAGCAGCTTTTTGCAGATCTTGTTTAACTCCAAAACCACTTTCATAACAATATCCCAGTGCTACCATTGCCTGAAGATCATTTTGTTTAACGGCCTGACGATACCAATAAACACTTCGAAAAGCAGCATTTTTGATTTCTGGATGATTTTCATAAAAATATCCCATCCAAAACTGCCCCCGAGAAAATCCTTGTCGGGCCGCTTTTAAATAAGTAGCACGGGCTTCTTTTAAATCAATTTCAACTCCATATCCTTTTTCATAACAATAGGCCAGAGAAACTAAAGCTGGTGGATAGTTTTCTTGACTAGAACGCTGATACCAGTAAAAAGCTTTAACATAATCCTGCTCAGTTCCCATTCCCGATTCATAACAAATCCCAATTCGATGAGCCGCACGAATATGTCCTTGATTGGCAGCTTCTTCATAATACTTAAAAGCCTGGTGATAATCTTGCTTTACTCCTTCACCAAATTCATAGCAGGTTCCTAAACTAAATAAGGCTTCACTAAATCCTAATTTAGCCGCTTCAAAATAACAGTCAACGGCTTTATCCATATCCGCTTCAACCCCTAAACCATATTCATAGCAATATCCCAGATTACAAATAGCGCGTGCAAAACCAGTCTTAGCAGCAATTGAATATAATTCAAACGCTTGATCGACATCACGCTTGCCACCTAATCCGCGTTCATATAAATACGCCAGATTGCAGCCAGCTACAATATTTCCTAACTGATAAGCCCGTTTATAATAATGACGAGCCTGGTGATAATCCTGTTTTACCGCCAAACCACGCTCATATAAATATCCAATAGTACAAATACAATCACTATTATCTAATTCTTCGCCCCGACGAAAAAAAGCCAAGGCCTGATCATATTGACGGCGGTCAAATAATTTTAATCCAATTTCATATAATAAATTGCCACTTAATGATGTTAAATTGATTTTTTTAAAATCATTTTCAATCATTAATAAACATAAATCAATTCCAATGATCATTCCTTGATTATCTTCAATTAGATATTGCTCATAATCAAGAAACTCCGTTTGTTCCAGCTGGTCCAATCCCAAATTAGCTTTGATCTGTTCCATCCTTTTTTCTAGCTCTTCAATATTTTCATCTTGATGATAAATCGTTATAACTTTACAAAAAGCTTCCTCATTGTTATTCAATCCTAGGGGTTTTAACTTGATCAAAGCTTCCTGGTCATGAATTTCCATCAATTCATCAAACAGCCAACGATTAAATAACGGTTCATAACTTGCAATTCGATCCTTTATATCCATAAAAAAACTCCTTTAGTAAAATAAGCAGATCATCGAATCTGCTTACTGGTCATTTATCATTCGTGATATTTCTTTAGAATACTTTCCTAATATCGCCGTTATCTTATTAGATGTTTGGACAATGCCTGAAGCTCCCAGGGCCTTAAGCGCCTCAATATCAACTAATGTATCATCATTGACAAAAAAGGTAACTTTAGAAGACGTTGCTGTTGTTTCCTTAAGATTATCCTTACCACCAACTGCTTTAATGATTTCATTAACATCGACCGGTATATCACTGGCACTAACTGGTTTTGGCCCTTTATTTTTCATTGATTTTATAAAAATATACGCTAAAATAGCTATAATAACGATAGCAATTAAAATATATGGTAAATAATTCATCAAAATAACCCCCTATCAATTATCGTTTAATTATAGTATACTATACCATGAATAAAAAAACTATCTTTTTTATCAGGAGTGATTTTATGGAAGAAAAAGAAAAATCGGTTATATGCAAGCCGTTGCTTGTAGTTGTTGCTTTGTTATGTTTTATTAGTTGTCTTGGAATTAAAAGCGCCACTCCTTTAATTACCGTTGGTAATCCAAGTACCTACTGGCTTAGACAACTTGTCTTTTATGGTATCTCTTTTGTTGTCGTCGCTATTGTTTATAAAGTAACTAATGATCGCATTTATTCATCGATGTGGATCATCTATTGGATCTTAATGGTTTTATTGATTGGACTGGCTATCGATCACTTCGTCTTTACCCACTTTGGGATGCACGTTGTTCCCCTGGCTAAATTCAACAACGGAGCTACTTCCTGGTACTCTTTACCGGGGTTTGATCTACAGCCTTCCGAGTTTATGAAAATAATCATGGTTGTGATCATGGCTGATGTTGTTGATAAACATAATAATCGTTATCTGGTCCATGATTTTCATAACGATGTTTTGTTGATTGGAAAAGTTTTAGCAGTTTCTTTACCTCCTTGTATCCTCGTTTATCTTCAAAACGATTCTGGGGTAACGATGATCATGATGTCTGCTATCTTCTTTGTTATCTTTATGTCAGGAATTCGCGCTGGATGGTTTATCATTGGTGGCATAGTCGTTGCAATTATTATTGCCATACTGGCTTATTTATTCATTTATCAGCACGATATTTTCTCAAGTCTGATTGGTGGTGGTCATAAATTAGATCGTTTTTATGGCTGGATTGATCCTGAGGGAACCTATAGTAACCAGGGATATCAGTTATTTAATGCTTTATTATCTTATGGTACGGCTGGTCTTTGGGGCTATGGAATGGAAAATGCCATTATTGCTTTACCAGAAGCTCAAACTGACTTTATCTTTGCCGTTATTGCTTTAAGTTTTGGATTTATTGGTGGTGGATTAACAATTCTAATAATTTGTGTTTTGGATGCCATTATTTTAAGGATTGGTTTTCGAGCCAAAAATAATCGTGATAAATACCTGACAGCCGGTATTTTTGGATTATTGATTTTTCAACAGGTATGGAACATTGGAATGGTTTTAGGCCTCTTCCCGATAACCGGAATAACCCTGCCATTTCTATCATACGGTGGTTCTTCACTACTATCATATATGATCGTGATTGGAATTTTCCTGGATATGGAACGGCAAACAAGAATTATTGAAGGCAAAAAACGTTATTAAAAAGGCGCCTATTATTGAGGCGTCTTTTTTATCATAATCAACTGATTAGTATATGGATGAATAAACGATAGTTCAACACTATCAAGATAATATTGACCAGACCCACTGGCTCCATATAAACAATCATTAACTAATGGATGTCCTAAACTGGCTAAATGAACACGGATCTGATGTGTCCGACCGGTTTCTAAAATACACTCTAACTTACTTTGGTTTTCATTACTTTCTAACACGCGATAATGAGTAATAGCCCTTTGACCACATTCACTAATTACTCGTTTAATACTATCATCCTGACGGGCAATCTTTTTATCAATAGTACCCGCTTTTACTATTTTGCCCTCAACCAAACAATGATAGACCCTTTTTACCTGTTTGATATCTTTTGAAAGCAGATAATGACTATAGCTATCTTTAGCCACCAGCAACAAACCTTGAGTTTCTTTATCTAAACGATTAACTAAATGGACTGCTGCTGTAATTTGCTTAGATTGATAATAAGCTGTCAGGGCGTTGGCCAAAGTCCCTGTAGGATAGCGTCTAGTTGGAATACTCACTAAGCCAGGTGGTTTATCAACAATTAAATAATGATCATCTTCAAAGTAAATTTTGAGCTTTAATGGATATGGGACCAGGTTATTTTTTTCTATTGGCCAAATCAGCTCAATTTGATCTCCAGTTTTTAATTGATATCTAACTGTTTGTTTTTGACCATTGACTAGTATCTGTCCTTGCATCTTTAATAATTTAATTGTTTTTTTACTTAAATTCTGTTCAAATAAAAAATCCCGCAATAATCTTTCATGATAATGACTAACAACTACAAATCTCATTCACAAATAAAAGCCCTTCTAATTCGCTGAATAAAAGACATCGGACGATATTCAATAAACTTAACCGTTTTTTTGGCCAAAGTAACTTCAATTTGATCAACATCACAAAAATCATAGCGCAAATGATCGATTCCCATACTTAAACAATGAAAGTGACTACTTTCCAGGCGAATAATTCGATGGGCATCTAAAATCATACTAGCTCCTAAACTACGATAAGCATTATGTTGTATTGGAGCAACTTCACTTAATTGCATCAATGGTGTTCCAGGATAAATAACAGCTCCACCAATTGATTTATTATAAGCCGTTGAACCCGATGGTGTCGAAACGCATAACCCATTTCCCCGAAATACTTCTAACAACTCATCATCAATATAAACATTAATAACTTGCGTCACATAACCATAATCAACTCGCATCTCATTTAAAGCATAAAAAACTTCTTCATTACCATGACGATAAATTTTGACTTCTAATAAATTCCGGTCATTGACTTTAAATTCATTTTGCTTGATTGCCAAAATTAAATCATCAATTTCATCTTTTTGATAATCGGTATAAAATCCCAATGTTCCCGTATGCACCCCAATATAATAAACATCTTGATTTAAATACTGATGAACCGAAGCAAGCATCGTTCCATCCCCACCAACGCTAATTACCAAATCAGGCTGTTCTTGATTATAATCAGCAATTCCAATTAATTTATTTTGAATTTCGCTGGCAACTTGTTTTGAAATATCATCTTGTTTTGCCACCAATGCATATTGTAACATTGTTTTCACCATCCTTAATGATTATAATATAGTATATACTAATAGAAATTGTCAATAAGACAAAATCATCAATAAATGTGAGGAATTATCAATGAAAGAAGAAAACTTAGAAATTGAATTTAAAATATTAATTACCAAAGAATTATTTGAACAAATTATCAAAGATCATCCTGTAGATCGCCATTACCAACAAACTAATCATTATTTATTGCACCCATTATTATCAAAACTGCATTATTCATTTCGGATTCGCGATAAAGATGGTCATTTTGAATTAACATTAAAACAGCCACAAAAAAATGGTACTTTAGAAAATAATCTATTAATTTCTAAAGAAACTAAAGAAGCCATCTTGAACCACCAATTTGTCAATAATGAAATTTTTGATCTGTTAAAACCATTAAATATCGATAGTACCATGTTGGTAACTGACTATTTCTTAACAACTACCCGTTATGAAATAAAAACTCCGTATGGTTTAATCTGTCTTGATTATAACGAATATAATAATTGTACTGATTATGAATTAGAATATGAAGTCAACGACTATGAAACTGGAAAACAGGCTTTTTTAGATTTCATCAGCCAATATAATCTAACCTACACTCATAACTGTCTAAGCAAGATCAATCGAATGGCTCTAACGATTCCTAAAGAATAAAATAATAAAAATGGCTGTCAGTCAATCAACTGACGGCCATTATTATCTAGTTACTTTTCTTGATGATAAGCCTCTTTAATCGAATTAGCATCAATGAACTGCGGACAAGCATCACTATTAGGACACTCTGCTAGGCGTCGTAATTCCCGAGGAATAAAAACCCGAATTTCTTCAGCATTATATCCTACTTGAAAACGCCGTTCATCAATCATGATTGGTCTCTTTAAAACCGAAGGATTAGCCTGGATAAATTTAATCAATTCATTTACAGACATACTATCTAAATCTATATCATTTTCTTTAATTATTTTACTGCGTTTAGAAATGATATCGTCGGTTCCATTTTCACTTCGTTCTAATAATTCTCTTAATTCAACTTCTCTAAGCAAGGTTGAAAAAATATTCTTTTCCACATAAGGAATATTATGTTCTTTCAGCCATGCCTTAACCTTACGACATGATGCACAACTAGGTGCTGTGTATATACGAATCATAATATCATCTCCCTTACCCATACTATTATACATTAATTTAATTTTTTTTCTATCTTTTTTAAGTGCTCTTTTTAATAAAAGCGCTTACATCAAAATAATTTACTCTTTTAAAAGTAAAATTTAACTTATAACGATAAAAAGGAGCTTATGCAAGCTCCTCAATCATCTCAATAATTAATTTTGTATCAAAACCTAACTCTTCCATTTCAACTACAAAATCTTTAACTTTTCGGCTACATACTTCTTTTTTTAATTTTTCTATCAGTTTTTCATCCTCACTAACATATCTACCTTGCGCTCGTTTGCTATAAATGATTCCCGTTCGTTCCAGTTCACTCAAAGCTTTTTGCACTGTATTAGGATTTACACTATAAGTTACCGCCAGTTCTCTAACTGATGCAATTTTATCACCGGGTAAATATTGCTTCGTAAAGATTTCTTTTTTTATTTCTTCCATTACCTGGATGTAAATAGGTAAATTGGGATCAAATTCATATTTCATCTAACTATTCCACTTCAATATGATGGTCAATCAAATAAACAGTCCCTAAATAAAATAAAACTGATAGAACCATACTTACTAAAATTGAACTTATCGTATCATAAATATCAATAGATAACTGTGCTAAAATATTACCAAATAAAATTAATCCAATAACATAAATCACAATACCAAATAATGTTTTATATTTAGGAATATATTTTGTCTTAGTTAAAGTGATTACAAAATAAAATGATAAAATCATCGCGATTGTCGCCAATAAAGCATCTACTAAATCCCGAATAAAACCGCTAAAATTTCCTAAAACGATTCTAACTGTTTCATAAAGTCCATCAAACAATGATGTTAAAGGAATTTCACCAATCATCATTATTAGTAAAACAATCCCCAACACTAAAACCAGCGAACTAACAATAACCCAAACTAAACTTCCTATTAACTTAGCTCCAATCAACTGATTAGTAGTTACCGGTAACGTTAAAGTTAAATAACCAGGTCGTTTGTACATTGAACGATTAAAACTAATAATAATATTTAAAAAGATAGCAATTGATATTCCAATCACTGCTACCACAACTAGAATACTTAAAATATTACCAATAAAAATAGGCATAATTGGAGTAATAGCACATAAAATCAAAAAGATTGCAAAGGTCAGTAAATACTGCCGATATGATTCAATTATTTCATATTTCAATAACTTTAACATCTAAATTCCTCCCTGAAGATTTCATCAATTGACTGTTTTCTTTCCTGTCGTAATAATTCACTGTCTTGATGTAAAACGATTTTCCCATCTTTTAAAAAGATGACTTCATCAAAAATAGTTTCTAAATCACTTATTAAATGAGTAGAAATCAACACCAGTGCATCTGGATCGTAGTTATTTAAAATGACATCCAAGATTACTTCTCTGGAAGCAGGATCCACCCCAGCAATCGGTTCATCCAAGATATATAATTTTGCTTTCCGTGACATTACTAGACACAACTGAAACTTCTCTTTCATTCCTTTTGACATGGCTTTAATTTTCATTTGCGGATTTAAATCAAATCGTTTCATTAATGTTAAACAATTTTCCCGATCAAAATCAGTATACAAATCATTAAAAATATTTAAAACATCTTTGACATACATCCAGTCTTGAAAATAATTGTCATCAGGTAAATAAGAAATAACTTGACGACTATGCACTCCAATTTTTTGACCATCAACTAGAATCTGTCCCTGATAATCTTTTAATAAACCATTGATTATTTTAATCAAAGTTGTTTTTCCAGAACCATTAGGTCCTAATAAGCCAATAATTTTACCAGATTGCAATGTTAACGAAACATTATCCAATGCTTGAAACCGTCCATAGCTTTTAGTGACATTATTAACTCTTAATATTTCACTCATAATAAACCCTCCTACTGTATTAATACACTAATACAGTAACACATATTATTATTTCCGTCAACACCTCAGCTTATTTTTTTACTAATTGGTTATAAAGCAGTTCATGAATAAATGAATACCCAACATCTAGTTTCTTTTTTAAATGCAAATATTTACTGATACTTTTTTCATCGTTGATTGCCAGCTGTTTACAAATTTGGATAAAACGATCATAATTTTCCACATATAGTTTATCAATCATCCCAATTACATATTGTTTTTTGATCCGTTCATTACGTGTCAAACCATATTCTTTGATCAACCCTTCATCATACATTTGATATTCTATAGTTGTCAGTGGCTGTTTTTTTAAATAATCATTGATTAAATTTCGCTGCTTCATCGTAGTTAACGAACGATAAGCCAGCTTACCACAAGGATTAATTTCAACAACCACACTGTAAAAACCATCACCGACAATAAAAATACGATTAAAATATTCTCTTTGTTCTAGATCAAGACAACCATAAATAAAATCATGTAAAGTCTTTTGATCTACTCGATAACCCGGTAATCTGGAGATGATTTCTAAATCATCATCTTCATCCCATTCATACGGTTCTAGAAGCTCTTCGTCTTCCTTAACCCAATTTACGATAATATCTTTCATAATGCCCTCCCGTATAAATATATGACAATTTTATAAAATCATGTTTTTTGTATCTTTTTATTTTCAATTAAGTTATAATGATGTCTGAGGTGAAAAAATGGAATTGATCAAAGATATCATTATCTATGGCATCTTAGGGGCTATTCAGGGATTTAGTGAGCCAATTCCTATTTCAAGTAGTGGTCATTTAGTTATTTTCCAAAGGATTTTTGAAAAACTTGGATTGATTGTTCCTCAAATAAATGACATCACTTTTGAAATTATTGTTAATACTGGCTCGTTACTTGCAATCATGTATTATTATCGACAAGAAATCATTGAATTATTCATTGCTTTTTTTAGTTATATTTTTAACTCTAAAACACGGGATTATTTCGAATATGAATTTAGATATTGTATTTTATTGATCGTTGCTACCATTCCTGCAGCAATCGGTGGTTTACTGTTTAATGATAAAATTGAATCAGCTTTTTCTAATCCAAAATTAGTTGGCTGTATGCTTTTAATTACCGCCATCTTTTTACTATTGATACATAAATTTGGTTATCATGGTAAAAGAACGGCACGAAAACTTAATCTATTTGATGCGCTTAGAATGGGACTATTTCAGTTATTAGCGCTATTACCAGGAATTTCACGTAGTGGCGCAACTTTAACTGGTGGAATGTTGGGAGGATTAACCCAAAAAACAGCGCGCGATTTTTCTTTCTTTATGTTTATGCCAGTTAGTATTGGCGCTATTGTTTTACAATTGACTCATCTAGATTTTACTACCTTAAGTTCTTTATGGTTACCATATATAATTGCATTTATTATCAGTGGTATCGTTACTTATGGTTCCCTGAAACTATTATTTAAACTATTGGAAAAACGTGGATTAAAAGTTTTTTCTGTTTATTGTCTAGTTATTGGGATTATCTGTATTTTATTTTTATAAACTAAAAGCTATTAGCTCATCAATTCAATAATTTTATTGAACAGAAAATTTTAAACATTCAAATTTTCTGTTTTTCTTTTAATAATATCATTGACTAGTACTCAAACACTTTTGTCCTTGGATTTTATCACGTAATTTACATTCCTTCCAAATTCTTCAAATACGCCACACATCTTAGCTATTCCCACACTTTTTTTAATATATTATCTAAATTTTTAAAACACTACCTGTCATTATCCTTAATTCCTAAATCTTTTTTTATTCAAAAAATATTTAAAATTATTACTACCGTCTATTAAATATAATAAAAGTAGTATTAAATAAAAACAGAAGTACCGGCGACTACTTCTGTTTTTGATAATATATAAATGTCTACTTAAAATTGTCCATCCAGCTCGACAATTCTATCAAAACTAATTTGCCGATTTACAACTATTAAGACTTTTCTTTCTAAATCAACTTTACTAACTAAACCTTCAAATAAAACATATTCATTATCATCATAATAAACAACCCGGGCCATTTGTCCTGGTTGCAGTGACTTGATCTTCCAGTCAAGTTCATATAAACTATCGGGGGCCAAATCACGCTTCGATACTATAATTCGCTCTTTTGTTTTCAATAGCTCATTAAAACCTTTTAAGGCATCATATGATAAAAATAACTTAGCTCGCTGTAGTTTCTTTTGATTATTTTTCATTATGTCCCCCTATTAAAGTATTACGTTTTAATGTTGTTGCCTTATCCAATTTATTCATCCCCTTAAAAATAGCATTTTTACCATACTTCTCTTTTATCTTTATAATTGCCAATTCCAAATTACGTTCTTCATTGATTTCCTCAATATCGGTAAACAAATCATAACTTTCATAAATCTCATTAACTACATCACCAAAAGTAATTCCAATCTGGCGAATAGGATACTGTTTATTGGTTTTTAAAGTAAACAACTCGATAAACTCATTCATTAAAATTTTCAGTGAATTAGTTCGAACTGTCAGCTTACGTTGTCCTCTGGTTCCCGGAATTATATTTTTTGAATAGCCAACTGATAAATAAATCACATCAGTTACTAATTGTTTTTTAATCAGGCGTAAAACATTTAATTCCACCATCTCCTTTAATACTAATAAAGCACTTTGATAATCATAATCTTCAAATAATATTTGCGAATTAGATAACGAATTGTGTTTGGGCTGATATTGTTTAATTTCAGCAATTGTTGTCGGTTCCTTGCCCCAGGCATGATCGATCAGATATTCAGCGTTAATCCCAAATTCCTGATACAATTCATCTTGACGATGATGGGCAATTCCATACATGTCATCTATTTGATACTTTAATAATCGGTTAGCGATTCCTTTACCAATATGCCAAAAATCTGTTATTGGATGATAGTGCCACAAATATTTTTGATACATCGATTCATTTAAAATACCAATATTATCTTTTGAATGTTTGGCAATAATATCTAAGGCGATTTTAGCCAAATATAAATTAGTGCCAATTCCGACCGTTGCTGTAATATGGGTTTTAGCATAGATTTCATCGATGATCATTTCAGCTATCGCCAGTGGTTTCATTTTGTAATAATTTAAATATGGGGTAATATCTAAAAAAGCTTCATCAATAGAATAAATATGAATATCGCTAGAAGCAACAAATTTTAAATAGATGCCATAAATCATCGCTGCATATTCCATGTATAAACGCATCCTTGGCATAGCGGTTATATAAGTAACCTGTTTAGGAATTTCAAATAACCGACAACGATTTTTAATTCCTAATGCTTTCATCTTAGGCGTAATTGCCAAACATAAAGCTCCTTGACCTCTAGTTGGATCAGCAACAACTAAATTGACTTTAAAAGGATCTAATTTCCGAACAGAACATTCAACCGATGCAAAAAAAGATTTTAAATCAATACACAAATACACTCGTTGCATTACGCTCACCTCAAAGTCATTATAGTATTTTGAATGTGCATAATACAATCAATTTATGCACTTTTGTCAACTTTTTGATTTAAAATCCTTTATTTTAACTTTTAATTAGGCTATAATAGCTACGAGGTGACAACCATGGAACTTAAACAATTCATCAAAGAATATAAATCCCGCTATCATCTAACTAACCAGCAGATTGCTAAAGAATTTGGGGTTACTCATACAACAGTTGGACGCTGGTTAAATGGAACTGTTAAGTCTTTACAACAAGAAACAATTGATAAAATGTCAGATATTTTAGGTTATGATGTTGGAGCTTTATTAAATGGCACAGCTATTACCCTAAAAAAACCAATTTTAGGAATGGCTAAAGCCGGTTATGATTTATTTTTGGATGATAATTATCTTGGTGAAGAAAGAATTACTTTAGAAGAATATAATTTAGGCGATTATTTTTTAAAAGTAGTCGGTGATTCAATGAAAGATATTGGGATCGTCGATGGTGGTTTGATATATGTTAAAAATTGTTCGGCAGTCAAAAATAATGAAATTGCTGTTGTTGCCATTGGAAATGAAGTCACGATCAAAAAATATTATCAAGATAAAAACGGGATTACTTTAATTGCCTGTAACCCCGAAGTTACCAATAAACATTATAGTCCTAAAGAAGTCAATGATCTACCAGTTAAAATTATTGGTAAAGTTATCTTCGCTAAAAATTATTTTTAAGAGCTTTTTAGCTCTTTTTTATTTTAACAGTAACTAATGCTCCGTTTTGATTTGCAATCTTTAAATTACCACCTAGTTTGCTACTTAAAATAGAACTGATCGTCAGTCCGATTCCAAATGTCCCTTGATTACTGTTAGAATGATAATACATCTTAGTTGCTTCTTGTAAATCTTGATCACTAAAACCAGTACCATCATCTTTGATTGCAAAAAATAAACAATTATCATCTTCACTAATCGTTATTATTACTTGTTTTCTGGCAAAGCGAAAAGCATTATTTAAAATATTTTCTAATATCTTAAAGATGATTTCTTCATCACTATTAATAATTGGACTAGCTGTTTGATTATTGATAATTAATTGTTTATCATTTTTTAAAGCATTGGTATTAAAATCAGCACTTAAATCATCAATTAACGTTGCTAATACTATTTGTTCCTTTTTGACAGCAATTTCTTCAACTTTATGAATATCCTGGATGCATTCCACATATCGAGCTAATCGATTAGACGCTTTTTGCATACTATAGATCGTTTTTTTAGTCGTATCCAGTGGTAATCTTTCTAAATTCTGTTCTAGAAAATCAAGATATCCCTTTAAAATAGTAATCGGAGTCCTTAAATCATGTGAAACTGATAAATTTAATAACTGTCGCTGCTGCGCCATTTGATATAATAATAGATTATTTTGATATAGTTCTTCTCGCATCGTTTCAAAAGTTTTACATAAAGCCCCTAATTCATCATCACTATTAATTTCCAGTTTAAAATCAAGATTTTGCTTAGTTATTTCGATAATACCATCATTTAACTGTTTCAATGGCTGGGCAATCTTTAAGCGATAATAACTATAAACAATCAACGCAAGACCCCCAATAATAATCAATAACGGTCCGGATAGCATCATAAAACTAGAAAAATAATAGAGAATGGTTTCACTATTGCTAAGGGGTATCTCAGCATATAATTCTACTGGGGTAGTATAAGGTAAAATATATTCCCCATCACCAATATAGACTTCACTAAGTTCAATATTAACGAGACGTTTACTATCAAGATTATTTTTAATTTGATCAAAAAATACAACAATTCCAATCGATAAAACTATTACGATCAATAGTCCCGATACCATCATTACTACCAATGATTTTTTTAAAGATAATCGATTAAAATATTGTCTTATTTTTTCCATCGATAACCAACACCCCAAACTGTTTCAATATATTCTTGCAGACTGTATTGCATAAATTTAGCTCTAATTTTTCGAACGTGTTCCTTAATTACTTTTGAATCACCATCACTATCATAACCCCAAATCTGCTGATAAAGTAATTCTCGAGTATAAACCTGACTGGGATTCATTGATAAAATCTTAATAATGGCAAATTCTTTATTAGAAAATTTGATTTCCTGATTTTGATAAAATACTTTTTGCCGACCATAATCTATTATTAAATCATATTCAAACTTTCCTACTGTTGTTCCTTGACTTCGATTTTCCCTTCTTAAATGCGCCATCACTCGAGCATTCAATTCCTCAAGATTAAATGGTTTAGTAATATAATCATCGCCGCCCGACATCAAACCGTTAATAATATCTTGTTTATCAACTCGAGCCGTTAAAAAAATAATGGGACAAGCAATATATCGACGAATCATTTGACAAAACTCCAAGCCATTGATTTGTGGCATATTAATATCTAGTAAAATCAAATCAATTTGATGACTCAATTGTTTTAATGCTTCATCGCTATTTTTAGCTAAATATACATCATAACCATCACTTTCAAACTGCAGCTTAAGCATTTGTAAAATCTCGATTTCATCATCAATTATCAATAATCTATATTTTTCTTTCATTTCAACTACCCCTTTTTATTATCAGCCATAAAAGTCAATTTTTCGTCAAACTTTATAAACAATTATAACTAATCTTTTAACTTTGACAACGAATTAACTGGAATCGATGAAAAAAATGGATTTTTCATGAGCTTCTTCGTATAATTAATTTGAGGTGATATTTAATGATAGCATTAGTTTTAGCCGGTGGTGGGGCTAAAGGGGCTTATCAAGCCGGCTGTATCAAAGCTTTAAAAGAACTCGGTTACAATTTTGATTACGTAACAGGAACATCGATTGGTGCTTTAAACGGCTTATTAGTGGTTCAAGAGGACTATCAGGCATTATATCGATTATGGGACCAGATGAAAATTAGTGATATTTTTGCTCACCCGGTTAATTTTGATTTTTCAATTGAATCAATGCTTTCACAAACTAATTTAATCAAACCATTTTTTAAATCATATCTTAATGAAAAAGGCGCTGATATTACGCCATTAAAAAACATCTTATATCGACTATATGATGATCAAAAAGCGCGAAATAGTAAAATTGACTATGGTATCGTCACAGTTAAATATCCTAGCTTGACCCCATTAGAAATTACTAAAACCAAGATGAAATCACCACTAGTAGAATACGCATTAGCCTCAGCTTCTTGTTTTCCAGCTTTTCCCGTTCATTATATCGATAATCAAGGTTATATTGATGGTGGCTACTTTGATAATTTACCCATATCGCTAGCTTTAAAAAAGCAGCCAGAACAAATTATTGCGATTGAACTCAATCAAGAAACTGCTCATCCTCATTTTTTAAATCGGCCTAACCTTACCATCATTCGCCCTAGTTATCATTTAGGAAAATTTCTTGATTTCAATCGAGATATCCTAGATTGGCGGATTAAACTAGGCTACTATGATACTTTAAAAACCTTTAATCGTTTTATGGGTTATCGCTACACTTTTAAAAAAGAGCAGATTGATCGTGATTATTTACTTACTATTTATCATTTGATCTTAAATTACGAAGATCAAATCAATAAAAGTATCGTAACTAAAAAAATCAGTCAATCGTCTACACCACTAACTGACTTATTAATTGCCGATACTTATTTAATAACATTAGAGTTAAATGACTATTTTATTCGAGCTTTAGAAATTACGATGGAAACATATCATTACCAAAATGATCTACTTTATAACTTCGATCAAGTTTGTAAAGAACTTTTAGTTTCCTTTAATCAAGAATATCAAAAACGCTATAAGATCCTTAAAAGCCATTTTCAAGATATTCCAATCAAAGAAATTTTTAATACCATCAAAACGCTTAGTAGTAACGATGCTATTTGTGCTTTCTATCATTCATTAAAAACTGAAGAACCAATCGAACCAGGTATAATCAGCAATATCTTTTTAAAAGAATATTTAATTGCATTATTTTTCTTAACAATATCAAAATAGAGGCAAATTCTGCCTCTATTTTAAATCCTTAATTCCATTTTCCAATATTTCCATTTGCAATAAAGTTTGCTCTGGCTTAACTAATGCTTCTTGATGATTGACAATAGTTTCATATAAAGCATCATAGTAATAACCATAATCCCCTTTAACTGAAGGAACTTTTTCTTCATGGTAATTACCACCATCATAATAAATCAATGTTCCATATTCTTCTGGTTTATCAATTCCAAAATCTTCATGTCCTGGCATATAGAATAATTTTAAATGTTCTTCCTGTTTATCTTTCTTTTCCTTGATAAACATTCCCTTTTTACCATAAACAACAAAACTTGGTCGATCTTTTACTCTAAAATAACTAGATTTAACAGAAACTTTTAAAACTCCATAATATAAATCTAAATCAAAATAATCATTCATTCTTCCTGTTCCTAATAATTGCCGAACATCATAATGGATATGATCTGGTTTACCAAAATAACTGATAACTTGGTCTAATGTATGACAGCCATGTCCATATAAGTAAGAATTAATACTGCTGAATTCTTTAGTATTTTCAGGAATATAAGGACGGTAGTAATCAAAATGCATTTCTAATTCTAATAAATCACCCAATTTTCCGGATTCAATTACTTGTTGAACTGTTAAAAAATCACTGTCAAAACGACGATTTTGATAACATTGCACCATCAAACCTTTTTCTTTAGCCAAATCAAAAATCTCTTTAGCTTCTTGATAGCTATTAGCAAATGGTTTTTCAACCACACAGTTTTTACCAGCATTTAATACCATTTTAGCATATTGGTAATGAAAAGCTGATGGGGTTGAAATAACAACTACATCAATTTCTGGATCTGTCAAAACATCATCAAGATTCTCACTATAAACTACTCCCGGTACTTCTGCCCAAGTATCTTTAGTATGATCCATCGTATAAATCGTCTTAATTTTAATTTTATCTTTTCGCGTTAAAATAAATGGAATATGATAACGGTTAGCACTTTTACCATTTCCAATAAAACCAACTACTAATTTATTTGTCATTATCAAACACTATCCCTTCTTGTTTTCTTGCTTCATTCATAATCTCACTGACTGTAAGACTAATCTCTAACATTTCATTGACCTTACTAACATCATTTTGATCGATCATTCGAATAAATTCTTTAAATTCATAATATAAACGATGTTTACCTTCATCCAAATCAACTACTTCACTTTCATTTTGATTATTAATATATTCAAATTTAGTTAACTGATTAATTGGTTTATCGATTCTAATAACTCCATTATCGCCCTGGAAAGTCAACATGACTGGTGCTTTACAATCTTTAGCTCCAATACTAACAGCTTTAAACTTACCATAATCTAAAGTTAAAATTCCACTTGTATCAATGTTATGCTCAATATTGGCCAGATAATGTACTTGTTCTGGTTTACCAAACAATCCCGTTAAACCATGAATATTATAAACATTTAAATCCATCAATGCCCCACCGGCTTTATGATAATCAAACGCTGGTAAGATTGTACCTTCTTTAAAGGCGTTATAACGTGATGAATATTGACTATAATTGACACTGACAATTTTAGGATTACCAATTTTAGCCAGATATTTTTTTAAAGCCTGATAAGCTGGTAAATAATGGATATTCATCGCTTCCATCATCAAAACCTGATTTTCTTTCGCTAATTCAATTAATTCTTTTAATTCTTTAGCATTGGCCGTAATCGGTTTTTCGATAATAACATGCTTATGATGTTCAATTGCTTTTTTAGCAAAACTATAATGTAAAAAATTTGGTAAAGCCACATAAACCGTATCAATATCATCAGCCAATAATTGATCATAATCAAAGAAGCATTGATCTAAATGATATTGTTTGACTAATTGCTGGGTTTCTTCTTTAGTTGCTTCTGTTCCTAAAATAGCTGTATATTCAATTTCTAATTGATCATAAGTGGTCAATAGATCCTTAACGATCATTCCTGTTCCTAAAATACCTAATTTCATCTTCATCCTCCTATTGTTTCATTTCATTTAATATGCGAACTATTAGTCCATGATCATCTTGATGCTCTAAACCAGAAATACTAAAAATTCCTCGAATCTCATCATTAATAACTAAAGGATAGCCACCACCACAGATAGCATATTCATCGTTATTAAGCAATTCTTTGAATTCTGTTTGATGCTTAAAAACATACATTGAGGAATGTTTAGAAGCCTTAACAGTATTTTCTTTTAAATTCAACCATAAGTCACTTGTTTTACCATCCATCAAATATTGAAAAACAATATCTCCATCGATCATAACACGAATTCTTAATGGTTTTAACTGTTCAGCTTCAACGATTTTTAAAGCTCTTAAGCCAAAGTTAAAAGCATCCTGATGACTAAATTGTTTAAATGTAATTAATTCTTCATTCATTTCTTTCACCTGCCACAATTATTTTGACATATTAACGCTGATTTGAAAAGAATTGAGGGCAAAAGGGAACATTAGATACGTTTTTTTTATTTTTTTAATCCCGTTTTTAGAACTTAAAGTTCGGTTTTTTTATGTAACAAGGCATAAATAATTGTTAAGATGTAATTAAAAGCCAGCTGTGAATAGAAAGTTGCAATTCGATCATCGTTTTCTTTATGTGGTAAAAGTAAACAATAATCACTTAATTTTACTAATAAACTGCCTTGATTAGCCGTGATAATAATCGTCTTGCAGCCTGACTTTCTGACAATTTGAAGACACTCTAAAAACTTATTAGTTTGACCACGATAAGTTACTAGTAAAACACAATCATCACTAGTAACATTATGACTAGTCGATATTTCTTCATGGTATTCAGTTGCTTCAATAGCATAAATATTAATTTTCATCAACTTATTCATAAAATTTTTAACGGTCAAACTGGTATCCCCAACAGAATAAATAAACACCCGTTTCGATTGATGAATGATACGAACTATTTGTTCCAATTTTTTAAAATCAAGACTGGAATTAATAATATCAATTGTTTCTTTATATAAAGAGCCTAGACTATTGATAATTTCAAAATCTGATTCCGATAAATAAAACGGTTTAGTAAAATCAACTGACTGCTTAACAAATTTATTTGATTCTAATTCTTTAGTTAATTGATATTTAAATTCCTTAAAACCCTCACAACCGAGTTTATGACAAATTCGAATGATCGTTGCATTAGATGAATAGGTAGCTTTAGCCAGCTGGCCAATAGTCATTTGGCTAACTTCATGAAGATTTTGATGAATAAAAGTAGTTATGGGCATTTGACTTTCAGTAAATAAATTTTTATCATTTAATTTTTCTAATAACATAATTTCACCTGCTTATTGTCATTATAAACCAAAATATTTTATAGTAAATCAAATCTTGTTTATTTAATCAAGATTTGATAGAATCGACTCGGAGGTACAATCAATTGAACAAAAAAGTTAAAAATATGCTCTATTGCTCCTTGTTTGCCTGTTTAATGGCTATTTTAGCCCAACTTCAAATTTCCTTACCAACTTTGGTACCGATAACGATGCAAACATTAGGAGTATATATCATTGGTGCAGTTTTAAAACCCAAACTGGCTTTGATCAGTACTTTAGTTTATGTTTTAATGGGGGCCATTGGATTACCTGTCTTTGGTGGTTTTAGCGGTGGCATTGCCAGTTTATTAGGACCTAGTGGCGGCTTCATCTTTAGTTTTCCAATCATGGCTTTATCAATCAGTTTGATTATCAGCCGCCAAAAAAGTATACTAGCTCAAATCATAGCTATGATCATTGGAACTGCAGTTTGTTATTTTATTGGAACCCTTTGGTTTATGTATGTCACTGATGCTCATTTAATCAGTGCGTTAACGATGTGTGTGATTCCATTTTTACCAGGTGATACTTTAAAAATTATCATTGCACTAATTATTTCTAATAGGTTAACTAAAAAAATAGCGAATGATTAAATTTCGCTATTTTAAATTAAATTTTTCTATTGCTTCCAATAAAAAAGCCTTAGCCAATGATTCTGGCTTGATTGCTCTAATTGCTTCATCAATCGTAAACCAGCATGCCTGATCTACTTCGCTAGTCAAATGATATTCTTCACTGCTAACGATAGCTACATAATTATGAATTAAAGTCTCAGTTGGTTTAAAATAAGAATTATCATTATATAAATAATCTGTTACTTTTAAACCAATTTCTTCATTGATTTCTCGTTTCAATGTTTCTTTAGCATTTTCACCTTTATTAATATATCCAGCAATTAAAATATTATCATGACGACCATATTGTTGGATCAACAAAATTTTATTACGTTTTGGATTTAAAACAATTGCCGAAATGGCACTATTAAAGCGCGGAAACCGAAATTCATGACAATTAGGGCAATACGGTACCAAACCATCAATACCACATTCTTTATTAACTAATTCATGTCCACATTTTTCACAATACATCATTAACCCTCCACAACTCCCATTATCTTATCATAGTTTAATAAAATTGAAAATCTTTAGTTATAATTTGCGACTTTTACCCTAAATACTTTTATTAATTTACATATTTATATAAGTAAAGGGGGTGATAACTTATGTCAATGCCAGTTATCAAATGCACACCAGTTGATGAAAGCTGTGCTTTAACTGCGGTCATTCAATCGATTGCTTTAGAAGAAGCAGCACTTGCGCATATCTTAAATGCTGAAGGTGAAAAGATTCAAAAAGCTGTAGCTTGTGGTAATTCTATTTCAGAATTGATCAGTATCAATGAAACAGTTGTTGCTACTTTACAAGCTATTGCTGCTATTGAAGAAGCTTTAAAAGATAAAGCCGAAATCGCTATCGATCAACTAAATGAAATTCGCTGTCATCATTGTCACAAAAATTAAAAGGAACTTTAGTTCCTTTTAATTGTTAATATTTTGATGTGGTGCAAATGAACTGTCACTTATTCCTTCAAAACGATATCCTTGAGCTAAATAATGTTCAATGATTGCTGGTAAAGCTTGAACAGTTGTTGATTTAGCTGCAGTATCGTGAAATAAAATATTTAAATTATTAGCCTTGCCACTAGTAGCACTGGCAATAATTTTACTTACTGGAACATTATTACCTGAAGCATCACTACTATCAACATTCCAATCATAATATTGATATCCTTGAGCTATTAATTCTTTGGATAAAGTACTCATAATACCCGGACAATACTTTTTAGAAATTGTATTGCTGGAACCACCAGGAAACCGGACATATTTAGGCGCCTTGCCAGTTATATTAGCCACCATATCCGATACTTGTTTTAAGTCATTAAAATAAGCCGATAGTGAAGAGTATACCGTTTTATAATCGTGACTATATGTATGCAAAGCAATCGTATGACCTTGATCATATGCTGTTTTAATTAAATAATTGTAACTTTGATTATTTCCTGTCACAAAGAAAGTTGCTTTAATATGATACTGATTTAAAATATCCAAGATCTTTTGGGTATTAGCCGAAGGACCATCATCAAAAGTTAGATAAACGATCTTTTCATTACTTTGAACATTGGACGATAGATTAACTTTAGCAACTACTTTAACTTCCCGCTTGACAGTAGCACGATTACCAGAGCGATCAGTGGCTACATAAGTAACATAATAAGTTCCCGGTTTATTTAAATCAACCTGACTGGAATCAACCGTTAAAACTGGTGCTGGATCACGATTATCACTAACGGTTACCCCTTGATTAAAATCAACACTATCACCAGCTATAACAACTAGCGTTTCCAGCTTACTGATGACCGGTTCTTGATCATCTTTAACAATCACTACTTGTCCCTTTTTTTCAGTAACATTATTTCCTTCATCACTAACCACAATTACTACATCAACTGTTCCTTCATGACTAAAATCATAGTCTTCTTTAAATTTAATGGTCGTTTTGGTAGCATCATTTAAATTAGCTACCATATTTGCAGGGTCGACTGACATGCCTAGATCAAGATCCAAATTAACTACATCAAATTCCGGTTTTATCGTATCTACAACATTAACCGTTATTGAATATTCTTGTTTATCTAGTCGATAAATTAACTGGTAACTGCCTAGTTGCTGATAATTAACCTGGCTATCATCAATTTTAACATCAGCAATACTGCCCCGTAAAACTTCCTTAATATTATCTACAGCATTAAATTCTTCATTAATTTCTACATCTACTTCATTTTCTTTTAAAATTAGCGGCTCACGCCACATAAAATAAATAGCAATCAATAATATTACTAAACCAGTCACTAAAACAAAAATTGCTATTTTTCCCTTAAGCGTCAACTTCTTTAATTTTTTCATATCCATTCCCTCATTTACTTTGTATAAGTTAATTTACCACAATTTGTGACAAAATAAAAGCCATTATCAAATTAATGATAATGACTTAACTAATCTAATCAGCAATCACTCGAACACTAATTACTCCTTTAGCTGATTTAATGCGATCAACGATATCCTGACGAACTTCATCATTAGTATCAATTAAAGTATAGGCAAAGACACCACGCGAACGATTGACCATATTTTCAATATTTAAATTGTGATCAGCAAACAAGTTAGAAATACGAGCTAAGATATTAGGCACATTTTTATTAATAACACAAATTCGTGTTTTAGATTCACGAGCCTGTTTAACGCCAGGGAAGTTAACTGAATTAATAATATTACCATTTTCTAAGTATTCACGAACTTCAGAAACTGCCATTTTAGCACAGTTATCTTCAGATTCTGGAGTACTAGCTCCTAAATGTGGGAAAATAATAATATTTTCTTTACCTAGTAATTCTGGTGCTGCAAAATCACTAATATATTTACCAACTTTACCACTAGCGATAGCTGCTAGTAAATCTTCATTATTAACTAAATCGCCACGCGCAAAGTTTAATATCCGCACCCCATCTTTCATCAATGCAAAAGCTTCTTTATTTAAAGAACCTCGAGTTTCTTTGGTACTAGGAACATGAATTGTGATATAATCACATTCTTTATAAATTTCTTCTAATGAAGCGGCTTGTTTAGCATGTTTAGATAAAGCCCAGGCAGCATCAACGCGAATATAAGGGTCATATCCTTTAACTTTCATATTCAATTTAATTGCCGCATTAGCAACACTAACTCCGATAGAACCTAGACCAATAACCCCTAAAGTCTTTCCTTCAATTTCTGGTCCAATAAAGTTATTTTTTCCTTTTTCAGCGATATTAGCTACATCAGGTTCATCCTTTAAACCATTGATCCATTCATGACTTTCAATTACTTTTCGTGATGCTAGAAATAAACTGCAAATAACTAATTCTTTAACGGCATTAGCATTAGCCCCTGGCGTATTAAAAACAACAATTCCATTTTCAGTACATTTATCAATAGGAATATTATTGACCCCAGCTCCAGCTCTAGCAATAGCTTTTAAATTTGGATTAAAATCATAATCATGCAATGAAGCTGATCTTACTAAAATAGCATCTTCATTTTCTATATCTTCACCATAGGCATAGTTTTCATCAAACTCATCTAAACCTACTGGTGAAATCTTATTGATCAATTTAACATTATACATAAGCATTACACCCCTATTTATTTGCTGCTTCAAAATCTTTCATGAAAGCAACTAATTTTTCTACCCCTTCTAATGGCATCGCATTATAGATAGAAGCACGAATACCACCAACAGAACGATGTCCTTTTAAGTTTGTCATCCCGGCTTCAATACTTTCCTTAACAAACTTGGCATCTAAATCTTTACTTGGGGTAGTAAAAGTAACATTCATTAATGAACGATTATCTTTATCACTATGAGCCTGGTAAAAATCACTGCTATCAAGATAATCATATAATACTTGCGCTTTTTGGATATTTCTTTGTTCCATTACTTCAAGACCACCCATGTTATCGATCCATTCAAGCACTAAACCTAAAACATAAATTGCATAAGCTGGTGGCGTATTATACATTGAATCATTATCGATCATCAAAGTATAATCTAATAACACTGGGGTATTTTTAGCTACTGGCTGTAAAATATCTTTTTTAATAATAGCTACACCAAGACCAGCAATCCCCATATTCTTTTGTGCTCCGGCATAGATCATTCCATATTTAGAAACATCAATTGGCTTTGATAAAATATTTGATGACATATCAGCCACAATTGGTACCCCATTAGTTTCAGGAATATATTTCCATTCAGTACCATAAATCGTATTATTTGCACATAGATGAACATAAGATGCATCAGGATCTAATTTTAATTCATCTTGTGTAGGAATATGTTTATAATCGTTATCTTTTCCATCATAAACAATATTAATTTTCCCATATTTTTTTGCTTCCTGAGCCGCTTTTTTACTAAATGACCCAGTAATAATATAATCAGCTTTACCGTTTTTTAATAAGTTTAATGGCACCATTGAAAACTGTTGTGTCGCTCCCCCTTGAATAAACACAATTTCATAACCATCGGGAATATTCATTACTTTTTTTAATAAGTCCTTTGTCTTATTGAAAATATCTAAGTAGGAAGAGGATCTATGACTCATCTCCATTACACTCATTCCAGTGTTTTCATAATTCAACATTTGTTTAGCCGCTTTTTCTAAAACTGGCTCAGGTAACATTGATGGACCTGCAGAAAAATTAAATACTCTTTTTTCAGTCATATTAACACCTTTCCTTTCTTGTGTATGACCTTAATTATATTTTATCAAGTATCATTTGTAAAGCAAAAAAGCAAAAATTGTATACAATTACACAATTTTTATCATGATTTTAATAGTTCTTAATATTTCTTATTTTATATAAAAGTAATCAAAAAAATTTGAACTTTCATATTATCTAGTATATCATAATGATGAAATAATATGAGGAGAGGATTGGCGATAATGAATGAACATATTTATTTCAAAATTTAATGCATTCAAAACTAAAATTAATCTAAAAAAATGTTCCATAGTTTTTGGAAGTATTATTGGATGTTTAATTATTATTTATTTAGGATTATGTTTCTTTACTAAGGGAAATGCTTTTATTACCGGTACAACGATCAATGGTATTAAAGTAAGTGATTTAACAGTTGATGAGGCAATTAGCGCCCTTGAAAAACAATATCAAGAAGATATTCAGGATTCTAATGTCATTTTGACAATTGAAGATCAGGAGTTTACGGTTAACTTACAGGATAATTTAACTTTTGACATTAGTGATCAGGTCAATAAAATTGCCAATTTATCAAATAATTTTCTAACTCGAGGTTATAATTTTCTCTTTAATCGTCATTATAACGTTGGAGCCACAATCAATGATGATGAATTATTGGCAACTCAAATAACAGCCAGTGGTATTTTAAATTATAATACTTTAGTAAAAACCAGCTATGAAATTCAAGATAATCAAATTGTTTTTACAAAAGGTACTTCCGGTAAAACCGCTGAAACGGATTCTGTTGCCGCGACGATCAAACAGGCTTTAAAAGATTATGATTTTAAAAATAAAATCAGTTATGAGCCAGTTGATCATGAATTAAAAAATGAAGACGAAATGAATTCATTGCATAAAGAATTAGCTAATGGAGCCAAAAATGCTACTTTAGATAAAAACAATAATTACGCTATCGTTGATAGCCAGGTTGGGGCATCATTTGATCTAGAAGAAGCAACCAAAAAATATAACCAAACGGCTGAAGGTAAAAAATTTACTGTAGCTGCTACTATTATTGAACCTGAAATCACTAAAGAAATGTTAGAACAAAATCTTTTTAAAGATGTTTTAGGAACTTATACTACTAATGTTAGTGGAACATCAGTTAGAAAAAACAATGTTCGCTTATCTGGTGAAAAGTGCAACGATGTTATTTTACTGCCAGGTGAAGAGTTTTCTTATAATGAAACGGTTGGTAAACGGACTAAAGAAAATGGTTTTGGCGAAGCAGCTGCTTATTTAAATGGTGAAACAGTTCAAGAAGTTGGTGGTGGCGTTTGTCAAACTTCGTCAACTCTATATAATGCTGTTTTATTATCAAATCTAGAAATCACCGAACGTTCTAATCATACTTATGTTTCTGGTTATGTCCCAATTGGTCGTGATGCGACAGTTTCTTGGGGTGGTCCCGATTTTAAATTTAAAAACAACAAAAATTATCCAATCAAAATTGTTATGTCATACTCTAATAATAAACAAACAGCTCAAATCTATGGTACTAAAGAAGATAATACTTATGTTGAAATTACTAGTAAACAATTATCATCTATACCATTTACCACTAAATATGAAAATGATCCAAGTCTACCAGAAGGACAAGAAGTTGTAGTTCAAAAAGGAACTAACGGAGCCAAAGCCCAATCATGGCGAAATATCTATGATAAAAATGGTAATTTAATTTCTTCTACTAAAGAAGCTTATAGTGTTTATAAAGGTCACGAAGAAATAATTTCTAAAGGAACGATGAAAGTTCCGGAAACTCCAGCAACGCCTGAACAAACTCCAACAGCTCCTGCAAGTGATCCTAGTACACCAACAGATGGAACTACTGATAATACCCCAGCACCTTCCCAATAAAATATAGCGGTATTACTATTTCAAGTAATACCGTTTTTTGTTGCAATTTGAATTACTTTCCCACTTTTAATAACCACAATAACTCATTTTCCCCTTTTTCACCACTTCCAGCCACTATTACCCTTTTCTAACCCCTTATTTTCGCTAATTTCCTTTTCATTCCCTCTTTTTACCATTTATTGACCCTAATGCTACTCAATATCCCACCTCTTATAAATTTTCTGATACCAAAATTACAATTTTACCCATTTCACTCCACTTTTAACCACTAATTAAAAAATGGATAAATAAAACCAAGTTGTTTAAAGACAACTTGGCTATTTTTCTATTTCATAGTTTTTTCATAAATATCTTTAATATTCATACCAACATGACTAGGTTGATGAGCATCGCTGGCGGTAATCATCTTAACCCCATGCTGTTTAAAAATACTTAATAATTCATCACTTAATCCCATATCCTGATGATGATAGCGATAATAACATCCAGTATTATTTTCCGCTAACATATGATGTTCCACTAACAAATCGGCTAATTGATGATATGTTGGTGTTAGATCATAATCAGGATAATAATTAAACATCTTAATCGTATCTGGATGGGCTAATTGAGTAAATAAATCTGATTTGATCAATTTAAAAATCAGATCATAATAATCACGGTAAATATCATTAACATCATATTTATCCCATAATATTTCTTTAGAAAAATTCATATCATATAATTTACCATTTATTGAATGAATCGCTCCAACTACAAAGTCATAATGGTGCTGACTTAAAACCTTACGAATATAGTCTTCATATTGAGGAACATAACAAACTTCCAATCCAAACGTAACTTTGATTGGCAAATCTAATTGTTTGACTTCATCAATTAAACGCTGATAGTCTGATAGACTATCTTTAAATTTCATTTTTTTATTTTCTAACCAGACTTTTTGTTGTGGAATTTCTTTTAATTGAGTATAAATTGGTTCAAATTCTTTAAAACGATGTGTGTGATCCAAAATTTGAATTTTATCAATGCCTTTAGCAACAGCCGCATCGACAAACTCTAAAACATATTCTTTACTTAAATCACCATACTCTAAATGCATATGTCCATCAATCATCTTTGTGACCCCCTCTTTTTTTTGATTATATGCTTATCTAAAAAAAATGTACAGTAATATTATTAATAAAAAATAAGGAGCCAGGGGAGACTCCTTATTATGATGGATGTATTTTTTGGGAGAGGGAATCATCCATCATTGGGTTGTAAAACATATATGAGGGGATTAATATATTTTACATATTATTATGGTTTGTCTTTCGACACTATTATCCTATCATTGGTGTATGAATTTAATGTGAACTATTGAAAAAAATTACATTATTTTATCCAACCATGTACACGACAGGCGTTATAAATACCATCATTAGTATTTCGATCAGTAATATAATCAGCTACTTTTTTTAACTCATCGCAGGCATTACCCATAGCGATACGATAAAAACGTTCATCAAACATATCCAAATCATTATAATCATCCCCAAAAACCACTACATCATCAATATTACCATCTATCATTTCCATCAAATCTAAGATTCCTTTTCTTTTATCATCAGGCTGAAACATCAAATATTCTGATTCAAAACGTAAATGCCCTAAAGTATCTTTTGTTGTTAATTCAGCTTCTTTATCTTCAGGAATTGAAATATAAATTTTATAAATTTCTTTTAAATCTCGATAATCAAGATTAGTATCAATCGTATATCTAGTTGGTTCTTTACGATATCCGGCCTGTTTTAAAAATAAAGTATTTTTACTATAAACATCAATACTATCAAAAGGAGCTACTAAAATTCCATAACCCAATATTTCAGCTTCGTTAATTATCTTTAAAGCTTTACTACGATCTAATGGCGCATTTTTAATTAATTGATGATTTAAAACAATTCCATTACCACCATTACATACCATATTAGATAAACCAGCTTCCTCCATAAAGTCTTTTGACTTATAATATGCCCGACCGGTAGCAATAGCTACAAAATTACCATTAGCCTGTAATTTATCTAAAGCCTTTTTGGCACTAGGAACAATTTGATGAGTTTGATTATCCGTCAAAGTTCCATCGATATCAAAGAAAATATATTTTTTCATTAATTTACACTCTCTCTTTCTTTAAAAATCCCATAAAGCATGCCACCACATAAGCTTCCAGCTAATAAAGCGACGACATATCTTATCGGATGAATAACTAGTGGTAAAACAAAGATACCACCATGGGGCAAACTGATACCACAGTTATAAATCATAGAAAAACCACCAGCCATGGCTGAAGCAATCATACATACTCCAGTTACCAAACGTCGGTTTTCTTTTACAAAAGGCAAAGTTCCTTCAGATACAAACATTAAACCTTGCAAATAATTTTTTCTACCAAGTTTACGTTGGATATTAGTAAATTTATGTTTAAAAAATGTTGTTGCAATTGCAATCACTAATGGTGGAACCATTCCCCCGGCCATAACTGCCGCCATAACATCATAATTACCTTCTAAAATTTGTGAAATACCAAAGATATAAGCGATTTTATTAATTGGTCCACCCATATCAAAAGCCATCATTCCAGCTACAACTATTCCTAAAATAAGACTGCCAACAATACTCAAATTACTAATATAAACAGCAATAATCTGATTAACAAAGCCAATATAAGAACTTAATATATAACTGATAGCCAAAGTTATTAACATACCAAAAATTGGATAAATAACTGTCGTATGCAAACTAGCTAAATCCTCCGGTAGTTTTGTCATTAGTTTAGCCATAATTTTAGCTAAATACCCACCTAAAAGTCCGGCAATTATACCACCTAATAATCCTGGGGCATTGGCATTATTTAAATAAATGCTATTTAAAATCATTCCAATTCCTCCAGCCAGTCCTAAGGCAAATCCAGGTTGTTTAGCAATTGCCTGACCTAAATAACCAGCAAATAAAATAACAATCAAGGTTGCAATTAAATTTCCTGCCAGATAACTAGTCATTAAATAACTATGATCAAAAATACTAGTAATATTAAATAACTGATATTGCTGTAATAAAACTGGTATTGATATTAAAGTACCAGCGCCTACCATAATAGGAATAATTTGATTAATGGCATAAGCAATTTGCATATATATTTGTCGTAATAAAGAATCATGATTCTTTTGTCCTTTTTGGTAAATTGGTGCTTGAGAATTCAAAGCTGCTTCCAGCAATTTTTCTGGCTCTTCAATTCCCATCGCTACTTTAGTTATTACAACTGACTTACCGGCAAAACGGTCCATAGCGACTTGTTTATCAGCCGCTACAATAATTCCTTTGGCGTTTTTAATTTCTTCATCAGTTAACTGGTTTTTTATTCCCGATGCACCATTAGTTTCTACTTTTAAACTAATATTCAACTCTCGAGCTTTATCCTCCAAACTTTTTGCCGCCATATAAGTATGGGCAATTCCAGTAGGACAAGCTGTCACTGCTAAAACGTCGAAATGTTCTTCGTGATTATCTTCATTTTCAGTTTCCTTTTCTTGATGAGCTAAAAGGGTTACAAACTCATTTTTATCACGAGCATTGATCAATCGTTCTTTAAAATCATGATCCATCAGCATCTTAGAAAGCCCAGCTAAGACTTCCAAATGAGCCTGATCACCATTTTCTGGTGCGGCAATCATAAAAAATAAATAAGCAGGTTTTCCATCCAAAGAATTAAAATCCACCCCTTCTTTGACAACCATTGCCGCTAAAGCTGGTTTTATTACAGCGTTACATCGTCCATGCGGTATTGCCACACCTTCACCAACTCCAGTAGATCCTAACTCTTCTCTTTGCCAGATACTTTTTAAATATGTCTCTTTATCAATAATGTTACCACTATTGACCATTAAAGACACTAAATGGTCGATTGCTTCTTCTTTATTAGAAACATTTCCATTTAAATCTATACTATCAAAAGTTAATAAATCAGTAATCTTCATTATTCAACCTCATTTCCAAGTTTATTTATTAATTAAACTAGTTAATAGTATATACTTAGATTGACTATTTCGTCAAATATTTATCAAAACCAGAAAATAATATAATTAATTTTTGATATTTCTTCAAGTATTAATTAAAAAAAGTAGTTAATATTAAAAAAAGAAAATATTTTATCTAAAACTAACAATTTTTATAGAAAAAATTAATTCTTTTGTGTTATAATTACTCACCGAAAGAAGGTGTTATTATGTCTCCCGAGCCCGAGTCGTTTGGAAAGAAATTACAATTAAATAATGATATAAAGCAGGAGACATGGTCTTAGTCTCCTGCCAAGGAGGTTAAGATGTTAGAATTTTACAAAACTTTTGAAAATAACACAGTAAAAATCGATGAACCAGAATATGGATGCTGGATCAGCGCCATCGATCCAACTGAAGAAGAAAAAAATTTCTTAATTGATAAAATGGGAATCGTCCCAGAATTCGTTCGCTCTGCTTTAGACGAAGAAGAAAGTTCTCATATTGACTACGATGAAGACAACAATCAGACTCTAGTAATTGTCGATTACCCAAGTGCCGAAGATAAGACTGATGGTTTTGATACTTTACAGTATACTACATTACCACTAGGTATCGTTATTATGAAAGGTTATGTTGTTACTATCTCTCTTTATGATAATTACAATATTTCGGATATGGCTAATGGTAACGTGCGTGGAGTTGATACTAATTTAAAAACAAGATTTTTACTTCTTTTATTACTTAGAATTTCACAACGTTATTTGATTTATCTACGCCAAATTGATCGTTTATCTTCAAGAACTGAACAGCGTTTGCATAAATCAATGCAAAATAAAGAATTGATCCAAATGTTAGGATTAGAAAAATCATTAGTTTATTTTTCTACTTCATTAAAAACAGATGAAATTACTTTAAACAAAATTATGCGCGGAAAACCAATTAAATTATATGATGAAGATCAGGAATTATTAGACGATGTGATGATTGAAATCCATCAGGCAATTGAGATGTGTAATATCTACTCTAATATTTTATCAGGAACAATGGATGCTTTTGCTTCAGTTATTTCTAATAACTTGAATATTGTTATGAAGGTATTAACCGTTATTACGATTGTCATGGCAATTCCAAATATTATCTTTAGTTTCTATGGTATGAATGTTACTGGTTTACCAGTACCTGTTTGGTGGTTTCCAACGTTACTGGCAGTTATTGCCTGTATTATCGCAACAATCATATTTATCAAAAAAGATATGTTTCATTAAGGTCATTAATGACCTTTTTTTATTTAAAAAAGCTCGATCATTTAAAGAAAGGCTTTCAACAATTCTTCCTTTAAATAACCAAGCTATGATTATTTTAAAACTAGTCTTCCTGCAAATAAACATCGATAAACGGAACATCTTCAACACTACGAAGTGGAAATTCAGATTTTGCAGTGATATTAGTCATCTCACACTCTACGACCCCAATATATATCGGCGGTATCCCTGGTCGGTTTTCTAATGGCTTTATTTCACGGTTATTACACAAATATAATAAATCATAACCTCGTTTAAAGGTTTCATAATCTGCATTACCATCTATTATCTTCATAGTCCCTTTGGCAATAACACTACGATAATCATGATAATGTCCCTTATATTTATGATCAGGAAAGTCATTAAAAGCACTAAATTCCAGACAAACTCGAGGATCTTTCTTTATTAAATCAACTTTTAGCCCCCGTTTACTAAAATGAGTATAAAAAATAAATTTATTATCTTTTACTTCAAAACCAAAATTTAATGGCAATACATAAGGATAACCATCATCACCATTGATTCCTACATTTACAATATTAAACATTTTTAACATTTCTGCAATTAATAGTGGATCAGTTACTTCTCTATCAGCTCGAATCATTTTTTTACCCCCTTTTTATTACTATCTTAAAATAAACATTTACTTATGTCAAAATCCAAAATAGCTCTAAACCATAATAATTGATAAGATAAAATCTAACTAGCAAAAAAGAATAGCTAAAGCCTGGCAATAGCTATTCTATCACTTATAACAAATTATTCTAATTCAAATTGTCCTGTATAAAGCTTATAATAACGCCCTTTTTGAGCAATTAAATCATCATGATTACCACGTTCAATAATTTCACCATGATCTAACACCATAATAGCATCAGCATTTCTAACTGTTGATAAACGATGGGCAATGACAAATGTAGTTCGACCTTCCATCAAAGCGTCCATTCCTTTTTCAATCAATTTTTCAGTTCTAGTATCGATTGAGCTGGTAGCTTCATCTAAGATAAGTACTGGCGGATTGGCAATTGCTGCTCGCGCAATCGCTAATAATTGTCGTTGACCTTGAGATAAATTAGCTCCATCACTGCTTAACATCGTATCATAACCATCTGGTAAACGACGAATAAAACTATGAGCATTAGCTAATTTAGCTGCATCAATAACTTCATCCATCGTTGCATCAAGTTTTCCATAACGAATATTATCGGCAATTGTACCAGTAAATAAATGTGTGTCCTGTAAGACAATTGAAATTGAATGTCTTAAATCGTCTTTTTTAATCAACTTAACATCGATACCATCATAAGTAATACTTCCTTTTTGAATATCATAAAAACGATTAATCAAATTAATAATGGTCGTTTTACCAGCTCCAGTATTACCGACAAAAGCAATTTTTTGACCTGGTTTAGCAAAAAGATTAATTTGTTTTAAGATTGGCTTAGTCTCGCTATAACCAAAAACGACATCATGGAACCGCACATCACCTTGTAATGGAACTAATTCTACTGTTCCATCATTACGTGGATGACGCCAAGCCCATAAACCAGTATGTTCATCACATTCTTGTAAAGTGCCATCAGATAAACGACGAACTCGAGTTAAAGTAACATTTCCTTGATCAATTTCTTCACATTCTTCCATCATCAAGAAAATACGTTCTGCTCCGGCCATAGCAGCTAAAATAAAGTTTAATTGTTGAGTAAATTGATTAACTGGTAAAGCTATTTGTCGTACAAAAATCAAATATGAAGATAAGCTTCCTAGATCCATCATGCCTCCAATAGCCATGAAACCACCAATACTAGCTACTAAAGCATAGTTAAAATATGAAATACTAACAACCGTAGGAATAGTTCGACCTGAATATGTTAAAGCCTCAGTTGCAGCATCTTGTAATGTTTGATTACGCCGATCAAATTCTTCAATATTTTTTTCTTCGTGATTAAATACTTTAACAACTTTGACCCCGTCAACCATTTCTTCAATAAAACCATTTAAATTACCCATGGCATCTTGTTGGCGTTTAAAATAATATTTACTGCGCTTACTTAAATATTGAATTAATACAAACATAATGATCATACAAACTAAAACAATTAATGATAATTGCCAATTTAAAACAAAAATCAATGTCAAAGTTCCAACGATCAAAATAAAACTTTGGATAACATTATCAAAACTATTATTTAAAGCATCTTGAACAGTATCCAAATCATTAGTAAAACAACTCATGATATTACCATGGCTATTGGTATCAAAATACTGTAAGGGCAGCTTTTGCATTTTATTAAATAAATCTTGACGAATTTCTTGAATTATCTTAGCAGCCGTCCGGACCATCACTTGTTTATAAATAGCCGTAGCCGTTGCCCCAATGACGTAGACTACAGCCATCAAGATAGCAAAGCGAACTAATCCAGTAAAATCTTTAGTCAAAATATAATCATTAACAACGGTTCTTATCTGGAAAGTTCCCCAGAGGTTGACCCCAGTACTAATAACGACTAAAATAGCTACGATCAACAAAGCATATTTATGATGACCGATATATTTTTTAAACGAACTCAAAGTTTTATGCATATCCTTGGGTTTTGCATTTGTCAATTGTCTTGCCATTATAAACCAGCTCCTTCCCGTTGTGAATAATAGATATCCTGATAAATTTCATCATGTGCTAACAGCTCATCATGAGTACCGATAGCATGAATCTTTCCATCATCCAAAATAACAATTTGGTCAGCATGCATTACGGAACTGACCCGTTGAGCAATGATTATCTTGGTCGTTTCTTTTAAACTAGCCAAACCACTACGAATCGTTGCTTCAGTAGCAGTATCGACAGCACTAGTGGAATCATCTAAAATTAACACTTTTGGACGTTTCAAAAGAGCTCTAGCGATACATAATCTTTGTTTTTGACCACCAGATACATTGACACCACCTTGACCTAAATCAGTTTCATAACCGTTGGCCAAATTGTCAATAAACTCATCAACACAAGCAATTTTACTTGCCCAGGCAATTTCTTGATCACTGGCATGTTCATTTCCCCATAATAAGTTTTCTTTAACAGTACCACTAAATAATGTATTTTTTTGTAAAACCATCGCAATACAATCACGCAAATGTTCTACACTATATTCTCTGACATCATGTCCATCAATTAAAATTTGACCTTCAGTTACATCATAAAGACGCGGAATCAATTGGACTAATGAAGTTTTAGCTGAACCAGTTCCCCCTAAAATACCAATAGTCGAACCAGCTGGAATACTTAAATTAATATTACTTAATGCATACTCTTTAGCTTCATTTTTATATTTAAAATAAACATCTTTAAATTCTATATCACCTTTTTTAACTTCAGTAATTGGTGTTTCGGGATCTTTGATATCTGGTACTTCATCTAAAACTTCAAAAATACGCTGACAACTAGCAATAGAACGGGTTACCATTAAAAAGACATTTGATATCAACATCAATGAATTTAAAATCTGTAGAACATAACTTAAAAATCCAGTTAATTCTCCGACCTGCATTTGTCCATTGAAAATCATTTGCCCGCCAAAGAATATAATACAGACAATCGTCGTATACATACAATATTGAAATAAAGGAGCATTCCAAACCGAAGTTTTAAAAGCCTGTTCACTATTCCCCTTTAAATCAGCATTGATCTTGGCAAATTTTTCTTCTTCATATCCTTCACGAACATAAGATTTAACCACTCTAATAGCATTTAAATTTTCTTGAACCACGGTATTTAATTTATCAATACTTGATTGCATCAAGCGATACAATGGCCCTACTTTTCTAACAATAATAAATAACCCAATTCCTAATATCGGCGTTACAATAATAAAAATCATTGCAAGTGTAGCATTAATCGAAAAAGTAAAAAACAAAGCCATTAATAACATAATTGGCGATCTGACAATTGGCCGGATCCCATTACTGATAGCATTTTGAATGATCGTAACATCACTAGTTAATCTTGTAATCAAAGATGAAGTTGAGAAATGATCAGTATTTTTAAATGAAAAGTTTTGAACTCTAATAAATTCATCACGTCTTAATCCAGCACCAAATCCTTGAGCCGCAGTTGCTGCAAAACGGGCATAAGCCAACCCAAGGACCAAAGCGATTATAGCACAAATAGCCATCTGGATTCCTTTCCACATTATATAATCAGTATCATTATTAGCCACACCAACATCAATAATATCCGCCATCAAAAAAGGGATTACTAGTTCAAATGCTGTTTCCGCTACTATAGCCAAACAAGCGAGCAAGAATGTTTTTTGATATGGTTTCATATATGAATATAGTCGCTTTATCATGTTTTTCCCCCTCTTATTCAATTTCTTTACCAGTCAAGTTAAAATACATTCGACAAAAGAAGTCACTTAACTGTTTTTTCTCACTGTCAGTAAACCCTTTTAGCACTAATTTTTCAGAATCATAACAATGCTTATCCCATTTAATGATTGCCTCTTTACCAGAATCAGTCACTATCAGCTGATAAGCTCGCTTATTTTCCGGATTAATTCTACGTAACAATAATCCCTTTTGTTCAAGATTATTTAAAGTTTTACTGACCGTCGCTGATTTAAGATCACAGGCATCAGCAATATCTTTAAGTTTACAATCTGGATGCAACGCAATATACCTTAAGACTTTAGGCTGACCTGGCGCCAGATTATATCTTTCCATATCTTTGCGAAAGTGTTTACGCTGAGCATGGTAGACCTTAAACAAGATTATATACATCGGTGTTTGCATTAACCCACTCCTTTCTTAGTATGCTAACTATTAGTATACTAACTATATTACCATTTACTTTTTTTGTCAATATACTTGACGCTAAAGTATAGTTTAAGGTTAAAATAATGACAGGAGGTTAGAAGTAATGAGAAAAGATTTTGGTGCTAAACCATTTATTTATCCTTGTCCGGTATTTATCATTGCATCTTATGATGAAAATAATAATCCTGATGCCATGAATGCTGCCTGGGGCTGTATTGCCGATTATAAGCAAATCGCACTTTATTTAGCCAGTGAACATAAAACTGTTAAAAACATTTTGCATAAAAAGGCTTTTACCGTTTCCATGGCCGATGCTAAACATGTTAAAGAAGCTGACTATTTAGGAATTGTTTCTGGCAATAAAGTTCCTGACAAACTAAAAAAAGCCAATTTACATCCAATCAAAAGTAACTTAGTCGATGCTCCGATCATTGAAGAATTTTTGATGACTCTTGAATGTAAATTAATCAGTTATGATAAAGAAAGTGAATTATTATTAGGAGAGATTGTCAATGTTAGTATTGATGAATCCGTTCTTGATGAAAACGGAAAAGTAGATGTTGATAGATTAGAACCGATTACCTTTGATCCAGTTAACAATACTTATCGTAAACTAGGGGCGCTAACAGGACAAGCTTTTAAAGATGGAAATCAAATAAAATAACACCAGCAACTTGCTGGTGTTAAAGTTTATTTAGCTGTTGAATAAACTTACGACTATTAAATCTAATTCCACTATACTCATCAATAAAGATATCCATGATCTTTACTAAACGATCGATCACATCATCATCTAAATGCAACTGATCAATTTTTAAAATATCCCATTTATTAATATAGCGAAAACCTTTTAAAATAGCTACTGGCTCTTGAAAATCAAATTTACCCTGACAATTTTGGCAAACAAAGCCACCATTAACAACCGAAATCCCTGTAATTAAATCTTGACGATTACAATTTACACACTGATCAACTTCTAGCGCTGAACCTGTCATCTTTAAGATAAAAGCATTAAATAATAAATAAACTAATTTAGGTTGATAACCATTTTCTAAAGCCATCAATGCCGCTAACAAAGTATCATATATTTCTTCCTGGGGCTCATTTTCATCAGTAAACTTATCTACAAATTCTAAGCAATATGTCGCATAGGCCTCAAGTTCAATATCCTGTTTAATATGACGAAAATAAACCTGGCTATTACCTTTTATCAACGATGAAATTCCGGGTTTTAAAATCAAATTATAATCCGCCAGTGTAATTGTTTGACAAGCCGGAGCATTTTTACTAGTCATTTTCTTTACACCCTTAGCTAAAAAAGTTAATTTACCATAATCATGAGTATAGATCCAGACTAGCAGATCATTTTCACGATATGGTTTATTTTTTAAAACGATCCCTGTTACGATCTCTTCATTTTTAATAGTCATCTTCGTTATATCCAAATTCTTTTAAGTACTTTTGTTTGTTACGCCAATTACGTTCAACTTTGACAAACAGCTCTAAGTGAACCGGAACTTGTAAAAAGCGTTTCATTTCCCGTTGCGCATTCAAACGAATCTTTTTGATCATGGAACCTTGCTTACCAACGATGATTCCTTTTTGACTATTTCGATCACAAACGATAGTAGCTAAGACTTCAACACCATCTTCATCTTCCTGCATTCTTTCAATTACGATAGCAACACTGTGTGGCACTTCTTCACGGGTAAAATAAAGAATCTTTTCGCGAATAAATTCTGCCATGACAAAACGTTCTGGATGATCGGTTAGATGATCTTTTGGATAATACATCTTTCCTTCTGGCAAATATTTTTTTATTGTATCGATCAACAAATCAACATTTTCATTGTTTTTAGCACTTAAAGGAATGATTTCTCGAAAATCAAACATTTCCTGCCATTGTTTCAATTTTTTAGCTAATGCTTCTTTACTAACCGTATCCATTTTACTGACAATCAGGAAAACTGGACCATCGGCATCTTTTAATCGATTAATGATAAACTTATCTCCTTTACCAATAATCTCATCAGCCGGCGCTAAAAACAACACTAGATCCACCCCATAAATACTATTTAAGGCTGTAGTATTCATAAAATTACCTAAGCGATCTTGTGGGCGATGAATTCCTGGAGTATCCATGAAGATGATTTGAGCCTCATCATCAGTATAAATTCCCTGAATCGTATTTCTAGTTGTTTGAGCTACATCTGACATAATAGCTAATTTTGTTTTTAAAATACTATTTAATAACGTTGATTTTCCAACATTAGGACGACCAACGATACTAACAAATCCTGATTTAAACATTTAAATTATCTCCTTCAAAAGCCATTGGCATTAATTCATTAATTGTAGTTATTTGATATTCATCTAAATTAGCAAGAATAATCGGACAATCTTTAGGCAACAATTCCCCTAAAACTTGACGACAAGCACCACAAGGGGAAACCAGTTTAGTTGAAAATGAAACAATAGCCAGCTGTTTGATATCATTTTTATGATATCCATTGCAATAAGCAGCATAAACTGCATTTCGTTCAGCACACATACTAGAGCCGTAAGCAGCATTTTCAATATTAGTTCCTAAAAAATAGCTTCCATCTTGCATTTCAATACAAGCACCAACTTTATAATTAGAATATGGACTATAAGAGTTTTTGGTAGCATCAAAGGCCTTTTTAATTATCTCTTTAATTTCCATCTTGTTCCCTTGAAATATTTAAAGCATTTAAGATATCATCCTGTTTAGCAAACATAACTTGTTCATCTTCAGCATTCATATGATCAAAACCTAATAAATGCAACAACCCATGCGTGAAAAGAAAACACATTTCTCTTTTTAAACTATGTCCATATTCTTGCGCCTGGCTTCTAGCATGATCAACGCTAATAAAAATATCTCCTAAACTTCTAGGCATACCTGGCGCATAATATTGTTCATTATCTTCTAAAGCAAAACTGATTACATCAGTAGCTCGATCAATATTACGATACTGACGATTAATTTCATGTATTTTTTGATCATCAACTAAAATACATGATAATTCAAGATCACTAGTAATATTCAATTCTTTAGCAGTTTCTTGAATAATTTGAAGATATATATCTTCATAATCTTGATTAAAACCTTCTACTTCATTTACTAATGCAAAATCTATTTCCATATTTATCACGAGTATTAACTCGAACCAGCTACTTGAAATATGGACAAATTTTTGTCAAAGCAGCTTTTCCTTTCTATATTTCTTTGCACCAATTTAATTTTTGTATTTCCTCAAAAACCTGGTGCTGCAAATTGATTATAGTGCCTGTTTTTACACCATTAATATCTTAAATCAAAACTATTATCAATCACTGATCATCAATGCTTTTTAGTAGTTATAGTTTTGATTTTCCCTTTTTCAATTATAACACAGTCAAACATTTCATTCATCAATTTTGTTTGGTGAGCCACAATTATAACAATTAAATTCAAACTATTCAAATATTCCATAATTAAATTAAACCGTTTTTCATCAACATTGCATAATGCTTCATCTAAAATCAAAACCTCAGGCCTTTTCAATAAAGCCCGAATCAACATAACAATCTGTCCTTGACCAGAAGATAAAGGGAAACCATCTTCATTAAGTTCCAGATCCAGCTTATCAATCAGTTCCTCTAGTTTAAATTGTTGTAACAATTGTAACATCTTTTTTTCATTACGTTGATTTAAACAAAGATTAAATCGTAAACTTTCATGATAAAAAACTGTTTTTTTATCTAAATATATCATTTTATGATACAAACTATCTAAGTCAATCTTCTTTAAATCAATACCATTAATATATATTTTCCCTTTTAGTAAATCATCATAATTCATCAACAGCTTCAATAATGTTGATTTTCCTGCCCCAGTATCACCTTGTAACCAGATTGAATTTTTGATCGTCAGATCTAAATGTTCAATGATTGGTTTACTATAACCATAGCTATAAGAAATATGATCAACATAAATTTCTCTAATTGTCTCTTTGAGTCGAGTTTTTTTCTTTCTTCTCTCTGGTAAAATTTCCTGATAGCGCTGATACAAAATTAAAATCTCATCTTTTTCCAAAATAAAACTAATTAAATTAAATAACGGCTCGATCATATACGATATCAACAAATAAAAAAAGATAATATCCCCGATACTAATCTTGCTTTCTTTATAATAAAAACAAGCTATTAAAACTACCAGATACATCAATAATTGAAGCAATAATTCACTAGTACTATTAATTTTATTTAACTGTTGATTACGAGTATATAAATAATGATTATATTCATCAAACAAATAGTTGATCTTTTCCTTAACAAAACGCTTGACAAAAAACTGATGACTATTAAAAACATTTTTCAAATACTCTAAATAACCCTGATTCATTATTTCCTGACTGGCAATAATTTTTTTATTTAAGCGATTAATTCCCTTTAAATAACGATATAAACAACTAGCTAAAAAAACAAAGAAGATTCCCGTGATCATAGCAACTACTTTTGAATACATAAATAAAGCAAGATATAAACCAATTAATAAAATCAAATCCATAAAAATTACTGTATATAAATGAATAAAAAAATCACCCAATAAAAACAAATTAGTTACTTTTGTCAATAAAACACCATCTTGGTTATTTTCAAAATGACGAAATGGTAAATACATCATATTACTAATTGTCTTATTTACATATTTTTGATTAAGATATTGCTGGATCTCGATTTCCAGCTGCTTACGAGTATAACTGACAATAATTCTAATAAAGCTTACTATCATAAAAATAAAAGTAAATAAAACAATCGTAATTAAATCCATTTTGGCAATTTGATCGATCAAACTTTGAAAATAGCTAGAACTTAAAATACTACAAAAAGATATGATGATACTTTTTGTCACCAATTTTAAAACAAACCGATAATTATTTTTTAAATGTTTAATTACAAACTCCATAAAAGTAGTTTCTTTTTGCAATCTTTGATCAAAGCGTCCTACATGTTCAATACAAATACAAACACCACTAAATACCTTTTCTAATTCCTCAACCTTCATCTTTATTAACCCTTTAGCCGGATCTCCAATTAATAAATAATGTTTAGTTTGTTTATATAAGACTACATAATGCGTTCTTTGTTCAATGATGAGATGCAAAATACATGGTAGTTTAGCTTCTATCAGCAAGGTCTTTAAATCACATTGATAAGCTTTAGCTTCAATTCGATAATATTTTAAACACTGGATCATGCCATAAACACTAATACCATTAGCAGTAATTTTACTTCGTTGTTTAATTTCTTTGATTTCAACATTAAGATGATAATACTTTAAGATCATTTTAAGACAATAAGCCCCACAGCTATATTCATCATCTTGTTTAAAAATAGGATATCTAAACATAAAAAAACCTCCTACTATTCATTTACTTCGATAAGAGGAAAAATTCTTTTTTTATTTTACTTTTTACCTAATTCACTAATACTTTCTTCAACTAGAACCCGCTCATATTTTTCTTGAAGATAAAACTTCTTTTTCACTCGTTTGATGGCTTTGATGGCTCCTTGATAATTACAATCTAATAAAATCAAAAATTGTTTGATACTGTATTTACATACCACATCACTGGCTCTAAAAGTATCGATCATGATTTGTTGGAGAGTATGGGAAGTTTCTCCTAAGACCAAATTATTAATTTCAGGATTTTTAGTAATATATTCTTTAGGATGAATCGTCAGTAAAACAATTGATTTATGTGCTCCTTTTCTTGAAGTAGTTCGTAATGCCAGCTGATAGATACTTTTAAAAAATTCATAATCACAAACAAAGGCACCTTCACTAACTGTCCCATTTAAATCTTCATAGATAATATTAAAATCAACTTCATGTTTATTACTGTCATCTAACTCTAAATAGTGTTGCATTTTATTAGCTGATGAAATAGTCAAGGAATTCTGAACTTTTTGATAATGTTTGATAGCCAGTGATTTTTTGCCTTGTTTAACTAAAGCAAAAACCAAAATACAATTAATATTTTCATCAGCTTCATTTGCAGCTAAAACCGCCTGACAAATTTCCTCAACTAAACTGAACTCATTGAGTCGTAAATAATATTCAATCAAAAAATTAGCTACATTCAAAAAATAAGAAGTCAAAAAATGACGAATATTCATCAATTTATCATTATTATTAATAATCATTGGTAAAAAATCACCTTGATAAAGCAGTAATGCTTTTTGATAAAAAGCCACTTTTTTTAAATCATCCGTTTCATTACGTCCTAAACGATAATAATTAATAAAATTATCAACATCAAAATCCAATTCAATTTCTGGATTCCAGTAATAGGTCCCCTGTGACGATAAAATATAATTATTTTTACCCAAATTATTATTCAATAATGCCCGAAGACGAAAAATCAACGCTTTTAAGGCATTAGCTGGATTACTGGATCCATTGGTTCCAAACATCAATTCCTGGAGATCTGATGTGCTTAATTTATGACGATGATGATATAAAATATAAGCTAATAAAATAGCTAATTTTGATGAATTTATATTATTGAAACTAAGGCAATGATCATCTTCAGTTGTGATTGTATAAGTGTTTAAAAATTCGACTTGCAGTTTCATATGTGCCCCCATCATCTGTTTTCATTTTTTATTGCAGTACTACTATTATACCTCATTTATTAGTATTAGCTGCTTAATTTAATTTTAACAACTATTCTTTATTTCATTATACCCCAATTTCAGTGGTTATGCATTGAAGTTAAAATTTAATAATCAGCAGCAATTAATAAACAACCTCAAATTAATGAGGTTGTTTTTAATAGGAATGATTAATATTAAGCTTGTTTAGTTTTCTTTTTTCTAACAATATAAACGACTATTGCCCCAATTACAATTAGACCAGCTACACTTAAAGCAACGTATGTTAATTGATTATTAGTTTGATCTTTACTTACCTTATCTGCTACATTACCAGCTAATGGTGTTTCCTCTTCTTCAATTATTTCAGTTTCTGCTTCTTGATATGGAACAATATTACCATCTTGATCAACTGTTGTAATTGCTCCATCTGGATTAGTCATAACTGGAGTTCCAGTAGCTCCATCAATCGTAATCGCTGTTCCGTTTGCTGTCGTTCCTTCCAGTGTTGTCGTTGGAGTAGTCGTTGTTTCTACAACAACTGGATTTAAAACAATATCATTATTAGTATCGTTAATATCCCGATATACCATTACATAATTTCTTCTAGTTGAATAGAAATCATGATCAAAGTGACTTTTCTGTCCTGATAATAAGACATATGTAGTTCCGTTAGCTTCATACTGAGTAGGAAAATCGATGGCCAGTGGCTGATTGATCGAAGCATTTAATTTCGTTGTATAAATCGTCTCTTCACCGATATTAGTATGTGAAACATCTAGATAAGTAACCGAAACTTCATACTGATTTACTTCGACTCCTTTTTCAGTGTAATAGACATTATATTCAGTAACATCACTACCAAATTTATGGATGATCTTAGTTCCATCAATATCATCACGTTGAGTTCCATTTAAAATATATGTAGTACCATCATAGTCAAAACTGCTGTCTAAACTTATTGTTTTAGTTTTACCTGGTTCTACCGTATATTCATGAATCTGTAAAATATTACCAGTGGCTAAATCAATATAATTTACCTGAATAGGCTGAGGTGTTGTCTCATCAGTTACTACTGCTTGATAGTATACCTGATATACTTGTTTACCTTGTGCAAAACTATGAGTTATCGAACTACCACTAACCAATTGATACTGTTTACCATTTTTCATAAAAGCACTAGAAGGATCATGAGTCACTGTTTTTCCGTTTTCCACTAATAATGTTTTAGTCAATAACACGCTACCAGTAGCTTGATCAATATATTGAATAGAAATATTGTATGGCTGACTTGTTTCATTATCTTGAACCTGATAGCGAATAACCGTCTGTAAAACTCCCTGATCATAACTTTGACTTACTTGACGATTATAACCGCTCATGATCTTATAAGTGCGACCATTAATAGAAGAAACAAAAGTTTCTGGTACGGTTGTTTGACCGCCATTAGCCTTAGATACTGTATATTCAATCGTTTTATGGGTTATTCCATCTTGATCAACTAAAATTACTTTACTCGTAAAATCTAATTGGGCTCTGACATTATAAGTAAAAGTATACTCACGGCTTCCATAAGGAATTGCGGCATAGTTGTTACCACTTAAATCGTAAGTTTCGCCATTGTAAGTAAGAATTGCTGGTGCTGTATAGCTGCAACCACTGCTATATGTCGCTATCGCCTGGCGTGAACTGGCTATTACCTGATGATTACTATCAACAAAATTAACCTTAACATAATACTGATTTAAGCTATTAACTACCTGAGAGACAGCTCCCGCCAAATCTAACTGCTTAACTGTTAATGATGCTGTTCCATTACTTCCAGCCTTAACTCTAATTGTTTGGGTTTGATTACCGCCAATTGTCATTTCAATACTTTGACTAGGGTTATCACTAGCTTGATAAATATAAGCAACATTATTACTGCTGTTATTACGAACTGTAAATAAACGATCATCAGGATTATCTGAAATTGTTGTCCCTAAAACTAGATTAGAATTAGCATCAACATTAATTCTTAAACCAACAATAGAAGCAACAACTAATACTAATACAAATATTAACCTGAATATCTTCTTTTTCATCGATCATTCCTCCTATCTTTTTTACAGTCATATCATAGCATTTAGATATCACATCAATATCACACATTAATGATATTTTTTAAAATACTTAAAAAATTTATGCAAAAGGCAGTTTCCACTGCCTTTTATTGCTTTATGATGATTTAGATGTTTTTCTACGTTTTCGATAACCATAAGTAAATATACTTGCAGATCCAGTGGCTAGAAGCAGATAACATAAGCTATTTATATTATCCCCTGTCAAAATACCACCATCAAAATAAGTATTAGTTATACTAGTTTCGCTTGTCGTTATTGTTGGATCATAAACACCTAAATCCCATGTCATATCATAACCATCTTGCTCTAGATAGAATGATCGTGTGTAATAATAGATATTATCATTTGAATAAATACCGTCACTATCAATAGCACTATCTTCACCTTGAGTAGATAGAGTCACATAATATTGTGATGGAACTTCAAACTTAACCCGATAATAACCTGGTTTCAAGTTATTAAAGATATAATATCCTTGACTATTAGTATATGTAGTTCCAACTTCTTCCCAATCATCTTCATTAGTAACATCACCGTTATTGGCTTCCAAGATAACCTTAATATTACCAATACCAGTACCTTCTTCATCTTGAAGACCATTGACGTTACTGTCATACCAGACATAGTCACCAATAGCACCTAATGACTGAACAATTCCCGCATCGATAGTTAGATCTGTTGTATTATATGGTAAATCAATTGGATCAGTTGGATAACCAAAACCTGATACATATTGATTTAAGGCATTAGAATCTAAAGCAATATCATCACCAGCATAAGTAATCGTTATCTTCGTAGTCATTTTTAAATCAAAGATTACTCGATATTGAATACCTGTATAAGTAGAACCTTCCAAATCACTAAAGTGATATAATCCATTTTCATCAGTGATAGTCTGTTGATAATATTGCCATGAACTCGAATTATCATCACGTCTAAACAAGTAGACAGTTGTATTTGGAATTGGACGATCATCTTCATCTTGAATTCCATTAGAATTAAGATCTTCAAAAACATAATCACCTAAAGCGCTATATAATCTAGCCCCACCATCGACATGTTCAACATGTTCATTTAAGCCAATTTCAATTACATTGGTATAACCAGAAACTCGATTATCAATTGTCTCGATTTGATTAGCAACATCACTATCAATTGTATCATCACTACCACTGTCACCACTGCAAATACTATAACCCTCTGGCATTGTAAACTTAACAACATAATATCCAGCATCAAGTAAATCAAATAGATAATTTCCATTTTCATCAATTGTAGTTGTAGCAATTAATGAAGACTCATCAGGAATCATATTGATACTATCAAATTCTGCATCAACTTGATATAATGAAACAATTGTTCCAGCTGGTAAGACAGTATCAATTTCCTTTCCATCCTGATCAAAGTAGTTTTGAACATCTGAATAATCACGATCTTCGAAAACTAATCCTGATAAAGCGCTATAAACCGTTAAACCAGCATCGATAGACATATCACTAGCATGATAATCTAAATGAATAACTGCTGTTTTAGCTTTAGTATCCGTTGAATTTTCAACAATCGGATTAGAATCATAAGCACTATCGACTCCCGCATTAGCCTGAGTGAAGTAATAACGATTTAAGTAACCACTGCCATAAGTTGGCACTACACCATCGATATCAAATTCAACGATATAATTTCCTTCAACTAGATCTTCAAACAGATAATATCCGTTACTATCAGTAGTCGTTGTAGCCAATGGCAAAGCAGAGTTAAATTCACCGTTTTCAGTTACCTGATATAAACGAACCACAACACCTGGTACACCGCTTTCTTCATCTTCTTGAATACCATTTTTATTAGCATCAAACCAGACATAGTCTCCTAGAGATCCTTTAGCAACAAAACCGGCATCCAATGTCAAATTAGTTTCACCAACCAGGCTGGCATCTCCTAAACGAGTAGCTGTTAAAGTAAAGTATTCACTATAACAATATTCATCGTTATCTTCAGCTTGGTCACCTACTTTAGTAGGATCATTCCCAATATTTGAATCACGTTCCGTTTGGCTATTGCCTTGATCATCAGTTGCATATCTAGTAGTTGGTACATAAGTATATGTTGATTCATCTTCAGGAATCGCAAACTCTACTCGATATTCAAAGTAACGATCACCAACATAATCATGAGGATCAGTTGAACTGCTATCAGTTTTACCAGCTTTTAAGACATTACAATCCTGATTAGTAAATTGGTAATAACCATATTCATCGCTCATGGTTACCATACCATCATCACTGAAAATTTCCTGACGTTGTAGTTTTCCATCTTCATCATAAGTTGTTACATATTTATGTAAAGTTACTTTCAAACCTTGAACTGGGATATCGGTATCGTCTTGTAAACCATTACGGTTTAAATCATACCAGACATAATCACCAATAGTACCTTTTGGTAACGTCAATTGAGCTCTAACTTCACGGTTTTCAGTGATATCTGTTGGTGAAATTTCATCAGTACCATCACGTTGGACCGCAATTAAAGCCGAATTTGACATCAAGCGATCAGTCACTTGATCAATTTCATCAGTTCCATATTCAGGAGCGGTCATTTTTACATGAATAGTAACTGTTTCACCTGGTTCTAATAAATCATTAGAGAAATCGAATTCAATTGCAAAAGCACTAACTAAATTCAAATCACCAGTATATTCACTAGCTTTGATCCAATGATGAGCCCCACTAGTCCAGTCATCATCGCTCCATGATGAATTATAGACAATTGGTAATTCTTCACTGGCAGTAAATTTAGTTCTATTGGTTTCATTCCATTCATCAAATTTACTATCATAATCACTTCCAACACAATAGTAAAGCGTATATGGCACATTAACAGCATCTAAAACCTCAACATAATTTAATACTGGCGCTTTATCTAAGCTAGTAGAACGTTCAGTATAATTATCGTCAGTTCGGTTGACTAATGAATCTCCCGTAAATGGTAAGATATCAACAACACGAGCTTTACTGATTGCCCGATCAGATTCTCCTTCATTTTCACCACCGTTTTTAAAGATGATTTGGTAATCCAAATCTTCACCCGGTGCTGTTGAAGCAATCTGATTGTAATTTAAATATTCATCATTATAAATACCTTTAACTTGTTTATAAATTGATAAATAATTAGTTTCATTAATTACAATGATTCCATTGCTGTTAGGATATTTCAAACCAGTACCAGTCATATCTACCTGATCTTTACCAGCAATAATATCCAAAGTACTATCGCTAACCAACGTATTGTAGTTGCTGCCACTACTACTTTCAACTATAAAAGCATTACCGTATGGATTTTCCAGTGATAATTCAGTAATCTGACCACTGGCAAAATAAGCTGGTGCATATAACCGAGTACTGGTATCATTGATAGAAGTAGTACCCATATATTTGACAGTTATTTTCATTCCTGGTTTAAATTCAAAATCATCAGCTAAACTAATAGTTACTTTACGAGTCTGTTGCCCCGTTCCTACTAATTGATTGTTTTCAGGAATTCGAGCTTCAACATTGTTATAAACAACATCATATTGAGATGGATCTAGGACCATACCATCACTAGCATCTTGACTATCATAAACAACAACCTGGAAGTTTGTAGTCATACCGCTATAATCATCAATAGTATAACTATTAGTATTTAAGGTCATTCCTAGTGGTAGATCAAAACTAATAATTGGCTGAATAATCGTTAAATCACTATCTTGACGATCAGTGCTTTGATTAATCACCGTAATCGTGCTTTCAATCGTATCACCTGGGCGATAAACAACATTATTTTCACCAGAAACAATACCTAAAGATACTGAAGGTAAATTAGTTTGATTTAATGGATAATAAACATTAATTTGATTACTATTTCTTTCAAGTTTAGCTTCTTGAACTGTACCATTTTCATCTTTATAGCTATATTCATAAACTACTTTAGCCGTATTTGAAAATCTTCTAATTTCATGAACAGTTGCATTAGATGGTCTTTGATTGATCGTTACATCTAAATCAATTCCATCAGTTGTAAAATTAGTCGCAATCAAATCATTTTCAACAAAGTATTCAACTTTGATTTCAGTTGCCATGACATTTTCAAGTGACACCTGAATATTTTGGTTAGCATCTGGTACATTAACTAATAATTGATCATTAGTTTGCCAGTTAGAGTTTTCATCATTTCGATAATAAACTTGAGCTTTGATTTGATGATTTTTACTATCATTAGCGTGGTAGATCGTTACACTGTTGATTCTATAACTATCATTTAAAGTAATTGGAACATATTCATTATTTTCATCAACATAATATAGTTGCATCGTTGTATCTTCTACCACAACTTTTTTAACAGCTACATCATTTCCACCATCAGCATAATCTCTAATAGCCAATCGTTCATTATCACTATCTTTTAATAATGGGGTATTAACTGATTTATCTTGAATTAATTTATCACCATCAATGATATATTTTTTGATTTGTGGATCAACATCCATAATCTTATTGATTGCCTGATTAGTAAATTCGACATAATTATATTTATCAACGTTATCATTGGAAATAATTAATTCTTGATCCTGTAATGGATAAACTGTCATTTCTTTAGAAATATCATAATAAGCTTCATCTAAAGTATAGCCATCAGGAGCTTTAATTTCACGTACCTGATAAACCCTACCTGTCGTACTAGCTGGTAATAAATCACTTACCGCTAAACCATTTTCATCAGTAGTAATTTCAACTGGTACAAATCCATTACTGCTGCTAGTAATCATAAAGATAGCTCCAGCTAAGCCATTACCTTGATCATCTTGTTTTTTAATGACGATTCGTCCGGCATTACTATGATTGATGATTTCACCATCATTACCATCTGCAACCTCTGGTAAATAATTAATGACTCTACTTTGATTAGCAGCTATAGTTACTGGATATTTAGTTGTATCTAATTGATAACCATCTAACGTTTTAATCTCTTGAACATAATAATCACCAGGGGCAACATCTTCAAAGATAATTTGACCATTTTTATCAGTTATTTGACTGGCAACTAAATTATCACTTAGATCATATAAACCAAATTCCACACCACTAAGTACTTCATTTTTTACCGTTAGATAATCGCTGCGATCATCGTATTTAGTAATCGTCACCGTACCTAAGGCCTGATTAACTAATGTATTTTGTTTATCACTAGTAACAACTGTTTCACTTCCAGCTTCAATTGAAAAATCAATTGCTGCTGCCGCCTCAAAATGTTCCGGTGCCTGGATTTCTTCTAGACGATAATTACCCGGATCTAATAAATCTGACAAGAAATAACCATCTTCATTATCAACCACAAATGGACTGGCAACAGTTACATAATTACCATCACTATCTTGCTTCCATAATTGGAAACCAGCGCCACTTAATGGATTTCCATCCGGATCAGTTTTAGTAAAACTAAATCTTCCTTTATTTGTCACATTGACAATTGCCTGATTACCGGTATAAGTAGTATTTTGTTTTCCTTTTGTAACGGTTACTGGATAATAAGTATTATCGATAGTATAGTTTTCAGGAACATCACTTTCAACAACTAAATAATTACCAGCTTCTAAGTTATCAAAAATCACTATACCATTTTCATCAGTAGTTAATGGTTGAATGACTATTGTATCAATATTTTCATCATATCTTTGATTGTTATTGGTATCTAAATATAACGTAAATTCTACCCCAGCTAATGGATAATTAGTTGTATTAGTTGAATCGTAGATTTTCCAGTTAGATACTTTTTCAATTTTTATGCTACCTAATGGTTCATTTTCTAATTCAAATTCTAATTCTGTTTGCCCTTGTTTGTTATTAGTAGTTGTAATTTCAATTCGATTACTGTTAGTAATCTTATATCCATTTGGAGCAGTTTCTTCTTGCAGATAATATTTCGTATCTGGTTGTAAACCGTTAAAGACGATTTCTTTTGTCTCTTCATTGCAAATGACTTCTCCAACTTGATTACCACCAGTTTCCTGATCCCATAAAGTAAAGTGAGCATTAGTTAAATTAGTGATTACTTCTTTAGTTTTACTATCGATCTTTTTGATTTTAATCGACTGTTGTTTAATATTAGTAATTTCACTTTGACCATCTTGACTAGTAGTCGTCAATTCTAATGGTTTAACGACAAATGAATAACCAGTACCATTTAAGAAATAACCATCTTTGGTCGTTTTTTCTTTCACTTGATAATTACCAGCTGGTAATAATTTACTGATGGCTATACCACTAGCATCAGTTGTTATCTCATCAACTTTATTTTTGTTGACATCAAATATTTCAAAAACAACACCATCAAGTTTAATATTTTGATTATAGTAATCAACTTTAGTTAATTTAAGTCGTCCATAAGTTGATTTATTGTTGATTGCTGCTACCGAATTAGCCACTGCCTGTCCTTGTTCGTTAACTTCCACTAAGGCCACAGTTGTCTGACCTTGGACAATCGTAAACTTACCAAGATAACTGTTAGAAACATAACCATTAGCACTATTATTTCCAACACTAGTTTCTTTTAAGATATAATTACCAGGCTCTAGCCACATCGTATCGGTAATATCTTGACTGTTTTGATAAAAATGAATCTTACCATCATTATCTGATAAAGCCGAAACGTTTAATTTCGTGGTATCATCTAATACTAACTGACCATTACTAATTTGATAGTGGTATACTTCAAAACTAACACCTGCTAAATTAGTTGTTTGTTCTATACCGTTTTTATCAATGAAAGTTCCCGTTTTAGTAATATTTTTAATATTTCCCATTGGAACATTTTCCACTACTAATGGATTGTCTCTAGCATCATCGATACTAGCATATCTAGTACCACTAACTCCAGTAACTTTATTGGCCTCGATCGTAAATTCAATTGGTGTTTGATTTAAAACATAGCCAGATTCAACTGAAGTTTCAATTAAGACATACTTACCGGCTTTTAAAAAGTCTGATAATACCGGTATTCCATTCGCATTAGTAGTAATCGTAGTAATAACATTAGCTGGATTACTATAATCTACTCCCTGTTTAAAGACATTAAAGGTTGCTTGAAGGTATTGATTACTATTAACACTTGATACTTTAGTTAAAGCTAGTTTTCCATTATCAGTAGTATTAACAATTACATTATCAGCATCAACATTTTCACTATATAAATCCTTATTATCACTGTCAGTTAATAGATTGACTGCATAGATCGTCGTACTAGGTTTTGTAATATAATCTGGTAAATTATACTCTGGACTATTACCACTATCAATTTCTTCAATAATATAAATTCCTGCTGGCAATGTCTTAGTAATAAAGGCACCATTATCTTTACCTTCATTGATCGTACCAGTTTCATAGATAGCTAGTTCACTATCTTTAACAACATAGATAGCCTCATCACCATCAGCGCCCATAACCTTAATGGCATCAGGGGTATCTTTATCAACAATCGTTGTTGAATATAACTTAAATCTAATACCATCTAAATTAGTTTTATCACCGGCAAAGTCTAAAACTTTCTTTACCCAAATTTGTTTATAGTGATAATTAGTAATGCTTAAGGTTTCTCCAGTTTCTGTGTCAATTAAATAATAAGCATCACCAGGAGTAATTTGAGTAACATTTTCTAGTTTATTATCATTATTGATTCTTTTCGAAGTATCCACAGTTACTTCATAAATTTTATCATTTCGATTATAGCCTTCTGGGGCTACTAATTCTAAAACATAATAAGTTTTAGTCGTATCGATATCAGAAAAATGAAAACCACTTTCTTTACTAGTAACCGTTGTTTGTAATAAGTCATAACTTGCCCATTTAGTTTGGTCGTTAACTACCGCTGACTTTTCAGTATCGCTTAAATTATTAAAATCATTTGCACCATCACTACTACTAAATAATCCCATGATAGCTCCTTCAACTCGGTTTTTTGCTTCATCATATTTATCACCGACGACATGAACTTCAGGAATATTAGTAATTGTTATTTCACTAATTTGCTGCTTATTGATCATTCCTACATAATACCAGGTATTAGCTGCAAAATAGTATTGTGGTGCTTCTACTTCCTTTAAAACAACTTCTTTACCCTCTTCTAATAGAACTGAATAACCAATTCCATCTAATTTCTGTTCGGTTCCATCATCTTTGATCAATGTTGCTGTACCGCTGGTAATATCAACACTGATACCGCTATGTTCCACATTATAAGTTTTACCATCAGAAGCTTTGATCGTTTCTATACCATCACCAGTTTTATCAGTGACATAGTAGATTTCAAAAACGGCCCCATTTAATTTTTCGTCAGGGTCGACACTACTAACTTTAATAACTTTGATTTTTCCTTTTAATGGAATGTTTTCAAATTTTACTGTAGTAGTTTGACCAGCTTCTAACTTAACTACTTGTGGTGAAGCAGCCTGATAATCCTGGCTTTGTTCACTAGTTAAGGCTTCTTCAATATAATAGTAACCTGGTTCGAGTTTTTGAGAATATGTGACCTTATTATCACTAGTAATTTGCGTTACTACATTACCAGTTTTATGATAATATTTGTCATCTAATGCAACTGCTCCAGTACTGTCTTTACTTACTTCAACTGCCTGATAAACATTAAAGTTAATTCCAGCTAATGGTTCTTCAACATTTCCATTATCATCTTTCCAGATTGCTACCTTTTCAAGACCTATCGTACTTTCAGGTATATTAGTCAATGGTGTATTTGAATATACTTTATTGGTTTTCCCTGCTTCAATCGTAAACTCACGAGGGGTTGTATCTAAAACATAATCACCACTTACTCGAGTCTCTACTAAAACATAGTCACCTGGATCTAACCATTCACTAACTGCTTCGCCACCTTCATTACTGGTTGTTAGCGTGGCTACAATAGTATCATTACTATAGTCATGATTAGCTTCATTAACTTTTTTATAGATACTGAAGGTTGCTGAAATACTAGTATTTTGATCGGTTGAACTAACTTTTTTAATTGCTACTTTTCCTTTTGTTAGTTCATTGACAATATTAATTTTTGCAGTATTTAAACCATCATTACCTGGTGCAACTGTTATTTGATGATTGTTACCACCTTGAACAGTCCATGGATCAGAAACATTTAATTCAATGACCCAATATGTTCCAGCATCTAAATAAATTGAAGTTCCAGTTCCCGTATCTTTATTAGTTGTTAAGGTATAATAAGTGTTATTAGCTACTGCTAGCTGACGGTCATTTTCCATATTTTCACTTAGAACTGGAAAATACGCAAATTGTTTAGACGCATATACTGCTTGACTTTGATCTAATTCCAATTGGGTTTTAATAACGGTAAAACGACCTTGAGGCTCGTTGGTTACCTTGTTTCCTTCATACGTGTAATTACTGTCAGTTTGAGCAATTGTTGGTGCTGTAAAGGCAATCATGGCACTGTTTAATGTAAAGTTGTCTGGTGCTTTAGTTTCCTGATAATAATAAGTCGCCCCAGGAATTAGATTAGTGAAAGTTACATAACCATTAGCATCACTAGTGACTTCTTTAGCTAAAACAGTTTGTTGATCACTGGCATATAAGGTAAACTGCGCATTTGATAAAGGACTATCAGTTAGTGAGTTGACCTTTTGGAATTTATAATTTACTAAATGATCATTTTTTACAAGCTCATTAGTTCGTTGATTATTTGTAACTGTGACATAAATTTTATCAGTGTTAACGACATAATCATTTAAACTGTCACTATCTTTTTCAACTAAGTAATAATTTCCTGCTGGTAGGAAACTACTTTGAGCAATTCCTAAAATGTTAGTTGTAATAGTTTCAATTAATTGATCATGGTCATTGTAAATTTCAAAGCTGACACCACTGATTGGTTTATTGATTGTTTGACTAGGATCATCAGGATCCTGAATTGCTTTAGAATCAACTTTTTCCACTTGAATATAACCATAATGATCGGTTTCATTGACAATCTTTTGGGTCGTTGTTTTTCCAGATTCAATCGTTACCTTAATAATATCAGTAGATAATTGATAACCCTCTGGAGCTGCAAACTCTTTTAGATAATAAGTTCCCGCCGGTAAAGAGACAACATTAGAGTTATATTCACTGCTGATTGATTCTTGTGATTGAATTACGATTGGATTACCAGAACTATCTTTAACGATACTTGCATCACTGGCATTTTCATCAGTATAAAGATAAAAACTAGCTCCAGGTAAATTAACTTCAATGTTTACTCCAGTATTAGCCAATTTTCCTTTTTTAAGAATTCTTAGTTTTCCTAATTGTTCATTTTCTACTGCAACTTGGTTTAAAGTTTGAGTTTTAACTTCAGTTACATAGTAATTGTTATCAATTTTATAACCTTCAGGAGCTGTTATTTCTTGATAGACATAATATCCTTTATTTAAAGCTGATGATTCTTCATTACCTGACAATTCAAATCCAGCTCCTAATGTATTTGAGTTAATCGCTATATTAGCATCATTTTCACTATCAAAAGGACCATAGACCATGAATTTAGCTCCATCTAATTGTTTAGACGGATCAAGTTGATCGACTTTTTTGATCAACAGTTTTCCTTTAGAAGAACTGTTGATTACATAAGGCATTCCATCATCATCTAGCGACATACCACTAGGATAGTTGATGTGATTAGCCTTTACTTCGACATTCCATTGAATTGTTGCCGGTTGATCATATTCACCACTAGAAAAATCTTCTTGAACTAAATATTTTCCGGCTGGAATTGCTTCAAATAAAACTAATCCGTTCTCGTTTGAATATGTTTCATAAACTAGACTAGGATCTTCTTGATTAATTAATAAAAACTTTACCCCTTCCAATGGTCCTGAAGTACTGCTGGTCGCACTAGTTCCAACTTTATTAAAAGCTACATAACCAAAACCATTATCAGTATTAACATTATTAATATCTAGTTGACCATTACTTACTTCCTTACCTCTCAAATAAACAACGGCACCATTGTTTTTATTTTTAACTTCAAGTTGATAAACTGTTTGACCATTAGTGGTTTCCACTCCATCACCAACAAATGGCAAATTACCGACATCTTCTTTTAAATAATAAGTTCCCTCGTTAATGTTTTTAAAAATAACCTGACCAGCTTCGTTTAATTCCGTCATATTTCCAACAGTATTTCCTTCAAAATCAACTGCCGGCTCTTGACAGGCCTGATCAAGATATAATCCAAAACGAATTCGAGAGTCAGTATTTTGATAATATAAATCTTGTTTATCTTGGTCAAAAATAAATTTACTGTCTAAATCCAGATCTTCTCCACCATTAATAGTCAAATACTTATTAATAGTTATGTCAGTTACTGGAGCATCTTCATCAACCCAGCCAACTTGAACACTAGCATTATCTTGTGATTTTTTATAAGTACTTTCACCTAATGGTAAATAATTTATTTCTGCTTTATTGTCCAGCAAATATGGTATTTTATCTTCATTGGCTGGCAATACTCGATAAGCATCATAACTATATTTAGCATTAATCGTATATGTAGTTAAAACATATGCATCATCAGGAACATATGCGGTTGTATAATCATTTTTAATGTCACCATAAGTGCTGGCATATTTAATTCTAATATACTTAACTGAACCATCATCGTTATAGATCAAATCATAATCTTGACCTTCAACTAATGGATTAGTCTTGTTGCTTCCGGCATAGACACTAATTTGGGTAGCTCCACCATTAGCTACTGGAGAAACTGGTAGCGTATCAATCAACATAAATCCATCAGTCTTATTACCATTTTCATCACGATAAGTACAGTTTAGTCTTCCATAACTGTTTCCAATATCACCAATATTACTTCCTGGAGCAACAGTTAATCGATAATCAACGCTATAATATTGTTTACCATCGATATTTTCAATCGAATAGTCCTGATTATTTTGTTTCGCAACATCTTTGCTGACAATCCAATCTTGGCTGGCAGTAGCAATTACAGTCGCACTTGGAACAGAAACTGGATTAAAGTTAGGACTACTATCTGGCATTACCACTGAACCAGTTAACACCATTCCTCGAAAATCTGCTTTTGTTCCATCTGGGGTCGTCATGTTATCAAAATTCATTTTTAAATATAATGTTCCAGTTTGCCCAGGTACTAATTCACTGGCATGAATATTGATAACTCGTTCTTCAGCCGATGTTCCTTCAAAATTTATCTTATATTCGATATCATCAAATGCGGTACCTTGAATATCACTAGTATCACCGATAAACGAAATATGTTCCGGTAATGTTATTGATAAAATACAGTTAGTATAACTAGAACCTTGACTATTGGCAGAAATCGTATAACGAATCGCTAAAAAGAATGGCTCTCCAGATTGAACATCAGTTGTCTGGATGTAGGATCCATTGATCTGTTCAACAATTTGCGATGTAAAAGAAATATTGGCATTAACAGTATCATCGGCTTTAGTCAATATACCGTCATTCAACATTCCAATGATCATAGCCAAGGTAATTGATAGAATACCAAACCGTTTTAAGAGCTTTGTTTGTTTCAATACCTTTTTCAAATAACCCATAGCATCATCTCATCCCTTCCTATCTAATTTTTTTCAACTCACTCGTAAGTATGACTTGTGAATGTTTTTTCTTTTCATTATAACGACTAATAATCCGATTAATTGCTACCTGAGCCCCTTCAACATTTGGTGAAGCTAATATTAATGAATATTGCGTCATATTAAATTTAGAAAAAACATCATTTTTTCTTAAACTGCTAGCGATTACCGCTTTTAAAATATCAGCTTCTTTCGATAATTCTTTATCACTTAGACTATGACTTTGATCAACCACGGTCAACAAAGCTAAAACTCGCGCTTTCATTGTCCGTCTGGCTGAACGAACATTAATTTGATAAATATTTTTAAAAACATCAAAATCACAATAAAAAGTTCGTTCATTGACTCCATCATCAGCTAGATTTCTTTCTAGCTCTTCAACATTTATTTGTGAAGATGATGACGTATCAATGATCATATGATAAATTTCTTTAAATCGATTAGAAACTTCCACCCCGTATTTACTGTAATAATAATCAACAATCTGCCGATAAAATTGCAAAGCCTGATCAATTTTCTTGGTCTTATAAAAAGCATATAACTTCATTTCATAAATACGCGTATCCATTATTTTTTGACAATTAGGATGATTACAAATTTTCAATACTTCTTCGTATAAATTATTACTAGCCAACTGATTTAAAGTGCTGAGTAAACCATCTAAACAATTTCTTTCCAAAGTATTATTCATCTGAATGATCCAGTCATTATAATTAAAATCTGGTAAAAACTCATTGCGATAACGATTGATCATTTCTAAACATAGTTCATATTTACGAAACAAATCATTTTCTTGATTAACTTTATTACTGATTTTAATTAATTCCTCATAATCAACTGTGCATTCAACCTCTAAATTCCAAAAATAACTGTGCCCCTTAGATTTAATAATTGTTATCCCGTTAAACAATTTTTTAAATTCCTTTCGGGCTCGATAGACCAGATTTCTTAAGGCCCCTTCTGGCTTATCAGAGTTACCATCAGGCCATAAAAAATCTATCAGTTGCTGATTATTGATTGTATAGTTACGATTGAGTATTAAATAAACTACTAATAATTCCACTTGAATGCTGCGTCTTTTTTCTTGTGGAAAGGTACTATTACCATTAGTAACAGATAACTTACCTAAAGTGTTAACCTGTAAGATATCTTTATTTACCATAACATTACCTCCAGTCTCTTTTAATTATATAATAAAAAAAAATCGCTTAGATTTAATTAGAAAGCGCTTTTTTTTTAAATCGGCAGTTAAATCAACCAAAAATAACCATTTTATAACCACCTGTTATAATTATATTTTTTGACTTTTATGATTAAAATTTTAAACCACAAAAATTTACTTTTATAAAGTTAACATAATTTGATCATAAAAAAAGGCATCTATAACAAGATGCCTACTGATTAACTTCTTCAATTGTTTCAGTTAAAATTTTAATCATTTCATCTACATGTTCTTCAGTAATGATAAATGGTGGTAACATTCTAATTACATTAGCACCTGCAGTTACCATGATCAAACCTTTATCTAACATTTTTTGAATATAATCTTTAACTGGATGATCAAATTCTAGACCAATCATTAAACCTAAACCACGTTTTTCTTTAATGCAATCATATTTTGCAACTAATTGATCTAATTGTTCATGTAAATACTTACTAATTTGTTGTACGTGTTCCAAGATATGATCTTTTTCAATAATCTCAAATACAGTACGACAGGCAGCTCCAGCCATTGGGTTTCCACCATAAGTTGAACCATGATCACCTGGTTTCATCGCTGCTGCTACCTTTTTATTAGCAACAAAAGCGCCCATTGGAAAACCAGCTCCAATTCCTTTAGCCAGACAAACAATATCTGGTAAAAGATCATATTGGAAATATGTCATAATTGTTCCGGTTCTACCCATACCACATTGGACTTCATCTAAGATCATGACAATATCATGTTCATCACATAATTGTCTAATTCCTTGTAAGAATTCTTTAGTACAAACGTAAACACCACCTTCACCTTGAACTGGTTCTACGATAATGGCAGCTGTTTTATCTGTAATTAATTTTTTTACAGATTCTAAATCATTAATATCGCCATATTTTACACCACCGATCAATGGTCCAAAAGCTCTTTGATAATTAGGATTTCCAGTTAAAGTAACTGATCCAGTTGAACGACCATGGAAAGAATGATTTAAACTGATAATTTCGCTATCAGCTTTACCATTTTTTTCATAATAATATTTACGTGCTAATTTTAAAGCCCCCTCAGTAGCTTCAGTTCCACTGTTAGTAAAGAAAACTTTATCTAATTTAGTCGCTTTAACTACAGCTTCAGCCGCTTCAATAGCTTCAACACTATTAAAATAATTAGAAATATGCATTAAACGATGTACTTGTTTTGTCAAAGCTTCACTATAAGCTGGATAATCATGCCCAAAGGAATTAACCCCAATTCCTGAATAAAAATCCAAATATTTTTTTCCATTTACATCATATAAATATACACCCTTACCATGATCAAATGTAATATCATAACGACCATAAGCATGCATTAAACTTTGATTTGCTCTTTCATAATAGCTCATTTTTATTCCCCCAATTTTATCTTACTGGCAATTTGATAGTAGATATCAATTGCTGGTAATAATAGTTCTTCATCAAAATTAAACGTTTCTGTATGCAAACCACTAGAATATCGATCCGTTTTAGTGCCAACATAGAAAAATATTCCTGGCACTTCACGTTGATAGAAAGCAAAATCTTCAGCTAACATCACTGGTTCTTTTAATTCTTCATAATTATCACCAGCTAAGTTAACAAACTGGCGATATAAATCATAATCATTTAAAACCGGTGGATACATCGGTGGACAACTAAACTCTATTTTACAGCCATAAGCTTCTTCAAAACCATGATTGATTGATTGCATCGTATCAGTAATCTTTTTAAATACCGCTTCACTATAAGTCCGAACAGTTCCTTTAAAGATTGTCTGATCAGGAACAATATTTCTAACAGTTCCACCTTGGATTTCACCAATATTAATAACACAACTTTCAACTGGTGAAATTACCCGTGTTAATATCGTTTGATATTGACAAATCAGCATACTAGCAATAACGATTGAATCAACTCCTAAATGATATAATCCAGCATGGGCACTTTTTCCGATTACTTTAACATCTAATTCCCCGTTTTGAGCCATCAATGGTCCGGGACGACAGGCAATCTTTCCTGCTTCGATCGTTGGCATTAGATGTAAACCAAAAATAGCAGCTACATGATATTTTTTTAAAATACCTTGCTGACAAATTAAATTAGCTCCACCGGGTGATTCTTCAGCTGGCTGGAAAATTAATAAAATATTGTAATCAAAATCTAAAGATCCTTCACTTAGTTTTTTGGCAAATCCTAACATAGTTGCCATATGTCCATCATGACCACAGGCATGCATATAACCCTCATGATGTGAAGCAAAATCACAACCAGTTTTTTCAGTTATATTTAAAGCATCCATATCAGTTCTAAAGGCGACGGTTTTTTCTTTTTTTAAATCAAGATAAACTAACAAACCCGTTTCTAAAACCGATATTGGCTGGTAACCCATAGCTTCCAATTCTTGTCTTAAATAAGCTGAAGTTTGATATTCCTGTAAGCCTATTTCTGGTATCTGATGTAAATCACGACGCCATTTTTTAACGCTTGATAAAAAATCATCCATGTTGATCACCTAAATCTTTCTCAAATCATCCATTAATTGTGTTTTACTTTCAGTTTTTTCATCTTTTTTCTCTTTAACAATTCTAGCTGGATTTCCAACTACTACTGCTCCAGCTGGAACATCTTCAGTAACAATTGATCCGGCACCAACAACGGCTCCTTTACCAATTCTTACTCCTTCTAAGACAACTGCATTAGCACCAATTAAAACATCATCTTCAATAATTACTGGTGTAGCACTAGGTGGTTCAATGACTCCAGCTAACACAGTTCCTGCTCCAACGTGGCAACGTTTTCCAACTTCAACACGACCACCTAAGACAGCACCCATGTCAATCATTGTTCCTTCACCAATTTTAACGCCGATATTAATAACTGCTCCCATCATGATAACAGCATTATCACCAATAGTAACATGTTCCCGGATAAAACATCCTGGTTCAATTCGAGCATTGATATTAGTCATATCAAGCATTGGAATTGCACTATTACGACGATCTTGTTCTAAATAAGAATCACTGATTTTATCTTTATTTTCTTCCATATATTCTTTAACTAAATCTAAATCACCAATACAAACACGACTTTCAGGTGTTCCAAAAATTTTAAATTTAGAAGTAGCTGGTAAATCGTGACCATTTAAATAAACTTTAACTGGTGTTTGTTTTTTAGCTTCACCAATATATTTAATAATTTCTTCTGCACTATTTAACATTTATCTTTCTCCTTTATTTAAATTTCAATTGTCCCCTCAAAAACATTAGTAGCAGGACCGGTCATAGTTATTGTATCACCATTATACTCTATTTCCAAACATCCGCCTAGTAATTCAACTGTAACTTTAGGACCAGTATAATGATTTAAATAACTGGCATACATGGAAGCACATGCTCCAGTACCACAAGCCATTGTTTCACCAGAACCCCGTTCCCAAACTCGCATTTTGATATACTTATCATTTACGACCTTAACAAATTCAGTATTGACTGATTCGGGAAACATTGGGTGATGTTCAAAATCAGGGCCAATTTTTTCTAAATCTAACGATTCTAAATCATCAACAAATGTGACTGTATGGGGATTTCCCATTGATATCGTTGTCAAATAATATTGATTATCGCCAATTGTAACTAGATCATTGATCATCGTTTCTTGATCATAGATACAAGGTACTTCCTGACATTTAATAATTGGTTTTCCCATACTGACTTTAGCACCAACACATTTATCATCTTTAAAAACTAAATCAACTTCCCGAAGACCAGCTTTAGTTTCAATTTTTAGATGATGTTTATCACTTAAATGATGATCATAAATAAATTTGCAAAAACAACGAATCCCATTACCACACATCATTGCTTCACTGCCATCACGATTAAACATGCGCATTCTAAAATCATATTTATCAGATGGTAAAATAACGATCATGCCATCACTACCAATTCCAAAATGACGATCACTAATCTTGGAAATAAATTCTGGATCTAGCGGTACTTCCTGATTAATGCCATCAATATAGATGTAATCATTTCCGATACCTTCCATTTTAGTAAAATGAAGTTTCATAAGCCCTCCTGTTTCTAATATTTACAAGATTTTATCAAATTGAGCCTCTTTTTTCAATACATTGATGGTTGAACTTGATCGATTAATCATATTTATTTTAATTATTACATATTCTATTATGGTGATTGCTTTGAAGTATATGTTTAAAAAAGTCAATCGAGTATTATTTATTTTACTGTTTACCTTGATTTTGATGATTCTTCATTATTGGTGGTAATGGTGCATATTAAATGTAATTTTTATAAAAATAGTTATAATAATAGTAGAGGTGATAATACTATGGAAGAAATCAATAATGTAGAAGTTACTGTAAAAAATGGGGCTATGGATGAAGAAGAAATTAAGGCATATATTGATTATTTGGAAAATAAATTTCCAAATGAAACTTTAAAATCTCTAACAATTAAGATTGATGGTGATGAGGTCGATTTAGATTATGTCTTCAATCCTCCAAAATTTGAACGAATCAGACGAATTACTGGTTATTTAGTTGGTACTTTGGATCGTTTTAATGACGCCAAAGCAGCTGAAGAAAGAGATCGAGTTAAACACGCATAAATGAAAAAATAGCATGATATCATGCTATTTTTTTTCATTATCCCATTGTTCAATCCATAATTTAGCACTACGAGTCATTTCTTCAATAAATGGATTAGTCCATTTTCGATTAAAGATATCATCGACAATTGCTTTACCACCATTTTGACGATTTAACTTTTTCGCTTTATCATCAAACATTTTAGCAAGCTTATCATCATCAAACTTTTCATATTGATCAACACTGACAACATATTTAGCATCAAAACGAGCTGGTTTTTGACGATTAGCCTGTTGCTTGGTTGGATACCCCATAACTAACATACCTACTGGCGCTGTATATTGAGGCAAGTTCAAGATTTCTTTATGAGTTTCATATTGTTCAATGATATCACCAATAAAGCAGCTACCAATTCCTAGGCTTTCACCAGCTACTACAGCATTTTGCGCTGCAATTAAAGCATCACTATAAGCTAGTAAAAAATCTCCTGTTGATGGTGTTCGTACGTTAGCACCTGGTTCATAGTATTTAAAAGCATCATACCACTTTTGATAATCTGCCACAAAAATTAGTACTAATGGTGCTTTGGCAATAAATGGTTGATTATCGCAAGTTTTAGCTAACTTATCTTTCAATTCTTGACTTTGAACATCAATAATTGAATATAAAGTCATATTACCAGCTGTTGGTGCTTGAATTGCGGCATCGATGATCAACTGTTTTTTTTCAGGTTCAATCAGTTTATCAGCAAAAACTCTGACTGATTTTCGAGCAAATAATTCCTCTATAGTTTTATTCATCTTAATTCTCCTTTTCTAGATTTTCTTTATAATCCAAATATTCATCAAATGTTGATAACCGATCAATAATACCATCGCTATTAAATTCAATAATACGATTAGCAATTGTTTGCACAAATTGATGATCGTGACTAGTAAATAAAATATTTTCTTTAAAATTAATTAATCCCTGGTTTAACGCCTGAATCGTTTCCAAATCTAAGTGGTTAGTTGGTTCATCAAAAATCAAGACATTAGCTTCGGACATCATCATCTTAGCAAGCATACAACGAACTTTTTCACCACCAGATAACACCTTGGCTTTCTTTAGGGCTTCTTCACCGGAAAACAACATTCTTCCCAGCCAGCCTCTTAAATCTTGTTCATATTCATCTTTAGTTGAAAATTGACGTAACCAGTCAACTAAGGTCAAATCACAATCATTAAAGAATTCTGAATTATCTTTAGGGAAATATGATTGACTGGTAGTTACTCCCCATTGATATGTTCCGCTATCAGCTTCTAATTCACCAGTAATGATCTTAAAGAAAGTTTCTGTTGCTTTGCTGTCGCCAACGAAAGCGACTTTTTCTTTGGGATTGATTGAAAAACTAACATTGTTTAATAACTTAACACCATCGATTGTTTTTGATAAATTTTCTACTTTTAAAACAATATTTCCAACTTCTCTCCCTGGTTTAAAAGCAATAAAAGGATAACGACGCATCGATGGTTTTAAATCAACCATCTCTAAATTGTCTAACAGTTTTTTTCTTGAAGTCGCTTGCTTAGCTTTAGATGCATTAGCACTGAAACGAGCGATGAACTGTTCTAATTCCTTTTTCTTAGCCTCGGCTTTTTTGTTGATTTCTTTAGCTTGTTTTAATTGTAATTGACTATATTCATACCAGAAATCATAATTTCCGACATATAACTGAACTCTGGAATAATCAATATCCACAATATGAGTACATACTTTATTTAAGAAATAACGGTCATGGCTAACTACAATAACAGTATTTTTAAAGTTCATTAAAAAGTTTTCTAACCAACGAACACTTGCCATATCTAAGTGGTTAGTAGGTTCGTCCAATAATAAAACATCAGGATTTCCAAATAATGCCTGAGCTAATAAAACTTTAACTTTTTGATTAGCTTCTAGTTCTTTCATCTTTAATTGATGATATTTTTCATTAATTCCTAATCCATTAAGTAAAATTTCGGCATCAACTTCAGCATTCCAGCCATCCATTTCCGCAAATTCACCTTCAAGTTCCGCTAATTTGATTCCATCTTCATCAGTAAAATCAGCTTTAGCATATAACTTTTCTTTTTCTTGCATAATATCATATAAACGGGTATTTCCCATGATAACCGTTTCTAAAACTTGATTTTCATCATATGCAAAGTGGTCCTGTTTTAAAACTGAGATTCGTTTATTAGGTTCTAAGATAACTTCACCTTTGTTAGGTTCCACTTCTCCTGATAGAATTTTTAAAAAGGTACTTTTACCAGCGCCATTAGCACCGATAATTCCATAACAGTTTCCTTCAGTAAAATTAATATTAACTTTTTCAAATAAGACGCGATCTCCGTATTGTAACGCTACATTTTGTGTTGCAATCATATATCAATCTCCTTTTTACAAAGTTACTCTATTATGGCATAAAACATTGATGAAATCAATGATAATTACTAGATAAAATAAAATCCAATAATATCGTCTTGTTTTCTTTTTATAATAATTATTTTTTGATTACAGATATAAAAAAAGAAGCTCAAATTTGAGCTTCTAGTTACATCTACCATTTTTAAATGATGGATTGAAAGCATAGTAATTTTTACTATCTAATTTCTGTTTAACTAATTCTAAAGCTTCGCCAAATCGTTGATAATGAACGATTTCGCGTTCTCTTAAAAAGCGAATTGGTTTTCTGACTTCTTCATCATCAACCAAAGCTAAGATGTTATCATAAGTTGTCCGGGCTTTTTGTTCAGCCGCCATATCTTCAGTTAAATCAGTAATTGGATCGCCTTTAGATTGGAAATAAGCACAGGTAAATGGCACATCATTAGATCCCTGAGGGAAAATACCTAAAGTGTGATCAACAAAATACTTATCAAAGCCTTGTTCTTTGATTTGATCAATCGTTAAATCAGTAGTTAATTGATATAATATTGCACTGATCATTTCAACATGGGCCAATTCTTCAGTTCCTATATCAGTAAGCAGTGCCTGAATTTCTGGATAAGGCATAGTATAACGTTGAGATAAATATCTAAGTGCTGCTCCTAACTCACCATCAGGTCCACCTAATTGATCAATAATTACCGCTGCTGCTTTAGCATTTGGTTTAGTTATATTGATTGGATATTGCAATCGTTTTTCATACAACCACATGCTCTATCACCTACCCATGGCCATGGTGCAGTTAAATAATCATTTTTATAAGCGTCTATCTCACGATTAATTAATGCATGTCCTTGTTTTTGATATTCATCTTTAGCAGCTTTTAAACGAGTTGTGGCTTCATGAAAATAGTTCATCGCTTCTTTATCATCAGGATGTGTATCAATAAATAAAGCCGCATCCTGAACAGCAAAGTCCAACATCATAATTTGCATTAAGGGTTCATTGGTATTCATCGCTGCAATTCCCCCCACGGCATATCCAATTCTTCAAAAATGGTTCCTGTATTAAAGGCTCTAATAATTGGATATATCATTTGAAACTTCTGGTATTTGATTGAAGAAATACCTAATTCAAGTTTATTCATTTAATTCCTCCTTCTACCTTACCTTATGAATAAAAGAAAGAGAAATATAGGTATTAATCATTATTTTTGATCATTAATTTTTATAATGAAAACAAAACATCATATTTATGATACTTCAGCAACTTTTTACAACAATTATTCAATTTTTTATTTACATTTTTTCAAAATCATGATATTATAGTGTGGCAGTTGGAAATAGAGGTATAGTTCAATGGTAGAATACCGGTCTCCAAAACCGTTGATGTGGGTTCGACTCCTACTACCTCTGCCATTAGTCAGTGTCCTTGATTTATCAAGGTTTTTTATTTATAAAAGGGTCATTACTTCAATTTAGTAATGACCCTTTTTCCTATTTGATTTTTGTTCCACAATTAGTACAAAAACGCTCATCAGCAGTTAATATTTTATTGCAATTAGGACATCTCAATATTTTAGTTTCGGTATTATTCGCATCTTGGTTTTGTAAATTAGCTCCACACTTTGTACAAAACTTCTGCCCCTCTTTAACAACTGCTCCACAATTAAAACAAGTAGGAGTTATTGGCTTTTCCTCTTTAACTAGTTCGTCATCAAAAGTAAACTGTTTGCTTGAAGGCATTAATCGAGTACCACAAATAGTACAAAATTTTTGTGAAGCACTAGCCCGAGCACCACAGTTTGGACATATTACTTCATTTGTTTTAGTTGCAGTTTCACTCGTTAAATCATTTAAATTGGTTCCACAGACAGTACAAAACGCTTGTCCTTCATTTACTTTAGCACCACATTTAGGACATCTTTTTTGATTTAAACAGGCAGTTATTTGATTAACTAACGACGTTAATTGTGGCATAGGATCATTGGCAGCTTCTTGATAATAGGCTTTTCCTAATTCTAAATATAATTTTTCTAATTCTTTATCCATAAAAATTCTCCTTTTATTATAAATAAAACATTGCCTCAAAACTAAGTTATTAGTCATTGATCAATGTTTTAATAATTTTTTAAATTAATCAAATGATGAAATAGCAGTTGGATCAAGATACCATTCATTATCTACTTGAATAACAACAAGGGTACCATTATTATTGGCATTATCACTAGCTGATACTGTATTTATCGTTATATCTAAGCGTTTAGCTGCCACGATATTTAAATCAATATCAAAGTTAGTTTTATTACGATTAATAATCTCACTAACTTCATCATTACTACAATCATATACGTTATCGATGGTATAACTAATGTCCATACCATCAAATTGACTAAACAAATTATCAGTAATCGTCTTGGAAAATAGACTGCCCATTTGACGAATATCAATTCCTACTTCTTCATATTTATCATATAATTCATCAGGAAATACTGATAAAATGGTATCAAGATCTTTTTCTTCAATTCCAGTTACCAAATTATCTAATGGTATTTGATAATCTGCAGTAGTAGTTGAATCTTTAATGAAAAATTGATATCCAAAGAACCCAATAATAACAACAGCAACAACTGCTAAAAGATAATAAATCTTTTTATTTTTCTTTTTTATATTTAAATCATTTGCATTGTTATCTATTTCTTCTTGGACTACTGGCATTCCACATTCAGGACAAAACATGGCATCTTCAGGTATAATAGCTCCACATTTACGACAGTACATATTAGCCCTCCTTTAAGTAAGAATCAATTTTATTGACTCTCGTGACTTCGAATAAAATCAGCATTTTGTTTTTCAATCTCAGTTAATGTATCCTCGTTAAAATCATCAGCCTCAATCGTTCCATGATACCATGATTTAGAGTCAAAATAGCTTTGTAACGTGGCATCATTAAACTTACGACCATGACGGGCATAAATCTCATTCCGACCAATTCTTAATTCTTGAACCGTTTTTCCCTGTAAATCAGCCTCTGTCAGTAACTGCGTAGCACTATTAGGGAAAATATAATCTTGACTACTATCCGTTGATGTCGTCTCTTTAACAGTAACTTGACAAATAACTTCTTTATTTTTATAACTAACAGTTATTTTAGCTGTTCCTGCACTCACTCCTTTTACCGATCCTGAGTTAGAAACTGTTGCAATCTTAGTATCGCTACTTCTAAAAGTAGCATCATCCTGGTTGCAATCAATTTTTTGACTTTCACCTACTTGAATTTCCATTTTGGTTGGATCAATCTCTAATTGGACATTAGTATTATCATCTCTAGTAATTCCAACTGTATCTTCACCGGTATAAACTGGTTTATCATCAACAACAAAAAACTCATAAATAAAGAAAGCTCCACCAACAACTATCATAATTGCAATAATCACAATAATAACTATTTTGGGATCAATTTTATTAACTTTTTGATGACTACGGCGTAATTCCATTTCAATTTTAGCGCCACAATTTTCACAATAATTATCTCCAGGAGTCACTTCATGACCACAATTTTGACATTTCATAATCATCCCTCGTTTAACCTAATATTTATCAAATTATAGCATAATAACTATTTTTTGTATACACTTCCAAAATTATGATAATTAAGTTAACATGAACATTTTATTTAGACATTGTAAAAAAATGACTAACTAATTAAAAAGATTGACAATCTTAGAAATATTTTATTTAATATTACCATAACAAGGAGGGAATAAAATGTATTGTTCTAACTGTGGTAAACAAATACCTGATGATGCCCGTTATTGTCCAGAATGTGGTAACAAAGTTGTTGCTGATGAATCTTTTAATCAGCCATATCATGATTTTGAAAATAATTTTGAGCGTACTAACTGGCAATCAAATAATACTTTTCAATGGAAAACTTCAGCAATTGTCTGGTTTGCGATTATAGTCTTAGGTTGCATAGTGACTATCTATACCTATAGTCAATTATTTAATTACCCATATATTAGATATATTGGATTTAATCCAATCATTATTATCGCTTTTGAAATTTTAGCTGCTGCTTCAATTATTATTTTAGTTTCTAAAAGAATCAAAGCTTGTATATATGCTTTTTATGTACTGAAACTAGTTGAAGTAGTTTATATATTAATGCGTTTAGGTTCGTTTTTAAATTCAGCATATATCTTAGGATTATTTATTGGACTTGCTTTAAATATTTTAATTACCTATCTGGTTCTTAGAAATTATTGGGATCAATTAAACTAGCATTATTTTGACAGTATTGCCTTTTATGGTTACTGTCTTTTTAATTTTTTTACAAACTAAGATATTACATGTTATAATTACTAAAAAATGAGGATGATATAGATGTTAATAACTGTAAAAAATTTAACTAAGGTCAATGGTATCAAAACGATTGTTGATGATGTTTCTTTTACCATTGAAGATAATGATAAAGTTGCATTAGTCGGAATTAACGGAACTGGTAAAAGTACGTTATTAAAAATATTAGCTGGAAAAGAAACATATCAAGGTACTATTTTAAAGAAAAAAGATCTTGATATTTCTTATTTGCCCCAAAACCCGGAATTTGATAAAAACCTTACTGTCATGGAACAAGTTTATCAAAAAATCGATTCATCAAAAGTCAATGAATATGAAATTAAAGCTACGTTAAATCGCTTTAAAATTACTAATCACCAGCAGTTAATCAAAGAACTATCTGGGGGACAATTAAAACGAGTTGCTTTAGCAATTGCTCTGTTGCATCCAGGAGAGCTATTAATTCTTGATGAGCCAACCAATCATTTAGATAATGATATGATTGAATATTTAGAAAAGTTTTTGATTAAATTTAATAAAGCCATCTTTATGGTTACCCATGATCGTTATTTTTTAGAACGGGTCACTAACAAGATCATTGAAATAGATCGAACTAAACTTTATGAATATCAAGCTAACTATACTAAATTTCTAGAATTAAAAGCTACGCGAGAAGAAGAAGCATTAGCCAGCCAGCATAAGCGTAAACAATTTTTAAAAAAAGAATTAGAATGGGTTCGTTCTGGCGTACAAGCTAGAACAACAAAAAGTAAAGATCGTTTGCAGCGCTTTGAAAAATTATCTAAAATTGACGATGTTGAAACTGTAAATCAAGTGGAAATGATTTCTACTGCATCAAGACTAGGAAAAAAGACAATCGAATTACTTGACTTAACGATGAATTATGGAGATAAGATCTTATTTGAACACTTTTCATATTTATTCAAACCTGGCAATCGGATTGGTATTCTAGGTGATAATGGTTGTGGTAAAAGTACGCTACTGAAAATCATCGCTAAAGAAATCGAACCTACAGGTGGGCAAGTAATTCAGGGGCCAACGGTTAAAATCGGCTTTTTTAAACAAATGAGTGATGACTTAGATGAAAATATGCGGGTAATTGAATTTGTTCAAAAAACGAGTCATAATTTAAAGACAGAGGAAGGAACTTTCAGCGCTAAACAAATGTGTGAGCGTTTCTTGTTTGATTCCAATTTACAACATACTTTAATTTCGCGTTTATCTGGTGGTGAAAAACGACGCTTATATTTATTGCATGTTTTAATGCAGGCACCAAATGTATTATTACTTGATGAACCAACTAATGATCTAGATATTACTACTCTAGCAATATTAGAAGATTATCTTGATAGTTTTAATGGATTAGTAATTACGGTATCCCATGACCGCTACTTTTTAGATCGGATTTGTGATGGGTTATTTGTTTTCAATAATCAGCAGATCACTTATCATAATGGTGGTTATACTAATTATATTGAAACTGCTAAGCCAGTTACTACTTCCAAGAAAGAAACCAATCTTTATTATCAACAGCAAAAAAAGCAACAACGTAAAAAACAGGTTCGTTTAACTTATAATGAAAAAAAAGAACTGGAAACAATTGAACCAGAAATAGTTGCTTTAGAAAAACAGGTCAATGATCTAAATCAAGATATGATTACTTATCAAAATGATTATGATAAATTAATGGAAATTACAGCTAAACATGAAGAATTATCTGCCAAATTAGAAGAAAAGAATTTGCGGTGGTTAGAATTATTAGAAAAACAGGAATTAAGCAATTAGAATCCCAGATTTACTGGGATTCTTTTTGACATTGATTTAAAAAATTGATTATAACCTGATAAGTCGGTTTGGTATAAAAAATTGAACGTCCATGATCAGCCTTAGCTACTTTACAAAAAGTCACTTGATAATTATATTCTTTTAATTTTTGATATAGCTCAACTGATTGTAAAAATGGAACCACATGATCTTTCGAACCATGCATAATTAATATTGGTGGTAATGTCATTTGTTCATTAAGATGATTAATCGGCGAAGCATCATAATATAATTGGCGATTTTCTTCTAAAGAACATCCTAATAGATCATAAACATTTTGATTTTTAAGATCATGTTTTGAATAACCTTGATCAATCGTTAAAAAATCAACGGGTCCATAAAAATCAAGCATTCCGGCTAGCGGTAATAAATCATCAGCATAATCAAACAAGACCATCAAAGCTGTATGCGCCCCACTACTATCACCACTTAAAAATACATGATCAATATCAATCGGATAATTTTGATAATTATTTTTTAGATATCTAATGGCCTCTTTAACATCTTCAATTTGACTTGGAAACCGATGTTTTGGTGCATAATGATATTCAACAATGGCCATGCAGTATCCCGCCTTGACAATAGGAACAAAATCAAAGATATGATCATTTAAATCCTGCTGATACCAGCCAGATCCCTGAACATGAATGATCAATGGATATTTTAAAGTTTCATCTAAAATAGTATTAGGAACTAATAATCTAATTTTCAAACCATCAGGATGATAAACAAAATCTTGCATTCTAACTCGAAGATTAGTCATATCACCAGTTACTTCGATCATGCCAGCAACTTCATCAGTATATTCCGGAAAATTTTTATAACTATCGTTTTTTATGATCATTTTGTTACCTTCTTTGCTTCTATTACTTCCAGCTTAATTTGATAATCTTTTAAATATAATCCGCGATCTTCTAATTCAACTTCACCAGTTTGATTATCATAAGGATCTTGGCGAATGAATTTCTTTGGTGGATATAAATCAAATTGGTATTCACTACAAGCTGGCATTCTAAATGGATCTAAGTGTCCAAAATAGTATTGCCACCGCTGGAAATCTCCATTTCGATAAGCGCTACCCCCAAATGAACAATCAGCATATAGCCAGCCATAAGGAGCAACATAAAATTTTGCCCAATCATGATTTCCGATATCATATGGCGTAACATATAGACCAGCCTGCCAGGTTGCAGGAATTTGACAGATTCGACATAGCGTAATAAATAATAAGGCCTGCACACCGCAATCACCCTTTAAACCAAGTGCCGCATATTCACTAATATTAGGAATACAGTAGTAATTACGAACAAATGAATAATTAACATGGGTCGTAATGTATTCATAAATCTTTTTAGCTTTTAATAAGTTATTCGTTTCATCTTGAACAATTTCTTTAGCTAATTGTTTTAAATATGGAGTAAAAACGATATGTGGTGCCTGTTCCTGCAAATAAAAATTTGGTTGACTATCTAAAACCTGATTGTAATCTAATTCTTGATATTCAATGACATTATCAAATTCATATTCAACTGAAAATGATGTTCCCTGACTAGCTTTTTGGCTAAAATAAACTGTTCGCTGTGGATAATCACCGGGACTTAAATATTGATAAGCTGGTGTTGTTTTTATTAGTTTAAAATTCTTAACTTGTCCGTTTTCAAGCGGTAATGGTAAATGAACTTTAATGATTTGATCATCATTTAAATTATCAATTTCAATTCCTGTTTTTAAATGAAAATGATAAGTTAGTTGTTTCTTTTCTTTGATTTCTTTAATTGTCTGATCTAGCAATTCAAAATTAACATTACGACTGGCAATTTTATTTTGGTCGATCAAACGAGCAACATAATCATTACGAGTCTTAATGATATTGTCTAAAAAATCACTTCTAAAATGCGCTTTTCCTTCAATAAAAATCCACTCAACCGCATTTTGATCTTGTAATTGCTGCAATTCTTCATCTTTAAAGTCTTTAAAATTTTCATGACACATTTTTAAAGCCTGATCATAACTGACTGGATATTCGCCAGGCATTCTTTTGATAATTTCTTGTTCGTGAATCAAACGTTTTTTTAATGCTAAAGGAATATCTTGATTTAACTTAGTCTCGATAACTTTTTCCATTCGTGTAAAGGCTCCATACCACTTTAATTTTAAAAGTTCTTCTGGTAATGGTATTTCTAAGTATTTTAAATCTGTATATTGGTAATCACTCATATTTTTCTCCCTTCTAATACCACGTAATAATATCGTCAGCTTGAATAAAACCAAGTTTTTGATGAAAGCAATTAGAAATATCATTATTGATAGCAACCTGAAGATAAATATCTTCATTATTTTTTAAACGTTGATTAATTAAATAGCTTTCTAAAGCGGTACCAATTTTTTGATGTCGATATTGCGGTAATACCTCAACAAATCCAATCGATCCTTCATCATGAATGCCAGCAAAACCAGCTATTTTTTCGTCAACAAAAGCTCCAATAAAAACATTAGCTAATAAACGCTCTTTTAAATATTTTTCATCAACTGCAGTTTCATAATATTTTTTAACGATATCTAGATATTCAATTCCTATTGGTCTAATTTTAATATCTTTTAATATTTTAACATAATTTTGTCGATAACAATATTGATAAGCGATGATTTGTGGTAGTCGGTTAAACTTTTCTTTTAGCAACTGCTCAACATTACTATTATGAATTGCCAGAGTATTAAACGATAATAGCTGACTAATAAAACCCTCAACTTTCTTTTGGCTTCCTTTAATAAAATACATATCATGATATAAAAAGACCATTAAGTCTTGATCATAATTAATAACTTCAGCCCCATGTTTATAAACATAGATAAAGTCGACATTATTTACATAATCTTTATTTAATTCCTGTAATATCCTATCCATAAACTTTCTCCCAATAAAAAAAGGAAAAGAATCGCTCCTTTTCCTAGATTTTTAAGAAACGTCTAATTGAAACAAAACTTCCAATTAAACCAACACCAGCACCAATAGCTACAATGATCAATGAAAAATCACGAATAAATGGCATTGGTTCTTTTAAAGCCAGCATCGCTGATAATAAAGCCCCACCAGCATAATCATAAACCATCTGGTAACCATAAACTAAAACAATAACTGGAATAATAGCACCAAAAATACCAATCAACATTCCTTCTAACATAAATGGAATTCTAATATACCAGTTGCTGGCACCAACCATACGCATGATACTGATTTCTGTTTGTCTAGTAGTAATGGTAATTTTAATTGTATTAGCAATCATGAATAATGCAACTACTACTAATCCAACAATAAAGATCGTTCCTCCAGTTTGAATCGTCTGCAATGTCTTAACCATATTTTGAGTTGATTGACCACCATAATTAGTACTATTGACATTAGGAATTTCTTCAATTTGGCTGGCAATATCTTGAATATGACTTGGATCACTAACTTCAACTTCATAAGCAGCTCCTAATGGGTTATCTTCACGATATGATTCAAATAACTGAGCACCATCTTCACCTTGAGTTTCAATTAGTTTATCTAATTCTTGATCTTTAGTATAATAAGTAGATTTAGTGACACCATCAATAGCATTGATTTGTTCACCAACAGCCTGTTCGGCTTCACTATCGATATTTCTTTCTAGTTTGACATAAATACTAACTCCCGATTCAATATTAGAGCTAATATCTTGAACATTTAAAGCTAATACCCCAATTACTCCAATTAATAACAAAGTAATGGTGACGGCAAATATTGACGAAAATGACATAACACCATTACGCCAAATATTTTGCAACGCTGTTTTAAAATGACGTGGTAAGTTTTTTATACAACTAACTAATTCGTTCATTAGATTTCATACCCCCCTAAACTAGTATCAGCATTGATACATCCGTTTTCAATTAGAATTGTTCTCTTTTTATGTTCTTGAACAATTTTACTATCGTGGGTAACAACTACGATCGTTGTATTTTGCTTATCATTGATTCGTTCTAGAATCTTAATAATTTCTTCTGATGTTTCTGGATCAAGATTTCCAGTTGGTTCATCAGCAATTAAAACTTTAGGACGGTTGACAATTGCCCGGGCAATTGCTACTCGCTGTTGCTGTCCTCCGGATAATTCATGAGGAAAAGCATTAACCTTTTCTTCCAAACCTACCAATTCAAGTGTTGCCCGAACTCGCTGACGAATTTCAGCTCTAGGAGTATCGATAACCTCTAAAGCAAACGCCACGTTTTCAAAAACAGTTTTTTTCGGTAAAAGTCGATAGTTTTGGAAGACAACTCCAATATTTCGACGAAAATATGGTACTTTTCGATTTGATAATTTTGATACATCTTGACCAGCAACTTCAACTTTTCCAGAAGTTACTTTTTCTTCCCGATATAATAGTTTAATAAAAGTAGATTTCCCTGATCCTGTCGTTCCTATGACATAAACAAATTCACCGGGATCAATTGTAAGACTAACATTGTTTAAGGCTCTAACCCCAGTTTTATAGATTTTGGTAACATTCGTAAGTTTGATCATATTAATTAGCCGTCGTGACTTGTCTCCTTTCTGTTATAAAGTTGTTATATATTCGATTTTATTACTATTCAATTTTAAAATTTTTAAGCTCAGAGGCTTCATGGGTATTATAGCATACTTTGACAAATAAAGTTACAAATACTGTCATTATCACTTAATTTTTGATACAATAAAATTAAAGAGGTGACAATATGAAACGGATATGTCCAATATGCCAAACAGAACTAAAAAATAATTGCTTTGTTAAGGATAATGGCATTTCTAGCTTAAGTTATCTTGAGCTGATCATCAAAGATGATGATTTAAAAAAGACTAATCATGAACTAAAATGTTGCTATTGTCCTAACTGTGGCCATGTTGATTTTTATGTCGATTTACATAAATAATCAACCGAAAAGAAATCATTACGATTTCTTTTTTGTTATAAAATCATTAACTAATTTCATAACTATTTCTTGATTTCCAACCACAACATCACTGATAATTTTTGGCTCTAACGGCTGACCTTGATAGTCAACTACCAGCCCACCAGCTTCTTTTATAATTATCATACCGGCAGCATAATCCCAAATTTTAAGTTTTCTTTCCAGATAAGCTTCTAAACGCCCACAGGCGCACCAGGCCAAATCTAATGAAGCACTGCCACTACGACGTATATCAACACAATTTTTATAAATTGTTTTAAACAACTCAAAGTTATCATCAGCCTCACTTCGATAATATGGACTAGTTCCAATAGCAATTAAACTGTTTTTTAACTGCGTTTCTTGGCTTACATGAATTCTTTGTCCATTTAAATAAGCCCCGTTATCTTTAGATGCATAGAAAAGTTCTTTTAAATATGGCTGATAGATAATCCCTAATATCGGTTCATAGTTTTTAATCAAAGCCAATGAAATTGAACTAAAACGATAATCATGAATCAAATTAGTTGTTCCATCGACTGGATCTAATACCCAGCAAAGCTCTTGTAAATTAGCATGATGCTGATTATTTTCTTCACCTAAAAACTGAATTTTAGGATACCACTTATTTAATTGTTTGTAAATGAATTCTTGGACAGAAATGTCGATTTCACTGACAAAATCGGCTGGTCCTTTAGTGGCAACATCATGAGGCGGTTTGAATAAAGTACCCGCTTCTTTAATTAGTTTGATTATTGGTTCAATTTTAACTTCTATTTTAATCACCTCAAGATATTTAAAATGCTGAAAATCAGCACTCAAGTTTATAAATCAATATTTGGAAGGGTGAATCCTCGTCCTTTGACACTATGAGTAGCATTACTAATAATAAATGCTGTTGGATCAACTTTTAAAACTAATTCATTTAATAAATGCAATTCTCTTTTAGAAACAACTGACATTACTGCATACTGATCTTTTTGCTGGTAACCAGTCGTAATATTTAATAAGGTACATCCGCGATTAATGTCTTCATAAACAATCTGTCTAATTTCTTTCCATTTAGGTGAGATAATAGTAACCTGAACTTTTGTTTCTCCTATCATCATTACCTGATCAGTCACAATTGTTAAAATAATTACAACAGTGATTGCATATAAGACTTCTTCAATCGTAATGGGACAGAAAATAACTTGAATAAGTAAGACTAAACAATCAAAAATATTGATCAACCATGCTAATGACATCCCTGTTTTACGACTGATGATCATCGGTGGAATATCCATCCCTCCGGTGCTGCCACCAACTCTAAAAACAAGACCAGCTCCAACTCCCATACACAATCCGGCATAAATAGTGGCTAAAATAGGATCATCGGTGATAGTTGTTAAAGCATCAAATTGTTCTAAAATAGCCAAAAAGGTTGGATAAATAAAAGTACTTAATAAAGTCCCATAAGCGAATTTTTTTCCTAAATAAAAATATCCAACAATAAACATTACAATATTAATAGCATAAACTGTATATGAAATATTAATTCCTGTTATAGCTTTAACAGCAATCCCAATTCCAGAGGCTCCACCAGAGATAAAACCAGCTGGAGTAATAAAAGCACAAATTCCAAATGCTAGAATAAAATTCCCGATAATAATTATAATTGTTTCTTTCAATATTTTCTTCATTCATTCCCTCCTACATCGTTGTTTTTAAATAAGCATAAATAAAATCATCAAGATCCCCATCTAAAACCGCTTTAGGATTATTAGATTCAAAGTTACTGCGATTATCTTTAACTAAAGAATATGGGTGTAAAACATATGATCTAATTTGAGAACCCCATGCTATTTCTTTTTGTTCTCCTTTTAATTCCTGTAACTGACTAGCCTGTTTTTCTAACATCAACTGATATAATTTACTTTTCAACATGATCATGGCCTGTTCCCTATTTTGAATCTGACTGCGCTGACTTTGACAAGTAACTACGATATTTGTTGGAATATGAGTAATTCTAACAGCCGAATCGGTTTTATTAATATGCTGTCCCCCAGCACCACTTGCTCGATAAGTATCGATTTTTAAATCACTGCTTTGAATTTCAATTTCAATTTCATTATTGAATTCGGGCATAACATCAACGGAAGCAAATGATGTATGTCTTCGTTTAGCTGAATCAAATGGCGAAAGTCTAACTAAACGATGAACACCTTTTTCGGCCTTTAAATGACCATAAGCCATCTCACCTTTTACTAACATCGTAACTGATTTGATTCCTGCCACATCACCGTCTAGATAATCTAAAACTTCTACTTTCCAGCCTTTACGAGTAGCATAGCGCTGATACATTCTAAATAACATATCAGCCCAGTCTTGACTTTCAGTTCCACCAGCACCAGGATGAATTTCTACTATTGCATTTAAATTATCATGTTCTCCAGATAATAACATCATCTTTTCAAATTCGGATAGTTCTTGTTCAAAAGCTAAATAATCGCTTTCTAAAATTTCTTGAAATTCCTGGTCATCGGTATTTTTTACTAGTTCATAAGTTTCATTTAATTCATCAAGTTTTTGTTTTAATGAATCATATTGATCAACCGTTTTTTTCATCCGATTTAATTTATCATAAATTCCTTTAGCTTTATTGGCATCGTCCCAAAATCCCTCTTGTAAAGTTACATTAGTGAGTCCTTCAATTTCCCGCCGATATCCTTCAATATCGATCGTCTGGTAGAACTCTTCTATTAATAAATGGGCTTTTGCAAGCCCATTTTTTATCTCATATAATTCCATTACTTAAAAGTTAATTCCATTTTTAAATGAGGAATTTGCTGTTCAGCTTCACTACCAGGACGAACACCCATATGAACAATATTCCGAGAAATCGTATCAGCGATACTACTTGTCATTTGTTCAAACATATAGAATGCTTCTTCAGTATATTCAGCTAAAGGATCTTTTTGGGCATAAGCTCGTAAATAGATACCATTTCTAAGTTTAGTCATAGCATCAATATGGTTGATCCAAGTATAATCAATTACACCTAAAAGAATACTTCTTTCATACTGTAATTTCTTTTCTGGTGGTAAATCTTTATTAAAACGACTAGTATATTGATTGAAAACTAAGTCAGTTAAAGTATCAGTCAATTTTTTAGGATCTTTTTGTAAAGATTCGCAGTTGTTAGCATTGATTTCCACTAACAACATATAATTTTTAGCCACAAAGTCAACAACACCTTTAACATCGATGATATCTTCTTTACCATCATGTTTAGTATATTGACGAACTGTCATTTCAATTGCCTGATTAAACATTCCCTTAACGATATCATCAAGATTACTTTCAGACATAATATCATCACGTTCTTTATACATGATTTCACGTTGTTGTCTCATAACATCATCATATTCCAGGATATGTTTACGAGCATCAAAGTTTTGACCTTCTACTCGTTTTTGAGCACTTTCAATTGCTTTAGTGACCATCTTATTTTCAATAGCCTGATCATCATCTAAATAATCTTTAAATGAACTTAAGCGATCGCCACCAAAACGTTCCATCAAATCATCTTCAAAAGAAACATAAAAAACTGAATAACCCGGGTCACCTTGACGACCAGAACGACCTCTTAACTGATTATCGATACGTCTTGATTCATGACGTTCAGAACCAATTACGGCTAAACCACCGATTTCAGCTACGCCTTCACCTAATTTAATATCGGTACCACGACCAGCCATGTTTGTAGCGATAGTTACCGCTCCACGTTGTCCTGCTTTTTCAATGATCTCTGCTTCTTTAGCATGGTTTTTAGCATTTAAGACGTTATGTTTAATTTTACGACGTGTTAACATCTTTGATAATAACTCTGATGTTTCAACCGAAACTGTACCAATTAGAATTGGTTGACCATAAGAGTTACGTGCTTCAACTTCCTGGCATAAAGCTTTAAATTTATTAGCTTTAGTTGAATAAATTTTATCATTACGGTCATCGCGAATAACTGGACGGTTAGTTGGAATTTCAATAACTCGCATATTGTAGATTAATCTAAATTCTTCTTCTTCTGTTTTAGCAGTACCAGTCATCCCGGCTAATTTATTAAATAATCTAAAGAAGTTTTGATAAGTAATCGTTGCTCTAGTTTCGGTTTCTTCTTTAATTGGAACCCCTTCTTTAGCTTCGATGGCTTGATGTAATCCATCAGAATAAGCTCTTCCTGGCATCACACGACCAGTGAATTGATCAATGATCATAATTTTAGCATTACGAATATCCCGGCTGCCATCATCAGTAGCTACCATATATTCAACATCTCTAGTCATGACATAGTTAGCTTTTAAAGCCTGATTAATTCGATGAACCAAAGATGTGTGTTTTGGATCATATAAGTTATCTAAATGGAAACCTTTTTCGGCTTTAGTAATCCCACTAGCAGTTAAAGCAACTGTTTTGCTTTCAATATCGACTTCATAATCGATATCGGCTTTTAATGACTTAACAAATTTATCAGCCTGTAAATATAAAGCAGCAGTATTTTTACGACCACCAGAAATAATTAATGGTGTTCTAGATTCATCAATTAAAATTGAATCGACCTCATCGATCAAAGCAAAATTTAGTCCTTTAACTAATACTTTGTCTTCTAAACGAGTAACCATGTTATCACGTAAATAGTCAAAACCTAATTCAGCATTAGTGGTATAAGTAATATCACAACCATGAGCGGCTCTTTTTTGATCTGGTGTTAACTCTCGTTTATTTAAACCGACAGTTAAACCTAAAAAATTAAAAACTAAACCATTATTTTGAGCATCACGACCGGCCAAATAATCATTGACAGTAACTACATGAACCCCTTTTCCAGTTAAAGCATTTAAATAAACCGGAAAAATTGAAGTTAATGTTTTTCCTTCACCAGTTTTCATTTCGGCAATATCACCATCGTGAAGAGTAATAGCTCCCATAACTTGAACTTTAAACGCTTTTAGTCCTAGTTTACGATAAGCCGCTTCACGAACAACCGCATAAGCATCAATGATAATATCGTCTAGTGTTTTTCCATTGGCTAATTGTTCTTTAAATAAATTAGTTTGATTAGCTAATTCTTCATCACTCATTGCCTGATATTTAGGCTCTAAGCTTAAAACTTCATCAGCCATCTTATCTAATTTCTTTAATTGTTTTCTTTCATCATCAAAAATTCCTTTGATCTTCCCAACCAAACTTTTTTTAGTTGAATGGGGAGTAGTACTAAAAGGAATTACTTGACCACTATATTCACCTTGGAAATCTTCTACTTTTATATCTTCACCAATTTCATCTTTTAAATCAACAATGTTATTGGCATTTTCCGGATTAAGTCCTTCTTTTTCTTGTTTCTTTTTCAGTTCTTTACGAATTTGTTCTCTTCTATTCGCCATGAAATACACTCCTTACTATTTTTCTATCGTATTATAACATTTAAAGTTACTAATTTAAACCCCTAAGTGCATTATCAAATCAGTTTCATAACAATGTAAAATTTACGTTAAAATCAGCTTAATTACAGTTTAAAAATACAAATAGAAGCCAATGTTACTTCCATTGGCTTCCCTCCTTTTTTAAATTTTTACCACTCGTTTGGCTTGCATTCCGCGTTTACTTTGAAATAATTCAAATTCCACCAGTTCCCCTTCGTTTAAAGTTTTATAGCCATCTTGCACTATTTGACTATAATGAACAAAAACATCTTTACCATCACCACGATCAATAAATCCAAACCCTTTTTGAGCATTAAACCATTTTACTTTTCCTTGCATCTAATTCACCTCTTTAATCATATGGTCAATTTTAGTATATGTCAGTTATTTAAAAAAAGAAAAGCAATTCAATCGACAAATAATTTATTAATAAAAATAAACTCTAATTATGGCAAAAGCTTTGTCAAATAAAGCTTTTTTATCAAACAAATATAAGAATTTTATCAGATTTTCATAAGACTTTTCAAAGACAAATTTATCACCAATTTGAGACAAAAAACATGGGTTTTCGAGGTATAATATAACCAGGTGATGAAGATGATCTGTCCACGATGTAGAAACCAGGATCCCCAATATTTTTATACTTTTAATCAAATAACATATTGTCGTAAATGTATTGGTATTGGAACTAAACAAGTAGTCCAGCTTGAAAATCGTCTTTTAAATAATAAAGTTAATTATCATTTAAACTACCAGCTGACGCCTTTACAAAAAGAAATATCCGATCAACTGCTTTTGCGCTATCGCCAACATCTAAATACGCGTTTAAAAGCTGTCTGTGGTGCTGGAAAAACCGAAATAACTTATGCAGTGATTAAGTATGCCCTCAACCAAAATCAGCATGTTTGTTTTACTACACCACGAAAAGAACTAGTAATAGAACTAGCTAACCGCTTTAAAAGTCACTTTACTAATGTTGATATTACTTGTGTCTATGGCGGTCATAGTCAAAAAACTTCTGGTCAATTTATTATTTGTACGACCCATCAGCTATATCGCTATTCTAATTGTTTTGATTTATTAATTTTAGATGAATTAGATGCTTTCCCTTATGCCAACAACGATGTCTTGAAAGGAATGTTACAAAATAGCATTAGAGGCAATTATATCTATATGTCAGCTACTTTAACTGACGATCCAGATTTACTAATGACCAAACGTTATCACGGTCATTTACTAGACCTACCAAAATTTCATCGAACACTAACTAGTTTATCTTATCTAATTTCTATTATTAAAATCAAACAATATGCCAAGTTACAAAAGCCGGTGATCGTTTTTGTTCCAAGTATCCAATTGTCCACCAAGATTGCCCAGCTTTTTAAATTAGCTGGTTTAAAAAGTCAAGCCTGTAGCTCTAAAACAAAAAACATTGCTTATTATCTAGAGCAATTAAAAAACAAACAGCTTGACGTAGTAGTAGCAACTACAATTTTAGAACGCGGTATTACAATCGATAATGTTCAAGTCATTATCTTGCAAGGTAATAATCGCATCTATAATCGGGATACCTTAATTCAAATCTGTGGCCGGGTAGGACGAAATATCCATCATCCATCAGGGAACATCGATATTTTTGCTCCTTATAAGACTAGAGCTATCAAGCAATGCATCGAAGTCATCAAACACGACAATGCCTGATTTGTTTTAAAGAAATTGGAAAACAGCCTAGTCTTTATCATCTTTGTCACCAATCTTCACTATGTTTTAACTGCCTGAATCAATTTACCATTTATAATCAACAACATCTTTTCCATGGTTATCCTTTAACGATCTTATATCATTACAACGATTTTTTTAAACAAATCTTATTTCAATATAAAGGCCAGGGCGATTACGCTTTAAAAGATGCTTTTTTAAATGCCTTTTATGATTTTAAAATCCGATATCGGCGTCATTTGATTGCCATTGTTCCCAGTAGTAAACAAGACGATCAAAGACGGGGTTTTAATCCTAATGAAATGATCGTTCGTAGTTTTAGTAATAATATTTTTACTGGTCTTTATAAAAGTGCGGCTTACAAACAAACCAGCCAGAATGATCGTAGTCAAGTTAAAAAGATAATCAAGATTAAGGATGGTAATATGCTGACAAATCGGGATGTGGTTATTTTTGATGATGTTATTACCTCTGGTAATACGATCATAGCTTGTGCAAATTTAATTGCATCTTTTCACCCTAAAAGCATATCAATTATTGTGATGGCAAGTAATCAGATCCAGCATTTGTTTACATGAATATTACACACCGGTTAAATCACTAATAATATTTAAAAACATAGTGAATAAAGCAAAATAGTTCAACTATTTTGCTTTTTTGTCATTATCTAAAAAGTTCCTTTACTAATCGTCAAGATTCGTTTTATAATGGATTAGAAATGGGGAATTTTATGAAAAACAGGTTATTAAAGTTATTAGATTTTAAACGTTTTAAATTAGTTGTGTTATTTGAAGGGTTAATCGTTGGAATTGTCGGTGGTTTAGTAGTGGTATTGTATCGCATCTGCTTAAGTAAAAGTGCCACTTTATTACAGCAAATCTTAGCTTTTTGTCAAAAATCATTATTGACTATTATTTTATGGTTTGTTGTCTTGATCATCCTAGCTAAAATTGTCAGCAAATTATTAAAATATGAATCCCTAATTTCTGGTAGTGGTATCCCACAGCTAGAAGGAGAATTAGCCGGGAAAATTGATGCTAACTGGTGGCGCGTTTTATTATGTAAATTTTCTGGGGGTTTTTTATCTAGTTTAGCAGGTTTAGCTTTAGGTCGTGAAGGACCTTCTATTCAGCTAGGCGCCATGGTTGGAAAAGGAGTTGGTAAGATTTTAAAACGTAATAAAACCGAAGAACGTTATTTGCTTACTTGTGGCGCCAGCGCTGGTCTAGCTGCAGCATTCCATGCACCATTAGCTGGAGTCATGTTTGCTTTAGAAGAAGTTCATAAACATTTTTCGGCACCATTATTAATCTCAGTAATGACCTCATCAATTGCTGCTGATTATTTGATGTCACAAATATTATCGATGGATCCAATCTTTAATTTTGAAATCGTTGGAACAATGCCGACAAAATATTATTGGATGTTACTGATCTTAGGGGTTATTTTAGGGATTTTAGGTGCTTTTTACAACAAATCATTATTAACTATTCAAAAGCTTTATGATCGTTTTAACCTTACGACTTTTCAAAAGTTATTAGTTCCTTTTATTCTAGCTGGTATTTTAGGCTTTACAATTCCAGAATTAATTGGAAATGGTGATAATATCGTGGAAATTTTAGTTTCGAATAATTGGAGCTTGAATTTACTATTATTTTTATTAATTGGCAAGTTTCTATTTGCGCAAATTAGTTTTGGTTCCGGGGCACCTGGTGGCATCTTTTTTCCATTACTAGTTATTGGTTGTATCATCGGGGCTATCTTTGGTCAGGTGGCTCATCTTTATTGGGGATTAGAAGCCAGCTATATTAATAATTTTATTTTATTGGCAATGGCCGGTTATTTTACAGCTATTGTTCGGGCTCCGGTGACTGGAATTATTTTAATTTTTGAAATGACCGGTACTTTAAATCATTTACTTTCAATTGCCTTAGTCACCATTGTGGCCTACATTGTGGCTGATTTATTAAAATCTAAACCTATTTATGAAAGTTTATTAGAAAACTTATTGAAAAAACGCAACTTGCCAACTTATCAGGGAGTTAAAGAAAAAGTTTTATTGGATTTTATGATTGTTGCCAATAGTCATTTAGAAAACAAGCAATTAAAAGATATTAATTGGCCTGATAATAGTTTAATTGTATCGTTATATCGTGATGGTAATGAGTTTATCCCTCGAGGCAATACTTATTTAAAAAGTGGCGATACTATTATGGTCATGTGTGATAAAGCTAAAGAAAGTTTGATATATGACCAGATTTCTAAATTAATCAACACTTAAAAAGCTGTCAATAACGACAGCTTTTATAAATAATGATATTGATGTTCCCAGCTGCTATCAACAAAATACTTAGCAGCTTTTTTAGCTTCTGGTAAATCCATATATGTGTAATTACCACATTCTTCTTTTTTAGCTCCTGGAATTTCCTGATTCCAATTAGCGATTTGATTATATATATCACGAACAATTTCAATCACTAATTCAAACTCCAAATCTCTAGTAATCAAATAAAATCCTGTCATGCAACGCATTTCTCCAAAATAAATGATTTTATCTTTATAAGGTCCATTTCGAAGCAAAGTGGCTCCAATATGTTCAATTGTATGGGCGGCTTGTGGTTTTAAAGCTGGTTCAATATTAGGCGTTGTCATTCGAATATCAAAAGTTGTTAAATCCCCATCAACTCGGGAAATATAGACACCTTTAGTTAATTTAGTGTGATCAACACTAAAACTAGTTATTCGTTCCATGATAGACCTCGATATTTTCTAATATATTGATATCCAACACCACCAACACCCATATGAGCTCCAACTACGGCCGGAAGTTCTCGAACAGTTATATAACACTCCCCGATTCGTTTAATTATTTCTTGTTTCATTTGATTTGCCAGATCATCGACTAAAACATGTTCGATAGCTATAATATAATCTTTATTATTGACACCACAATCATTGATTAAATGATCAATGATTCTTAAATTAGCTTTTTTAATAGTTCTAACTTTATCAAAAGTATCAATTTTACCACCAAGCTTATAATTCAATTTCATTACTGGAACAATTTTCAATAAATTTCCTAACAAAGCTACCGCTGGAGTAATCCGACCACCTTTTTTTAGATGATCCAAATTAGGAACCATGATCAATGTTCCAGAATCTTCAACCATATCTGTTAAGATCTTTTCAATTTCATCAATACTTTTTCCTTCATCAATTAACGTTTTCGCTACTCGAATTAAATAACGTTGATTGCTGGCCGTACCTTTAGTATCAATCAAAGTAACTGGAATATCGACCATATCACAAGCAAGTTTCATCCCATTTAAAGTTGAAGATAAACCAGTGGCAATTGGCAAGCCAATAATATGTTCATAGCCAGCATCTTTGATTTTACGCACCATTGCCTGAATTACTCCAGTTGGTGGCTGTGAAGTCATGACCATTTCACCAGTTTCTTCCATACGTTTAAAAACTTCTACGGCACTTATTTCTTCTAAATCCAAATAAGTCTTTTGTCCCATCGTAATTGTCAAAGGAACAATGAAGATTCCTTGATCTTCTAAAGAACCAATCGGAAATTGACAGCCGCTATCTGCTAATACAGCTATTTTTTTCATAGTCCTTGCAACTGTTGACAACCTATATTTTTCAACAGTATTCTCCTTTCATTATATTTTCATCTTAAAAGATGTTGTATGATTATTAATTCATTTTCCCATAACAAAAATTGTTATTAGCTATGAATCTAATATACCAAATTTATTAACTTTTTGCCAGTGATATATGTTATGATAATAAAGAAATGAGGGATTAGATGAAATCAGTACAAGAAACCAGTGAATATCGCTGGACAATTAAAAAATCAGAATTTATCTGTACTTTGATACCATGTAATGACACTGATCAAATCAATGATATTATTGACCATTATCAAGAGATTTATCACGATGCAACTCATAACTGTATCGCCTATATTGTTCAAAACCAAAAAAGAGCCTATGATGATGGGGAACCTAGCGGTACTGCCGGATTACCAATGCTCGATGTTTTAGAAAAAAATGGGCTAACTAATATCATTGCCATTGTCACTCGTTATTTTGGCGGAATCAAACTGGGAGCTGGTGGTTTAACTAGAGCTTATCGTCAAAGCGTCGCTGATGCCATCAAAGAAGCCACGATCGTCGAAAAGCATTTAGTGCCACTATATAAAATAACTATTGATTATACGTTTACTAAAAAATTTGAGCATTTATTAAAAGTCCATAAAATAAAATGTATCAACAAAGAATATTTAGATCGAGTAAGTTATCAGTGTTATTTAGAAGATGAAAGCTTTTTAGAAATCGTCCAAGATTTAACTAATAATACATATGACCATGAGTTTATCAAAGAAGACTACATTGAACATAATTCATGAAAATGACATAAAAAAGAGTATAATAGATATTAGAGGTGAAATTGAATGAACGAAATCAATAAAATCTATCAACAACATGTAAGTCATGAATTAAAACTTGTCAGTAATCCTGACCATGCCGTTTTAAACAAGGATAAAGTTACTGCCAAAGTATTAGCTTTTCTTTGTGAATTAGGTAAAGTTGGTGAAGAAGCACATATCTTTAGTTTTTGGGATCATTCTTCAACTAATGATAATGATTTATTGGATAGTTACCTAGATGCTTTGCATATGTTAATGTCAATTGGTTTTGAACTACATGTTGATAATTTAAAAAACTATCAGGAAATTAATGATCCAATTAGTAGCGCAGATCAATTGATCAAAGTTTATCATAGTGCTTTGAAAATTAATGAAACTTATACTTTTGAAGCTTTCCAAAATTGTGTTGATGATTATTTTACTTTAGGTTTTAAAATTGGTATTAATTTTGATGCTATTTTAGAACATTATCTTCAAGAATCATAAAAAATTATCTTGATAATGAACCCCATTATTAAATCAATAATGGAGTTCATTTTCTTTAAACGATCTTTTTGTTCTAACATTTTTTATGATTAGATCAATTAAATCATCATCAAAATTTTCTTCTAATTTTACAGCATATTCTTGGGCCTGATAGAGCTCTATCCCTAATTCAACTAACAAAATAACTAGTTGCTGATATTGTAAATATTGTTTTCTCGCTAGTAAAAATGATTTATCTGTTAGCCTTATTTCATGATTTTCAACAATAATCAATCCCTGTCTTTGCAATGATTTAATAGCTAACGATACACTAGAACGAGCATATCCTAATAACAATGCTAAATCTATTTGCCGAACACTTTTATTTGTCAGTGAAAGTTGATAAATAGCTCTTAAATATTTAGTCGTTGTTTTAGTATTCATCGTTTGATTGCCTTGACAATATAAGCATCATTAGTAATTTTCTTCCATTCAATCTCTTTAAAATTATCTTTTAACAGGGTTATAATTTCTTTTTTACTATAAATTCTAACATCCCCTTCATAACTAAATCGAACAAAAAAATTAGCAATTGAACGAAGAATAACTGGCAAATAAGTATCTCCAATTATCAAGCATCCCTGAGGTTTTAAAACTCGTGCCACTTCGTTTAAAACAGCAGCTGGATCAGGATAATGATGAAAAGAATCATTACAATAAACTAGATCAAAACTAGCTGCATCAAAAGGTTGCTTCTCACTATCACCAATTATCAAATCAACGCCATCTTTTAGTTTATCTTGAGCCTGATTGATCATTTCCGGTGATAAATCTAATCCGGTTAATTGATAATTAGCATTTTGCTTTAATAATAATTGCATCATCGTACCAGTCCCACAGCCTAAATCCAATATTTTTACTTTCTTTTGGGTTTCAATTAATGATAACATTGCTGGATATAATTTTTTAGCATGTCTACTATACATACTATTATCATAAACTTTAGCTTGATGATTAAATGTATTTAATGATTGTTCTTTTTTATTCATACTATACCTCCAAAAGTGAACATTGTTCATTTTGCTTGATTTTTAAAATCCCTTTAAATAGGGATTTATAATTCTAATAACTGATAAATATATTGCTTTAATAATTTAGCGCTTTTTAAATGATTTTGACAGTTTGATAATACCCCAACATGACCATATGTAATAAAACTGATTAAAACATCAGGATCAGTTACCGCTATCTCCTTTTTACTAATAGCCTGATTGCAGGCTTGCAATAAATGAGGATACATAAACTTACAAATCTTCATCGATAATTCTTCATGCAGCTGTTCATTTTCAATTTGATGAAAAAACTGCTGATAAGAAAACTGAGCATGCTCATTAGCCAAAAAATCATATAATCGATCAATTTTCTCTTTAAAACTTAACTGCTTGTCATCGATCACTTTTAAAAACTGATTACAACAAGTTGTAACATATTGATTCATAGCTTCTTTAAAAATAATTTGTTTTGAATCAAAATAGCGATAACACAATCCTAAAGAAACATTCATCTTTTTAGCAATATCACGCATCGATGTTTGTTCATAACCTTTTTCACTAAACAATTGCATTGCCGTTTTTATAATTTCATTTTTTCTACTCTTAGTTTTATCAGTCATTATCTCACCTCGTTTTCAGTTTTATTATAAGATAATTAATCTAGCTTTACAATGAACAATGTTCATTTTTTTGTTAGTACAACTAACAAAAAAAACGAGACCGCAGCCTCGTTAATCTTCTTTAATTCGTTTTTCAATTTCAGCAATCAAAATCTTCATTGCTTTAATTCGGGCGTATTTTTTATCAACTGATTCTAATACATACCATGGGGCAAATTCTGTATTAGTCTTTTGCAGCATTTCAGTAATAGCAGTTTCATATAAATCCCACTTTTCACGGTTACGCCAATCTTCATCAGTGATTTTCCACCGTTTTTCTGGCGTATTTTGTCGTTCTGTAAACCGCTTTAATTGAGTCTGGTTGTCGATTTGAACCCAGAATTTAATTACAATAGCACCCCAGTCATACAATTCTTTTTCAAATTCATTCATTTCATTATATGCTCTTTGCCAATCATTTTCACTACATAATCCTTCAAGACGCTCGACCATAACCCGACCATACCAGGTCCGATCATAAATGGCAAAATGGCCATCTTTCGGTAATCGTTTATAAAAGCGCCACAAAAAGTGCCGATTTTTTTCACTTTTCTCAGGAGCAGCAATAGGATAAACGGTATATCCACGAGGATCTAAACCTGATGTAACTCTTTTAATATTACCACCCTTTCCTGCTGCATCCCAACCTTCATAGCCAATAATAACAGGAATTTTTTTACGATAGATAGTATTATGTAATTTTCGTAATTTTTTACGACATTTCTTTAACTCTTTACGATAAGTTTCTTCACTAATAGAAACTGATAAATCATATTCATTTAAATTGATTGTTTCTCGTAATGGGAAAATATTTTCGATAATTGGAGCATCGGTTTTTTCATATTCTAATGCCGTTTTAATACAGCTCATCAATGTTTCTAATACTTGTAATTGTACTAATTTTTTATTAGTCGCATCGATTACATACCAAGGTGCATAAGTGGGGTTAGTTTTAGTCATATAATCATTAAAAACATCTAAATATTTGTCATAATGATCATTTTGCCAGAGATCTTCATCACTAACACGCCAATTGGTATTTTTATGCTTCAATAATTTTTTCATTCGCTTAGCTTGTTCATTTTTGGAAATATGGAAAAAGAACTTAATAACTAGATAACCATTATCAACTAAAGTTCTTTCAAAACGTTGAATGCTGACAATTCTTTTTTCATAGTCAGATTGATCAATTTGCCCATGGATATACGCTTTAACAACATCATTCATCCAGCCATGATCATAAAATGTCGCCATTCCATTTTCAGGAATTCGTAAAAAATAACGATATAAAAAAGGCTTTCTCGTTTCTTCCTCAGTAATTTTGTTCATTGTTTCAACAGTATAAAACCGCGGATCCATATTTTGAATCACTTTACCAAGTGTCGTTCCAATTCCAGAAGCACCCCATCCTTCAAATAAAACTACGACTGGTAATTTCTTTTCTTTTAATAACATTTGTTTTTTAGATAGTTCCAGTTTAGCATTTTCTAAACATTCTTCAATATCAGGAACAATCTCGATTTCTTCAAATTTATAGTCCTTTAACATTAACTTTCCCTCCTATATATGTTTATTGTAGCACTACAATGTAAGCCCTTAAAGTGTGTTTTATAGAAATATTAAACGCCTATTTTAATTATTCCTGATATTTAAAAAATCAACCAAAAAAAGGTGCAAAACTATTTTCATAATCTTGCACCTTCAAAATATTATTAACTTATCGATAAAAATCTAATCTTTTGATTTGATAATCAATATATACTCTATCATCAACTATATCATTATTAAAATATCTGATAATTCGATTAACTGCGGTTTCAATTCCGGTCATTTTAGGAGACTGAATCAAAATAAAATATTGCGTTAAACTGTATTGTGAAAATATATCATTTTTACGTAAATTTTGTTGCATCAAATTTTTTAATAGCTGTGAATAATTTTGTAATTTATGACTATCGTAATGTTCATCTTGATTACGAATTGTCAGCATTACTAAAGCATGTTCATTATTTAGCTTAGTAACATCAATTAAATTTAACTGATAAATTCGTTTAAAAACCGTAAAATCACAATAAAAAGCCCCGGTTACTGTTTCTGATTGATCAAGAACATCTTCAATTTCAATATTTTCAACTTCTACCTCCGGTAGTTTATTTAAACATTCCTGATATACTTGTTTAATTGCTGCTGGTACTGTTTTACCATAATATAAATAATATTTATTTAAAATATTACGATAATATTTCAAGGCCACATCATATTGTTTCATTTGATAATAAGCATCTAATCTAGCTGCAAATAATTTATCATCTTCTATTTTAACAAGATTAGGATGTTGTAATAAATCAATGATTATTTGATATTCATTAGCTTGCTTTAACTGATCAATTATTGATATTAGACTTTCATAACAACTTTTTAAAAGCACCGCATTTTTTTGTTTGATCCAACTGTTATCCTGAAATTCTGGCAGGAATTCATTTTCAAATAAATCAGCTAATTGCCAGGCTTTTTTTACTTGTAAATCAATCGTCTCATTGCTTTCAATGATACTTTCTGCCAGTTTCAATAATTCTTCATAATCAACTACACATTTAACGGCTGGATTCCAATAATAACTATGGCCCTTTGATAAAATACATGGTTCTTTATCATAAAGCATCTTTAAATCTTTTCTAGCCCGATAGACCAGATTTCTAAGTGCTCCGATCGTTACCTGGTTTTCTTTATCCTCCCACAAATATGTTATCAGCTGGCTGGCTGTGATGTTTCTATCCCGATTCATTATCAGATAGATTA